>CAZGQQ010000052.1:0-12953 GCA_964527175.1 uncultured Treponema sp.
ACTGTTATCACAAACAAGGATGCGTTCACTCATGGATTCAAGTATACCGGCACTTCAAGTCAGTTAACAAGTACATTCAGCAAAGCTCTGCGCATTTCATCGAGAGTGTACGGTTTTTTGAGTGCACCCCTGAATCCGTACTCCCTCCAGTGAGCCAATACCGGATCATCAGAATATCCCGATGAAACAATCAAAACTGCATCAGGGTCAATAGTCAGGATTGCAGCAGCACATTCACGGCCGGACATACCGCCGGGAATAACCAGATCAAGAATAACCGCATGGTAGGGTGTTCCTGCCTGTCTCGCGGCACCATATTTTTCGAGAGCTTCTTGTCCGTCCGAGGCCACATCAACCAGGTATCCAAACGAAGAAAGCAGCGATACGGCGGTAGTAATAACCTGCTCATCATCATCCATTACCAGCAGATGATATACCCCGTCGGACTCCTCCCGATTTTCCTGAACATTCGAAACCGGGCACGACTCGCTTCCCGGCAGTAAAAGGGTGAACGTTGTTCCCTGACCGCTGTCCGACTCAACAGTGAGCGCACCGCCATGATTTTGAACGACAGAATAGACAATTGAAAGACCAAGCCCGCTTCCGGTCTGTTTTGTAGAGAAGAACGGATCAAATATCTTGTTCTTCACCGATTCGGGGATACCGCAACCGCGATCATGTATCTGTATTTCCACATACAGCCCTCTTTTTACCGGCTTTGAATCGAGCCCGAGAGGACGTGCCCGGGAAGAACGGCTCCGATAATCCCTGGTGGTGCATTTGATATCGATAAAACCGCTGTTTTCCATGGCTTGTGCCGCATTCTTGACCAGATTGACAATTACCTGACCCGTTTGAATGCGGTCAACATGAAGGGGAACAAGATCAGGATCAAAGGTATACAGACAGGATACCGCCGTTCCCTCCACACCCAGCATGGAAAACTCGGTAATGAGCTCCCGGCTGTCATGAACGGCCAGCACCGGAGACCCGCCGCGGGAGAAAGCAAGAAGCTGTCCGGTAATTTCCCGGGCACGCAAGCAGGCGCGTTCTGCCCGTTCAACCGGATCCCGCGCCTGTTTGTCGGTTATGCGCATCTTTGCAAGCCCGATATGCCCCAGAATGACAGCCAATATATTGTTAAAATCATGCGCGATACCACCGGCAAGTATGCCAACCGTTTCCACCTTCTGACGACGCATGAGGGCCTCGCGCATTTCCTCTTCTGCAGAAACATCAGACGCTGATAGTATTATTCGCCGCGCATTATTCACTTCAAAGGCAACCGTCGAAAGCCGGCATCGTTTGACACGGTTGTTTTCAAAATGTACTTGTGCAGAAAACTCGGCAATACTTCCTTCCTGACGAATCTGGTCAATGAACGATTCTATGGACATGGCGGAAAGATCAAGCGGGGTCTCCTGTATTGTACGGCCAACCAACTTCGCGCCGTCTGTCTCGAGAATGTCTTCCATGGCGGGATTAACGTCGGTAATACGAAAGGTATCCATTTCAAGTATGAGAATGCCGGAAGGATTGAACACAAACATTCTTGAAAACTTGCTTTCAGAAAGGGCAAGATCCCTCGCGGCAAATTCCCTGTCCGAAATTTCCTTGATGAGTTGTTGGGTAATACGAAGATCGGTTGCCGAAACTATATATCCGGTTATCTCGCGGGATAAATCCACGAGACAAACGACTCTCAGATCCACGGGAATCTCCTCCCCGTCCCGCGTAGTCAGCGCAGCATCTATGGAAGGACTGCGCCGGTGTTGTCCTCCGGTATCAAGCCAGGCATGATCGCTCAACCATTGTTTCCGCGTTGCGTTGCTTAAATCCCGGTGTACGACGAGACTTTCAATGCCATTACCGATGAGCGCGATTGATCCAAAATTTGTTATGTGGTATCCGCGCCGGTTCATGCGAACGATTATCCCCCGGGCATCAAGAATGATTACAATATCAAATACATTGTCCAGAATCAGCTTGTTCTCGGTATTGGTCAGGTTTCTGAATATTCCCAGATGGTTGACGGCCAAATGGATTATTACAAGCCAGAACGCAAGAACCCAGAAGAAGCCCGAAGGAGAATGGAAAAAGGCAACCAGTGCCCCAAACGTAAAAAAGATGAACACAATAATCATCCATTCGCCATCACGTTTCGCACGGTCATCGGTAGCCGTTCGAATCCAGAAAACAAGAAATCTCATTGAGAAAAAAACAACAACTCCTGTTGCCAGAGCGACAACAATCAGGAGTCCTACAGGACGGGGGACATATACAGACAACAGTGTCGCAGGAACAAGTGCAATAATGGAAAGAGGGAAAAAACGCGAACGCCGCACCGCAGTCAAATCAACCAGAAAGGACAGATACATCAGCGCAGTTCCCCAGCTGAAAAAGGCAAAAACCAGTTCCAACAATTCCCGGTAGCGCAACAAGGAGGGATGAAAGCGCAGGGAGGCAAACACGGCACCGGTAATCATGACAATGAAACACAATGCCGCGAAGCGGTTGTGAATGGAAGACCTGTCCCGTTTGAAAAAATTACAGACAGAAAGGGCCGCAAGGACGCAGAGAACCATACCCATGTTGATCAAAAAAAAGGAATTCGTCATAACTGCTCCGATTGACGGGAGAGAATGGTTCAGGTATCCTCTACTCCATGAAAATCTGGATCAAATACATTGCCGGAGTCCTTATCGGACTCGCCTTTGCACTCGTGGCTCCGCATCAAAACGCGTCGTTTGCGTCAATTACCGAATACCTCTCGGATCTGGTAATCCAGTTTGGCCGGTACTCCCTGTATCCATTTCTGTTTTTCGGATTCACTCTTGCAGTCTTTGAACTGCGCGAAAACAGAACCCTTCTGCGCCTTGGAGTCATGACCGGCAGTGTCATCATTATAACCACAATTGTATTTGCCGTCACTGGTTTAATTTCTGTTCTTATCAGAAATCCGTCCCGCATACCCATTTTTGTTGAGGGCGCAAGCGAAACGGTGTCTGTCGGTGTCCGGGAATCCATTCTGCAGTTGTTCCCGTCAAGTGCTTTTGAGGCCCTGACGAATGGACTGTTCATACTGCCTCTTTGTGTTTTTGCCGGTTTCGTAGGAGCCGGATGCGCCGTAGACAAAACAAGCGCCAAGGCGACACTGACCCTCTTTGATTCCCTTTCCCGTGTTGCATACTCGGTCATGACATTTTTTGTCGATGTTGTAGCAATCGGCATGATAGCGCTTTCGGTACACTGGATACTGCAATTCCGCGAGATGATCTCTTCTCGGGCCTTTACCGACTTCATCATTCTGCTTCTTTTCATGCTGCTTTTTTCCGCGCTGGTATTGTTCCCGGCGATTATCCGTCTTACCTGCGGGAAAGGCAATCCGTACCGTATCCTGTATGCCGGCATTGCACCCGCGCTTGCCGCATTCTTTTCCGGCGATGCCAACATGGCCCTTCCTATACTGTTTCGACATGTCAATGAAAGTCTCGGCGTACGGCGACGGGTTTCATCCATTACCCTTCCCCTGTTTTCAGTGTTCGCCCGGCCAGGAACCGCACTGACAGTGACCATAAGTTTCATAGTAATACTCAAGTCATACTCCAGCCGGGGAATTGCATTCTCGGACATGTTCTGGTTATTGGGAGTAGCAATACTTCTCTCATTCCTGCTCGGCCGCATACCGTTTGGCGGCGCGTACATTGCCCTTGCAGCCGTGTGTGCCCTGTATGGTCGTGGATTTGAAGCAGGATACCTGATTCTACGTCCTGCGGCGTTCTTTATCGCCTCTGTTGCTGCAGCGATTGACGCTCTTGCTGCCGTTACCGGAAGCTATATCATCAGCAAACGATGGAATCAGGTTAATATGCGCGACCTCAAGTTCTTCATATAAGCGTGTTTCACCAATGGTGAAAACCGCTTTCTCGGTTTCCGATCAGGGATGATGAATTACTTCGCGGGGTTTTGAACCGTTTGCCGGTCCCACAATACCCCGCTGTTCCATCTCTTCTACCAGACGGGCCGCCCGGTTGTAGCCTATTTTCAAACGACGTTGAATATAGGACGCGGAAGCCTTGCCGGCAAGAAGAACGATCTCCAGAGCCTTGTCATACAGGGGATCATCTCCATCATTGAACAGCGACGCTTCAATCGGACCGTCATCGTCATCGTCCACAAAGATTTCTTCGTCAATATACTCCGGTTCTCCAAATTCCTTCACGGCTTCTACAACCCGTTCAACCTCTTCCTCTGAAACGTATGCGCCCTGAATTCTGACCGGGAATGGATCGGTAGCGCTGGTGTAGAGCATATCACCGCGGCCAAGCAGTTTCTCGGCTCCTACCTGATCAATAATGATACGGCTGTCCATTTTGGACGCAACCATGAACGCAATACGGCTCGGTATATTCGCTTTGATCAAACCGGTAATTACATCGATTGACGGACGTTGTGTTGCAAGAACGAGGTGTATTCCTACAGCCCGGCTCATTGCACACAGACGGGCCACGGTTGATTCAAGCTCCTTGCCGGTTGTGGCCATCAAATCGGCGAACTCGTCAATTATTACTACAAGATACGGCAGTTTCTCTGTCGCAATTTTGCGTTCAATGATGCGCCGATTGTAGCTCCTGATATCCCGTACACCCATGGAGTCCAGAAGCGCATACCGCCGTTCCATTTCACACAGGCAGTATTGAAGTGATTGAAATGCTTTCTTGGGCTCTGTAATTACCGGAGAAAGCAGGTGGCGAATATCATTATACAGTTTAAGTTCAACAATTTTCGGATCAATAAGAATGAGACGAACTTCTTCCGGGGAACGCTTGTACAGAATGGAGCAAATGATGGAGTTAACACAAACCGATTTTCCCGATCCGGTGGAACCGGCAATAAGCAAGTGTGGTGTTGCTGCCAGATCGAGGAGCTGGGCTTCTCCGGTAATGTCTTTTCCAAGAATTACCGGTATCTCCATCTTTTTTGATGCCGGTGTGTCATGTTCGATAATTTCGCGGAAACTTACTATGGCACGTTTTTGATTGGGCACTTCAATTCCTACCGCGTGCTTGCCCGGAATGGGGGCAACAATGCGGACACTGGAAGCTGCAAGACGCAAGGCGATATTATCCTGAAGTCCGACAATTTTGGACAGTTTTACACCGGGAGCTGGAAGTATTTCGAACATGGTAATAACCGGACCCTTTCGTATGCCGGTTACATCAGCTTCAATACGGAATTCATTCAAGGTATCCTTGAGTGCGGCTGCAGCTTTTCGGGTTGTATCATCAACAACCCAGTATTCGCCGTCAGGATAGGTATTGAGGATATCAAAAGGAATGTTGTAATTCTTGCGGCGCGGCGCGGCGGGTGTTGCCTTCAGCGGCGGTACGCTCACCACCTGCGGGATTTCCGGCACGGGAACCTCTTCATCGATATCATCAAGATCGATATCAATCATGCCGGTATCATCGGGTGTATCAGGGTCCTCCCCGGTATATGAATCATCATCACGCGTATTGTCGTCAAACGTATCCCCGGCCAGCGTATCGTCGTCAAATGTATCATCGTCCAGCGCATCTTCGTCCAAAGTATCATCGTCCAAAGTATCATCGTCCAAAGTATCATCGTCCAGCGTATCGAAGTCCTGACTGTCTGCGTCACTGCTGCTGTTCTCCGGTTCATAGTCAAGAATCATGTCCAGATCCATCAATTGTTCGTCTGCCGACGCTTTGATGCGCGTATCGCTTTTCGTTTTCTTGACCTTTTTCTCCTTTTCGCGTTTGAACGGGGAAATTTTAATTTTTTTCTTGGGTTCAAGGATTGTTCCGCCGGGAAAGAACCGGTCGGAAAGATGCAAGAGATACAGATACTCCAGCGCAACCGCAATAATGGTCGTAAGGACAATTCCGGTACCGGCAACAGGAGAAAGACGTGACGTTGCACCGGACAAACCCAGCGCAGCATATAGTTTCTCCGCACCTACCACCGTGAAAAAGGGAACAAAGGATCCCGCAAGAAGTACTCCCGAACGGGGGCTAAAACCGGGAATAAGCAATACCACTGCAGCAAAGAGGAAAAAAAGCGGCACAAGGAAGGATGAAAACCCGTATACGGCATACAACATCTGTCCGGGCAATACCAGGAAGGGAACCGTTCCCTGCATAGGGAAAAGGGCAAGCAATAGAGAAACAGCCAGCAGCGCAGCTCCTACGAGAAGGGCAATACCTCCAATCATGGATATGCGGAAGGTCCACCGCCGGTTTGTGCGATCATGCATCATGTAAACTCCAGAAAGGATTATCTCGGCGCCTGAAAGGCTTATCCCGGGAAAAAGTAACAGGCCAGTGCAATTCCTGTCGGAACAAGATATACCGCAAACCAGCCAAGTTTTCCACGCTGAATCAGTCCAAGCAGTATTTTTAGCGAAAAATACCCGACAATAAACGCGGTTATCATGCCGGCAACCAATGCTGCAACAGGAATCTGTGTGCCTATAGTATCGGCAGATTTCATCTCAAGTATAAATGCGGCGAGAATGGCAGGGATGGAAAGAAGAAACGAAAACTCGCCGGCGGTTTTACGATCCAGACCGGCGAAAAGTGATGCGGATATTGTACTCCCGGACCGTGAAATACCGGGAAACACCCCGATTCCCTGTGCGGCTCCGATAACCGCTGCCTGCACGACACCGGGCACAGCGGTTGTTCTGGCCGGTTTGTAACGGCCGGAAAGCACGAGAACCACACCGGTTACAATGAAACAGCAGGAAATGATGAAGGGAGACATGCCGGTTACTATATCCTTGAGGAGGAGACCCATTACTCCGGTAACAGCGGTACCGACAACAAGTGCCAACAGTACCGCCTGATCACGCACATCGGTGTCCAGCGGTTTACGTACAAGAAACCTGACTACTACCATGAACAATGCCGCAATACGTGCCCGAAAAACCAGGGTAACCGAAGCAAGCGTCGCTACATGAAGCAATATGTCAAAAAGAAGCGGAGACTGTTGTTGGGCCAAAAACTGTGATGCGATGGCAAGATGCCCGGAACTTGAAATGGGGAGAAATTCGGCAAGACCCTGGATGGCTCCCAACAGCACAGCTTGTACGATCGTCATGGTCTGCTCCAATTGTCAGAATAGTTCCCGGATTATTTCACCGGGCGATTTTTGATAGTAAAGATACCCGTAAATAATCGAAGCCGCAAGCACCTTTCTTCCGTAACCGCGTGTTTCCTCAAAAGGAATGCTTTCAAGAAACAAAACCGGATCAAGATCGCTGCCCTGACGCATCCATGCGCGCACACGGGTCAGTCCTGCGTTATACGAGAAAAGGGAGGCCATGATGTTCCCGTCAAGACGTTGAATGAGTTCCGCAAGATAATAGGCTCCGAACACAAGATTTGTCCCGGGATCGGTCAAATCGTAGTCTTTTATCTTCAATTTTCTCGCGACATCCCCTGCCGTAGGCCCCATAAGCTGGGTAAGACCGATCGCCCCCGCATGAGACACAACAGATGCATTAAAAAAACTTTCCGTACGTACCAGCGCATATAACAAATATTCAGGTATTCCAAACTGGTCTGCGGCAGCAGACACTTCTTCCAGCCAGGGTCTGGGGTACAAGTAGGCAAGTTGCTCATCGGTCACGGGTCCATTTTCTGAACGGACGGCAAGCACCATGAGACGGAGTGCAGCAGTATGAAACCCTTTGTCGACTAGAGAATCAGCAAGAGACATGGCAGTTTGTACGGAAATCTCCGGATAATGATCCCGTGCAAACGGGAAGAGCCTGTCCGGTAACGAATACACAATAAACCCACGCAGTACCGATTCAAGAGCTTCCGCGCGTTCAGCACTTGACGGCAGGGTATCTGACCGGGAGCTGTACCCCAGTGACGGCGCATCAGGAACGGAGCCACGTTCTGCCGAAGCAAGCATCCGGTAGTATAATGATTCGTGATCCTCGGAATACGCCGTATTGAATGCTTCTTCGGCGGCAGAGCCGGAAAGAGATCCCGACTTTGCGGCAATATAGGAAAGACGTGCATGTGTTTCACGGTCAAGATACTCATGAGTATCGGCATACAACCGGCCAATTGCCCGAAAATCTCTGTCCTGTACAAACCGAACAATGAGCCGGTCCACAATTCCAGAGAAAAATGACGGATCATTCCATTCACGGACTGATGAAGTCAGTTCAAGAGCAAGGCGGTCAGGATCGCCCGAGTACAGATCAAGCAAATACCAGAGTGCAACATCCTGATCAAAGGGGGTGGTCGCATGCTGGCGAGCCTCAAGAAAGCAGGTTCGGGCTTCATCAGAAAAAGAGGGGCCCTCACGCGCAAGGATGCGGCCACGATAAAAGGAAATCATGTAGTGAACAGCCTCTTCAGCAAATTTTGCATCAACAGCGCCTGTCTCTTTGATACGTTCATGGAGAGTCGAGAAGAGCTCAAGAGCTTCTCCGGAATCACGGGAGCCGTACAGTGCGGCTTTCCCCAGATCTGACAACATGGTCCGGTAGAACAGTTCCGGGACTTCAGCGGCATACAGCTTCTTGCCTGCTTCCCAGGCCGGCCCGTAAGCCCGTTGCTCACTGAGATGCCGGAACGCGAATACGTCGGCGAAACCCGGGTATTCAGCCGCAGGAACCTTCTTTCCGGCTTCAATAACGCTACTGGTGTACCTTTCACGGGCAAAAAAAGAAACAAGCCCTCCGGGAATCCCGGTATACCGCTGCTCATCCACAAGGAGAAGTGTTTTCAGGTGAGGGAGTTCTTGGTCAAAACCGGGGAAAAAAATGGCAGACTGATCGAGTTGTTCTATTGCTTCCCGGCGCTGTACAAGACTTCCCGTACGCGCAAGATCACGTAAACACAATTGATTGAACGGATCAGGACTGTGTCGGGAACCGATATCCAGCAATGCCGCGGCAAGGGCCGTATTCCCTGCGGATGCCGCATGCTGCGCAAGATACCAGGGAGCGTCCATTCCTATCTTGAGGGCTTGCGCGGCGTCCGACGGGTCTACTTCGGCAAGAAAGGTGCTGTCACCGTCATGTAACCGGGCAAGAATTTCCTCCCGCGTAGAACCCCATGCACGCTCACGGCATGACATGAAGGCGAGAGGAACAAGCAGGCAAAAGAGAACAAAAACAGCGTACTTACCGGGACGGAATTTCAATCCTTGTTCCGGCAATAATGAGATTCGGATTTTTGATCCTGTTGTGCGTCGCAATTCGCGTGTACAGCCAGGGGTCTCGATAGTAGGCATCAGCAAGGTCCCATAAGGTGTCGCCCCATACAACATCATACTGAACAGGCCCGGTTTGTACCGGTTCCGGTTCTGCAGGCGCAACGGTTTCTTCTTCTACCGGTGTAGCAACCGGTACTTTATCATTCTCGGCCGGCGGGGGTGTCCCGGTACCGGCAACCGTATCGGTATCCGCTTCGGGTTCAGAAACCGGAACGGCTGGTGCTGCAGCAGCGGGAGGCGCCTCCTCCGTGGTACGGTCAAGACGGAGCACATGCGCAGAAACAAAAAGGGCAAGCGCAAGTGCGGCTACTCCCAGTACCAGAATAACAACGCAAAGCCATGCAGGTAAAAAAACTCCGCTTTTTTTCTTTTCTTCATTGGTCATTTCGTATAATCCTTCCGGTGCATTTCCCGGTATGTCCGAGTCAATAACCAGATTCCGGTGTTCGGGATCGTCACCCAGGGTAAGCATGCCGTCAATGGGGGTGAGGTCAAAATCCGGAAGCCCAAGCTGATCTTCGGAACTGAGTGTTTCCAGGGAAACAGACAACGCCTGTCGTGACCCTGAATCAAGATCCACCGCTTCTGCGGAAAGATCATTATCGTCATCCAGTGTAAGCGTCAATTCTATGGTTGCATCCCCGGCTTTACGATCGGCTATATCTTCTATTATTAGGGTTCCTACGTAGGACGCGGTATCTATTGACTGATCTTCACTCCGGAAGAGGTTAATCTGCACACTCGTCTGGTCGTCCCGAACTGTTGTCAATTCAAGCACTTTGCTGACGGGCGCACCCTCTTCCATTACGGGGAAAAACTTGCTGTCTGCCAGTTTGATACCTATCCAGGCCGCGCTCATAGTACATACCTCATTTTTTAGAATGTGTTCATTTAACTGTAGTATGCAAGGACTGGTCTTGTCAACGCAGAATGTTGACAGCGCAAGGTACTGGCATCATAATAAGTGTCTATGAATGCAAGTATAACCGTTGTCTCTGTCATCATCATCGTGTCGCTCGCGCTGTTGCTTTTAAGCTTCATCGGCAAAAAAGGCGATAGTACAAAACCGAGAAAAAAGAAGACAAAAGACCGCGGAACCATCATCCGGGAAGCATCAAAACGGCTTGCGCAAAACCCCCGTGACCCCGACGGTCTTGCCGCAATGGGAAATCTCCATTATCTCGAGCAGGATTGGGGGAAAGCCTATGAAGCATATGAAATCCTTATAAACCTCGCGCCGAATAACCCCAAAATTGACGAATTTGAGTGTGCCCTGCGCCTCGGTGTCTCTGCCGTAAAAACGAATCATCTGCAGGAAGCCATAAAAAGTTTCGTACAGGCACGAACCCTTCAATCAAATCACTTTGAAGTCAATTACAACCTCGGATATATTTGTTATCTGCAAAAGGACTATGAAAAGGCAATCCCCTACCTTCGGCAGTCTCTTCTCGTTGATGCTGAAAATGTGCTCGCATTACGCTATATGGGATTCAGTCTTCACAAGGCACACCGATACCGTGAAGCGCTCTCATATCTCAAGAAAACGATTGATCTTCAGCCCGATGACAAGGAATCACTGTTTGCCATGGCCGAGTGTTTGTTTGAATCCGGCGCCACTGAACGGGCCCTCAAGATTTTTATGCATCTCAGACCGGATCCGGCACTTGGCCCCCAGTCCGCACTATACGCCGGTCTGATACACAGTCAGACAAACCAGCATGACAAAGCAGTTGCAGACTTTGAGATCGGACTCAAACATGAAACCATTCCCGCTGAAGTGGCAAACGAGTTGCGCTATAAAATGGCGGTAACGCTCATCAAAAACCAGGATATTTCCCGTGCGCTGACCGTTCTCAAGGAGCTTCAGCGCATTAAACCGGGATACAAGGACACTCCGAGCCTCATTGTACGGTACCAGGAGCTGAATCAGAATAAAAACTTGCAAGTGTATCTGCTTGCGGTGCAAAGCGAATTCATATCCCTGTGCCGCAAGATCGTCGTGCAGTTCTTCACTGGCGCGAAAGTAAAAATCACCGATATTTCTGTTTTTGCCGACTACTCTGATGTGGTAGCGGAAATAGATACTCCAAAATGGTCCGATGTCGTAATTTTCCGCTTTTTCCGCTCACAGGGCTCCGTCGGAGAACTCCTGCTTCGTGATTTTCACGGAAGAATCAAGGATCTCAAGGCTGGCCAGGGAATATGCCTTTCAGCCGGTGTTTTTTCCGAAGAATCACGCCGCTTTTCCGAAGGCCGCCCCATCGATTTATATGACAAGGACCGGTTGAACCAGATTTTGAACTCGGTAGATTCCGGAGTCCCGCTCAGGAAAATGCAATAAAGAACTGCTGTAAACAGTACCGATTACCAATCACGTGCCGGAATGATGTATGGCAACCAGATGCCGTTCATGCTCGTCGAGAAACGGAACCGGGGAGGGAAACACCCTCCAGTCCCCGACAATCCCGGCTATGGTGCTCATTTCTTCGTCAATCTTGTCCATTTTCCCCTTCCAGGCGGCAAGATGACCACCATCTGCGAGAAGCCGGTCAAGAGAACGATACATTTTTGCATCCAGCGGACGAAAGGCACGGAATACCACAAGTGAAAAGCCCCCTTGTGGCGCCTGTTCAACGGGAGATTCCAGAACAGTGGCATTATGAAGCGAAAGCAGCGCGCAAAAATTTTCCAGAAAGGAGCATCGGCGGCTCATCCGCTCAATGAGGGTTATCGGGATTTCGGGAAAAAGCAGTGAAAGCGGAATTCCGGGAAGACCGGCTCCGGTACCGGCGTCTGCGATACAGGGGGCGGATATTCCGGACAACAGCGGCACCAGATGCTTCCAGGGGGAAAGACTGTCCAGAATATGCCGTACTACAAGACCTTCACGTGATTCGGCACCAACAAGGTCAAATACCCGGTTAAAAAGTTCGAGCTCGTCCATGTAGCGTGAAAGGCGGCTTTCAAGGGAGGATGAACCACGAATACTGATACCGTCAATGACGGTATCAGTCGCCGGAATATCCAGGGCCGCAAGACCCTCCCGGAGAAGGTCTTGCCAGGGTTTTCCGGCCCGTATTGTGGTACCGCTCATTTTTTGCCTTTCAGGAGTTCCGCGAAGGGGTTGTAGGTCATGCCGTCATCATCGCGGGAGGTGCCAAACGAGCCTCTTCCGCCGGATGAATCGCGGCCGCCGGAAGCGCCGCGGCCGCTGGAAGCGCCGCGGCCGCTGGAAGCACTGCCGGCAGGACCGGCACCCTTGGCGCCCGGAGAACCGGAGCGGACAACCACCTTGCGGGGCTCGCCGGACGCAGCCGACGCTGAACGCGTTCCATGGGGCGAACCTGACGATCCATTGCCGGCGCTCTTGCAGGAAAGGCTGATACGGCGGCGATCCAGATCAAGGCCGATGATGCGGCATTCCTTTACATCTCCCACCTTGACCACATCCATGGGGTCGCGGACATACTGGTCGCTCATCTCGGAGAGATGGAGGAGCGCGGTCTCCTTGATGCCGATATCCACAAAGGCGCCGAAATCAACCACATTCTTGATCTTGCCGGTTACCGTCATGCCTTCCCGGAGGTCTTCAAAAGAGAGGACGCCCTGCTGCATGATGGGCTTGGGGAAGTCCTCGCGCGGGTCGCGGTTCGGTTTCTTGAGCTCTTCAATAATATCGCTGATGGTCTGGT
>CAZGQQ010000053.1:0-12870 GCA_964527175.1 uncultured Treponema sp.
GATCGTTGTTAATCCGGTCCGCAATGGTGTTTATCAGTTTGATGATGCTTTTTGCACGCCGGTAGCCCGATGCCGCCTTGGCTCCAAAAATGAAGGTTCGCGAAACAGGATTGTAATCAGGTTCGGCAAGAATCCGGTTATACAAATACATGATATGCAGGACATTTAAAAGCTGCCGTTTGTACTCATGAAGGCGTTTTATCTGTATATCAAAAATGGATTCGGGATCAATGAAGATGTTCTGCGAATCCTTGAGGTACTGTGCCAATGCAATCTTGTTCTGATGCTTGATCTCCAAAAATTCATCGAGAACGGCAGGGTCGTCGGCATATTGTTCAAGTGAACGCAGCCGGGACAGATCCTTCTCCCAACCGGGTCCGATTAACCGGGTAATAAACGCGGAAAGCCGCGGATTTGCAGAAAGCAGCCATCGGCGCTGGGTTACCCCGTTTGTCTTGTTGTTGAATTTATGCGGATACAGTGCCGACCAGTCGGCCAGCTCCACATTTGTCAAAAGCTCGGTATGCAGGGCGGCAACGCCGTTCACCGAGAAACATCCGACGATGGCAAGCCAGGCCATATTGATCATACCGTCGCTGATAATGGACATCCGGTTCTGACGCTGCCAGTCGCCGGGGAACTTCTCGCGGAGTTCCGCGAGGAACCGGCGATTTATCTCTTCGAGGATCTGATATACCCGGGGAATGAGTCCTTCAAATATATCGATTGGCCAGCGTTCGAGCGCCTCGGCGAGGAGCGTATGATTGGTGTAGGCAAAGGTTCGGGTAACAATGTCCCAGGCCTGTTCCCAGCCAAGCCCGTTTTCATCCATGAGCAGACGCATCATTTCGGGTATTGCCACAACCGGGTGGGTATCATTGAGCTGAATCACGTTATATTTCGGGAAATCTTCAAAGTTGGTGCCGTGATCCCGTTTGTATTTGTTCACCAGATCCTGAAGGCTTGCCGAGGTAAAGAAGTACTGCTGTTTGAGGCGGAGCGCCTTGCCCGAAGGCCCCGAATCATTCGGATAGAGAACGCGGGAGATATTTTCGGCATTGTTCTGCCGTTCAACAGCCCGCATGTACTGCATGTCGTTGAAAAGCTGCAGATCGAAGCCGTTGTCAGAACTTGCTTCCCAGAGTCTGAGCCGGTTAACAGTACGGGTATCAAATCCAACGATCGGAATATCATAGGGGGTCGCGGTAATTTCTTCGGCGTTCTCGATGCGGTATACCGTATGCCCGTTGGGACCTTTCTCCGCAACCGGATTTCCCCCAAAATGCACTGTTACCGCAAGATCAGACCGTTTTACCTCCCAGGGGTCCCGGTGCTTGAGCCAGTTGTCGGGATACTCTACCTGGTACCCGTTCTCAATATGCTGTTCAAACATGCCATACTGATACCGGATTCCGTATCCATGCCCCGGATAATCAAGCGTCGCGAGAGAGTCCAGAAAACAGGCGGCAAGCCGGCCGAGACCACCGTTACCGAGCCCGGCATCGGGTTCCTCTTCTTCAATATCCATGTAGTTGAAATTCAGTTCCTCAAGAACATCCCGGATTGCGTCCATGAACCCGAGATTGATCAGATTGTTTCCCAGTGCCCGCCCCATGAGAAATTCAGCCGAAAGATAATACAGTTGTCGTACATTGTGTCCGTCGTACTCTTTCCGCGTTGCCATCCAGTTAGTCTGTATGTAATCCATGAGTGCAGCTGAAACTGCGTCATACATGTCGTGTTTGGTTGCTTCTTCAAGGTTTTTTCCATAATTCCGCTTGAGACGGGTTCTGACCCATTCAATAAAAACGTGCTTGTCGAACTGCATGATAACTCCTCAATCCAGGGTGAAAAAATACTACACCATCCGGGTTATGAGCACAACACTGCTTTTGGCAAGGGCAACGTACTTGTTTTCCGAGGGCAGCGGGGCCTCTTTTCCGGAATCAAGTATGTCCTCCGGCGTATCCCGGGCAGTATCGATGATGCGAAACCAGGCGACCCCCTCGGGGGGCGGACACACGGTTACGGTTACATCACGGCTGGAAGCATTGAATATCAGGTAAAAGTCACTGTCGTCGCGATCGGCAAGAATGCTCTCGCGTGCGCCCATGAGACGGTATGCAATGAAATGCCCCGCCCGGGCCCAGTCCGCCGGTTTTCCGTCGGGACCAAACCAGGTAATATCCGGAATTCCCCGGGACGTGTGTCCCTTGCCGGTCAAAAAATCCGGACGCATGAACGCCGCATGTTTTCTCCGAAAGGCAACAAGTTTTCGTACAAACCGGAGCACCTCCGCATTCTTGTCAGCAAAGGACCAGTCCATCCAGGAAAGCTCGTTATCCTGGCAGTAGGCGTTATTATTCCCCATCTGGCTCCGGCGTATTTCATCGCCCATGAGGAGCATGGGAGTTCCCAGAGAAACGAGCAGCGTGGTAAAAAAGTTCTTGATCTGCCGCACCCGCATGCCTTCAACGACCGGATCCGTGGAAGGCCCTTCCATACCGTAGTTGAAGCTGTTGTTATGGTCGCTTCCGTCACGGTTTTCCTCGCCGTTCTGCTCATTGTGCTTGCCGTTATAGGAAACGAGATCATTGAGGGTAAATCCGTCGTGCGCGGTAACAAAGTTTACCGAATGAAAGGGTTTTCTTCCGTCATCAAGATAGAGGTCGGAAGAACCGGTAAGCCGTGTCGCAAAATGGTGCACCATACCGGAATCTCCCCGCCAGAAAAGGCGTACGTCATCGCGGTAGCGGTCATTCCATTCGGCCCAGCGGCCGCCGGGGAATCCGCCAACCTGGTACGCGCCGCCGGCATCCCATGCTTCCGCGATAATTTTAGTGCGTCGCAGCACCGGATCTTCGGCAATACGTTCAAGCGTAGGCGGATTATCCAGGATATTGCCGTTCTGGTCACGGCCAAGCACGGAACCCAGATCAAAGCGGAATCCGTCTACATGCATTTCGGTAACCCAGTACCGGAGGCAGTCAATGATGAGGTTCTGTACCACCGGGTGATTGCAGTTCACGGTGTTGCCGCACCCGGTATAGTTCCGGTAATACCGCTTGTTGGTTTCCAGCATGTAGTACACGGGATTGTCAAAGCCCCGGAAACTCATGGTTACACCCCGTTCGTTTCCTTCTGCCGTATGATTGAACACAATGTCCAGAATCACTTCGATTCCGGCCTTGTGCAGTTCCCGGACCATCAGTTTGAATTCATTGACCGGAGCAGATGCGTTCCGGTCCGATGCGTATCCGTTCTTGGGGGCAAAAAATGCAATGGTGCTGTACCCCCAATAATTGACAAGGAGCTCTCCGGTTTCTGGATTTGACCGCGGATTCTCAAACTCGTCGAACTCCTGAACCGGTAACAGCTCAAGACTGGTTATACCAAGTTCCGTGAGCCGGGGAATTGCTTCCACGATACCACGGTATGTTCCCGGATGATCTACCCCGGAAGACGGATGCACCGTAAGCCCTTTGACATGAGCTTCGTAGAGGATGCTGTGCCTGAGATGATAATTGAGCGGGCGATCCCCCTGCCAGTCAAATTCCCCGTTGTCCACCACAACACATTTCGGAAAACCGGCGGCGCTGTGCGTTGTGTTATAGGCAAGATCAATATCGATATGGGGCGGTGTTTGATTCCGCGCAGCAATGTCCCTGAATATTGAACCGCCGGCAAGACAGCGCGCATAGGGATCAATGAGATATTTATGTACATTGAACCGGAGGCCTTCATTCGGCCTGAACGGCCCGTCAACCCGGTATAAATAAAGAGTATCCTTTCCGATATCCGGAATAAAAATATGCCACAAATCACCGGTTTTATTGCTGACGGGATCAAGTTCAAACACTGAAGACGGCGATCCGGATTCCGGAGTATCAAACAACTCCAGAAAAACTGCCGTCCCGTTTCGGGAAAAAACACTGAAATTGACTCCGCCACCCATACAGGTTGCGCCCAGCGGCAAGGGTTTTCCCGGCAAGCACGTAAGGTTTTTCATAAGATACAGAAAGTATAGTGCGATACGGGGTTTTATGCTAGAATAAAGGTCACGGAGTTCTCATGAAAAGCATACCCATTGTCAGCAAAAAGCAAAGTACTGTCGCGGCGTTCCGTTCCGCATGCGACAAATCCGGCGGCGAGTTCATTCCCATCATTCTCAAGGATCATGAGGCGATAATCTCGTACTTCAACTATGAGCTTCCCGAAATCAAGATACTCGATTTCGGAGACGGTGATCCGGCCGCGGAAAAGGTCATGGAAGTTATCCATGCCGATCCATGGCTCCTTTTCGGAGGAATCATTGCCATCGTTCAGGATAACCGCCAGAAAGTCGAACTGGAAAAACAGCGTGATCCCAACATCCTGCTTGTACTCCGCCGACCCGACTTCGAAGCGAACACCGACCGCATACTGCGCATACTGACTCAAAACAAGCAGTTCCTCTTCAACCGGGGCATGCAACAGCAGATGAACACCAACGAAACCGGATCCTTCGTGAGCGACAACGATCCCATGGACATCCTGTTTTACTGCAACCTTATTACCAGCTACCTTTATAACACCAACCGCATCAACGACGAAGGACGCGCCGGGGTACAGGGAGCCCTCATGGAGCTGCTGCTTAATGCGGTTGAACACGGAAATTGTAAAATCACGTACGATGAAAAAACAGAATGGCTCGCCGCCGGAAAGAACATGCTCGACCTTATCGCGGAGAAATGCCGCGATCCGGCCGCACTGAGCAAAAAGGTATACATATCCTACGACATATCAAATCTCAGAACCAGAATTTCTGTCCGCGATGACGGCGACGGATTTGACTGGCGCAAGCGCCTTGAGGGAGAACTGACCGCAGGACTTCATGGCATGGGCATCAAACTGGCAGAATCCTTTGTATCATCAGTTTCTTACAATACCAAAGGCAATGAAGCATCATTTGAAATTGCGAATCAGCGAGACGCGACCAACTCGATACCGGTTATCATGCAGGAACAGCAGGTACTCAATTTTGAGCACAAACAGATTGTATGCCGTGAAAACGAACTTTCAAACGATTTGTACTATATCCGTTCCGGAAAGTATGCCGTGTATGTACAGCGCAAGCTTGTGTCCGTTCTGACCACGAATGACATCTTCATCGGTGAGATGTCCTTTTTGCTCAACGACCGACGGGCGGCAACCATCATGTCCATCGGTTCGGGCTCGCTGGTAAAAATTCCCAAAATAGAGTTCATCAGCCTCATACGCGAACATCCTCATTACGGAATATTTCTGTCACGGCTGCTGGCACAGCGTCTCGCTCGTCAGTCATACCAGACAGTACTCATCCAGGACGAACTGAGCCGCATCAAAAAAGAACTCGACACCATCAAACCAGCGGGAATGTAAGATGCACCCGGTTGCATCCGTTATTCAACAACAGGGACACAATCCGGAAACAATCTTTGTTTTTCCGTCGGAAATTGCGTCCCGGCTCTGGCTCGAAGAAGCGCTGGACATTCTCGGTGAAGGCAGTCTCCCGGCGAACCGTTTTATCGCATGGGATCGGTTCAAGGAATACGCAATACAACCGATGGTGGCCGGCAAACAACCAGTTTCCGGCACTCTGAGAAAACTCTATGCCGCATCTCTTGTAAAACGGAATGCGGAATCTCCCGAACCATTTCTCTCCGAGCTTGTCCCCCGGCAGTACGCACAAACCGGAATCATTTTCGCATCCTGGATTTCTGCCATTCTTCCCTCCCTTGCCCTTTGGGAACGGCGGGCCGGAGGGCCGGATCCGGATAACCGGGAACAATGCGATCTGGTGCTGCTTAAAAAAGATTACGCCGCGTTTCTTGAGAAACGTAACCTCTTTGAACCGTCCTGGCAACAACCGCCGATTAAGGACACCGGCAAGCACTATATCCTTTTCTTCCCGGAAGCCCTCGAAGATTTTCGCGAGTACCGGGATCTTGTTGACTCTGCCTCCTTTATGGAAACGGTCACCGTTGAACAGGCGTTTTCTTTGCTCCCGGAAAAGGAGGAAGCAACGGTCTACCGGTTCGGTACCACACGGGAGGAGCTGAGAACGCTTGCACTGCAAATAGAGGACCTTCTTGCTGCGGGCGATTCACCTGAATCTGTCGCGGTAAGCGTCCCGGAACTTGATGCCGTATTGCCATACCTCTCACGGGAACTGAAACTGCGCGGTATTCCCTTCGATCTCCGCTCCGGTTCACAGCTCACCAGTCATCCGGCAGGAAGGCTTTTCCCCCGCATCCGGGAATGCGTTTCTACCGGTTTCTCATTTGCGCCGGTCAAGGCACTCATGCTCGACCGGCTTGTTCCCTGGAAAGACCGATCCATGGCCGAACGTCTTGTATCATTCGGTATCGAAAACCACTGCCTTACGTCGTGGAACGAAAACGGCAGAACAATCGATGTCTGGATGGAAGCATTAACCGATTCCCGTACGGCAGATCTTAAAGCCTGGTACATCCAGCTCAGGAAACATTTCAGCGCCATGACCGGAGCGGCAACCTTTTCTGAAATCCGCAAGCACTATTTTGTTTTCCGGAACGCGTTTCTGGACATGGAGCTGCTTGATCCCGCGGAAGACGCGGTGCTTGGCCGCTGCCTCGACGAGCTGTCAAACCTCATCACTCTCGAAGAATCGTATCCGGACATCATTCCGGATAATCCCTGGGGTTTCTTCCTGTCAGTATTGGAAGACACACTCTACGTTCATCAGCGTACACACGGCGGCATATCCGTATTCCCCTACCGGGTTGCGGCTGGCACGCCCTTTCCCCATCATTTTGTTCTTGATGCAAGTCAGGATCACGCAACCATTGTGTATCGTGAATTATCTTTCCTTCGCCATGACAACCGGATAAAACTCGATCTTGCCGACACGGACGCCTCTGCGGCATTCTTTGGCATGTACCGGCTTTCAGGCGCCCGGTTTTCTGTTTCTTTACACACCTTTTCAGGCTATTGTACCCCCCATGGGCATTTTACCGCACAGCAGGGTCCCGACTCCGGCAGGGAGGATCCCTTCCGCCAGGAAGCAGCGTTTTTTGCCGATCCGGCACAGCTCCCCGCCCGCCGCTATACCGTACAGGTTGACGGGTTTGAACAATGGCAGCAACGGCAATACCGGAAGCGGTTTTCGTATCTGAAGGAACCCTTTTCCGGTACACCGGAATCCCTTTTGCCCCGGGTGGAAGAGAAATCAATACGCGACGGCGCGGTTGTTATCAACCAGACAGAACTTTCCCGGTTTGCCTATTGCAACGCGCGGTGGTTTCTCTCAAAAATTCTGGGTCTTGCACGACAGGACCGTGATGCCGCAATGATAAACGAACGAAACATGGGACTCATCATTCACCAGGCACTGCATGAAGTGTATGAGCGGATACGGCAGGAAGACCGGCAATTCCTCGGGGCACATCGTGAACACTATTACCGCTGGGCGGATGAAGCAGCCATGAATGCCACCTCACAAAGCGCCGAGTTCAAAGGTCCCATTGCCGGCCCCATCATCTCCCTTCTTTCGCGAAGGGTGTCCGATGCCGTCCGGCTCATCATCGATCTTGATGAACGGCTGCTGGATTCTTTCATTCCCGTGATGCTGGAAGAATGGATTGAATTCCGCCGGGAAGACAAACTCTTTACCGGGAAAATTGATCGTATTTCCCAAAATCCGGCGAACATGAATCTCGTCCTCATAGATTACAAAAGCGGCACGGTGAAAACCCCCGGCGACTATATACCACAACCGGAGAACGCAGCCGTTGAGGAACAAGTTCTCGGCGATTACCAGATGCCCATGTATGTCTTCCTGGCAGAAAACGCTTTGAGCAGCACAACACGGAAAACCACGGTACAGGATGCCTGGTTTGCCGGCATCAAGGAAAAAAAATACGTTCCAATCGTAAAGGGCGAATCCTGGATTTCGCAGACAAGCGGAAAGAAGGCAGTATCCCGCGAAGAATTTGATCCGTCATTACAGGTGTTCCTGTCAACGGCGGACCGTTTTGCCAGCTCGGTACGGGAGCTGGACTTTACACGCCCGGAGAACCTCCCCCGGAAAAGCTGCATAACCTGCGAGTTCTTCCGGATTTGCAGAACCACCTACATCGCGGAGGATCAATGAAACAGTATCAGGACCTGCTCGATTCACTGGACACCAACCAGCGTGCCGCCGCGACCGTACAATCAAATGCTGTCATTGCAGCCGGTGCCGGATCGGGCAAGACCCGCGTTCTGTCCGCGCGCTTTGTTCACCTGATTGTTGAACGCGGTTTTACTGTAGACCAGATTCTTACCCTGACCTTTACGACCAAGGCCGCCGCAGAAATGTATTCGCGCATACATGCGACCCTTCAGGAAACAGATCACCCCAACGCGAAGAAGGCACTCGAATCCTTTCATCTGGCCAAAATTCAGACAATAGATTCTTTCTGCAATGCCATAGCCCGCTCATCATGCAGGGCCTGGGGTGTTTCACCCGACTATTCCATTGAAGCGGAGCAGGCGCAAATCCTTGCAGATACCCTTGCATTGACTTTTTTCCTTGAACACCGCACCAGCGGGGCGCTCGCCCATCTGCTCAAGAACAATACCATGGCATCGCTCCCCTCAGACCTTTTTGCAAAGACCATGATCCGCTACTCTCCCCTTTCCGCGCCTCTCGACTTTGCCGCCATGTTTGAAATCCAGAGTCGCGAGATTGAGCACCTTTTCCGTACAACGCTGGATGAGGCCTTCTCGACACTGGCAACAATGGGAACCCTCAAGGCGGAATCAAAAACACTCAAAACGATCCAGTCTCTTCTCGAGAAATGCCCGGACAGACCGGATAGTACTGACCGGGCCGGCATCATCGCCTTCCTTCGCCATTCTGCGAGCATTGCGGCAGTCCGCCAGCCAGGCAATGTGAAACAGGACGACATGAACACGCTCAAGGAATTGATGGGACAATACCGGGACCATATCCATCCCGTATTGTGTTCAACCTGTAATTACCTTCTGAACCGCTCAATAATTGCTGAGCTCTTCTCGCTTCTTGACGAGTTCCAAACCCTGTTCAATCAAAGAAAGCGTGAAGCAGGAATTCTGACCTTTACCGATGTATCCCGCATGGCTGTGGACACCCTTATAAACGACCCGGACCTCCGTTGCAGCTACAAGTCGGAACTCAGGGCCATCATGATCGATGAATTCCAGGATGACAACGAGCTCCAGAAGGACCTCCTTTTTCTGCTCGCGGAACAGGAAACCCGCCGGGAGCAGTCACTGCCCCGGCCGGAAGACCTTTCTCCCGGCAAACTTTTTTTTGTCGGTGATGAAAAGCAATCCATTTACCGATTCCGCGGAGCGGATGTTTCTGTCTTCCGTTCACTGGCACAGGAACTCGGCGACCAGATAATGCCCCGTCTTGATACCAATTACCGTACAGAAACACCGCTCCTTGATTTCTTCAACACGTTGTTTCCGGCGGTGTTTCTTGACGGTTCGGCACAGACCGGTCAGGAACTCCCGTTATATGAAGCCCGCTTCGTCCCCATCAACCCGTTTCAAAACACGCCGGGAGTACAGGCTCGGGCAGAAATCATGCTCGCGTTTACACCCGATCCGGAAGATGAGAACGCGGATGCGCTCGATCAACACGAAGCAGAAGCAGAGGCCGTTGCCCGGACCATCGCACAACTCATTGCAACCGGCTATCCGGTACGGAACGGCACGTCGGTCCGTCCCGTCCGCAGTGATGACATCGCCATACTCTTCCGTTCAAGCGGCCGCCAGTTCCTCTACGAGCGGTTTTTACGTCAATACGGCATACCCTCGCAATCCGAGTCCCTGAGCGGACTGTTCAGCGATGCTCCGGTTAACGACCTGTATTGCCTGCTCAGGCTTGCCGTTTTTCCCGGGGACAACCTTGCGTATGCCGCACTGCTGCGCTCTCCCTTTGTCGCAGTAAGCGATGAGGCCTTTACGGCGGCAATGCTTGACCGTCAAAGCGGCCAGGAAGGGACAGCAGAACCGTTTTGCGAAAAAACACTGAGCGCCCTTTCCGGCCGGGACCGGGAACAATTTCTCCGGGGACGAACCCTGTACCGGGAAACGTGTGCACAGGCCGACCGTATTCCGGTTGCCAGCCTGGTTAGCGACCTGTGGTACCGTATGGGCTACCGTTACGGACTTCTCGCAAAGCCGTCAATCAGCCAGTTTGCCGAATTGTATGATTACTTCTTTGAACTCGCGCGCCAGGCTGATGAGCGAAATGAACCCATCGCCGTCTTTCTTGACACCGTTGCGGACACCATGGAATCCGGAGAAAAAATCAGCGGACTCGATATCCCGGTTGAACGGACCGGTGGCGTCCGGCTGATGACAATCCACAAAAGCAAGGGACTGGAATTCCCGGTTGTATTCCTGGTTGACGCATCAAATATCGGCAAAGCAGACAATAACAGCGAGCCGGTATATTTCTCCGGCGAATCGGGGCTGTCCCTGAACACCGCACCACCCGATGATTGCGAGGAAGCTGAAAACAACTGGTTCTTTGAACGGGACAGGGAAGAAGAGCGCAACAAGAAAGAAGCAGAACTCCGTCGCCTTCTGTACGTTGCCTTGACCCGGGCGGAAACCGCTTTGTTCATATCAGGGAAAATCAGAAAAGAACTCGACCCGGAATGCGATGTATCCACACCGGAAGGAATCCGTACGTTGCTTGACGAATTGGAAGCGGAGAAAGTCGAAAAAGCGTCAAAACCGGGGAAACGGCGGTCATATGCATCGTTCCTCGATCTTTTGTTGCCGGCAATATCCCGTAGCCAAACCGACGATCTCACCATAACGGTAATCGGAACCGAAACTGATACTGCCGGCAAGCGTGCCGGACATGCGGCCCCGGGATCCGGTGCATCCGAACAGGACTATTCCAGACTTGCCGGGATTCCGGTCTCGCAGTATGCCCGAATGGAACAGACCCGGTTCCCGGCAACGGCGCTACACGCACTGCTTCAGGCACCGCTGGCAGAACCGCCAGCAACACCGCCGGCAGCCCCACCCCGTGACAAGGACACCCTTGACCGGTTACTGGATACAGAACACTTGTCCGCTGCAGAGTTCGGAACGATCGCACACCGCGCCATAGAATCCCGCTTTACCGGTATACCCGCCGCAATTCCTGCCGGTGTAGCCGCAACGGTAGAAAAGATGGTAAGCACGTTTTTTTCCTCCTCCCTGGGAACCATGGCGCAAAAATCCCGTTGGCGCGAAGCAGAATATTCTTTTATTACCCGGATACACGTCGAAGGGAACAATCTTGTTGTCAGCGGTCAGGCAGACCTTGTTTTTGAACATGAGGGAACCATTCATATCGTTGACTACAAGACTGATGCACGGGAAAACCCGGAAAATCACCGGATTCAGCTGGAAATTTACCGGAAAGCCATGGGCGACATCCTGAAAAAACCGGTAAAAACCTGGATTTACTACCTTCGCAGCGGAAATGCAGCAGAAGTCGTACCAGCTCCTTCCGGTCAAGTTTTTTTGCCACATGCCGATAAACTATCGAGTAGCACATAAAAGGAAATTGTATGAAAAACGTTAATTGCTGTGCTACACTAGGGAAACAGGCCACAGTACCAGAAGGATTTTCAATGAAGGACTTGCAGGACTACATCAAACGCCCGAAGGTGGATTCTCACAATCATCTTAATCTGGGTATGCACTATACCTCCTATCTTCAATGGGCCGGTACTCCAATCCCCAATTTTCCTCGTGCCATGAACGGTCTTGATGAAATGCATGACATCATTTCAACATATACCCGTCCCCGCTGCAGAACTGCAGAGGATGTAGTCTCACTGGTTGATATGTCCATACGCGATGCCATAGAAGACGGAGTAACCATTCTTGAAGGATCAATCGATATCGGCTTTGTAATCCATTTTAAAAAAGACACCGACCATTTTCTGCAAACAATAACATCTCTCGTTAACAAATATGCCGGAAGTATTGAAATTCGCCCGGAACTTGGTCTGGGAAAGACATTCGACAAAGATAAAATATCACGCTGGGCGCCTGAACTCATGGACAGCGGTGTCTTCAAAAGCATAGACCTGTACGGTCCGGAGATTGAAGACGGTATTGACGAGTTTAAATACCTCTTCGAAAAAGCAGAGCGACTCGGCATTAAAAAAAGGGCTCACGTTGGTGAATTCTCGGATGCAAAATCCGTTCGACGTTTTGTCGAGTTTTTTGACCTTCACGAAGTGCAGCACGGAATAGGTGCGGCACAGGATGATTCGGTTCTCAAATTTCTTGCAGATCGCAACGTTCGCTGCAATGTATGTCCGCAAAGCAATGTCATGCTTGGTTCCGTAGCGTCGCTCAGGGAACATCCCGTCAAAAAAATGATGGATGCCGGAGTGCGAATCAGTATTGGCACCGACGATCTCCTGTTCTTTGGGCAGACCGTCAGCGAACAAATCCATTCTCTGGTAAAAGAATCAGTAATTACCCCGCAGGATGCCGAAAAGATTCTTGCTGAAGGAATTACATCCTAACGGACATGCATCATCAACAGCATGATGTCCGAACTCCGCAAACCCGAGATTCTTCCCGCTTGACCAAGTGTCGTCGGCCGTATTGACTCAAGCTTTCCCCGCGACTCCGCCGAAAGACCACTTACCGCACTGTAATCAAAATCCGCCGGTATCTTCGTAGAATCCATTTTTCTCAGTTTGTCGACCCGGCGATCCTGTGCGTCAATATAATGTTCATACCGTATTTCCAGCTCGGCGGCATGGGCAATGGCGGGATCAGTGCCCGCGAAGCCATCGTCAAGCGACTGAATGGTAT
>CAZGQQ010000054.1:0-12557 GCA_964527175.1 uncultured Treponema sp.
TCGCATAGTCTAGTAGAAAGGGAGGGGTGTACATGTTCGGACCGAAAATACCGGTGGTTGCTGCAACGGTCGGTTTCGCTCTTTCCTTTGTAACAGGATTGTTCAGCGGTGCCGTCTTCCCGGTTTTTCTGTTTCGTGCGGTACTCATGGCGTTGCTGTTCGCAGCTCTTGCCGCGATTGTCAGTATGCTCATACGCCGGTTCCTTCCCGAATTGCTTGAAAGTACCCCTGAGAGTACAGGAACCGGAACGATGAATGAAACCGGTTCGGTTGTTGATCTTACTGTTGGCGGAATGGATGAAGATACCCTGATGCCCTTTGGTTCGGGTGTATCCGGTTCTGATGAGTCCAGCCAAATGACACCGGCAACCGGGACGGAACAGGGTGTACCTGACGAAGTCGATTCATATGGTGATGAAGGCTTTGAAACAGCGGTTGAAGAAGCACCGTCAAAGCCTGCGGCCTCCATTGCGTCGGGAGTACCGACAGCAGAAGAAACGGCATCAGGCACAGACACCGTGCCAAAAGATGAACTTCATCAGGTGAAGCAGAAGCCGAAGGGGGCCGCACCAGGTCTGGATGTGCTTCCTGACCTTCAGGATTTTATTCCTGAAGAAAAGCCGGGATCGGAAGAAGAAGATGATGATGAACTGTCGGTTGAACCCGTTTCTCACGGGTTTTCAGTACCGGATGTTACTTCCGACGGGGTAGAAACGGAAACAATGGCGAAGGCTATACGTACTATTTTGTCCAAGGACAACTAACGTACTTTATAATAAAAGGGTGTGTACATGGGGAATGCGCTTTTGGAGCAAAAAACCGAGGAAGAACTGTGGTCTGAGTATCAAAAGACACGGGATCCTGCCATACGGGAATTTTTTATCAAACAGTATGCTCCACTGGTAAAATATGTCGCAGGTAAAGTTGCTGTGGGAATGCCGAGCAATGTCGAATTCGATGATCTTGTCGGGTTCGGTGTATTCGGACTTCTCGATGCGATAGATAAATTCGATCCGGAAAAGAACGTAAAGTTCAAGACCTACGCAGTTACCCGTATCCGCGGTTCAATATTTGATGAGCTGCGTTCCATCGACTGGGTTCCCCGCTCGGTACGCCAGAAAACACGTGAAATAGAAGATGCCATTGTTCAGCTCGAATCAAAGTTGGGCAGAACTGCATCAGATTCCGAAATTGCAGAGTCTCTCGGTGTTTCAGAGACAGACTTTCAACAAACCCTTTTTAAAATATCGGGAACCAGCATACTGTCGCTGAATGATGTCTGGTATGCCGGTGATGATTCCGAGCGCATTTCAATTGGAGACAGTATAGAATCTCCTTCTTCGCTGAATCCTGATGTAATCGTTGAGCGGGAAGAAATAAAGCGAGTCATTGTTGAAGCAATTAATGAACTGCCGGAAAAGGAAAAGATGGTTCTGGTATTATACTACTACGAAGATTTGACCCTCAAGGAAATTGGTCAGGTATTGAAAGTAACAGAATCACGGGTTTCACAGTTGCATACCAAGGCAAATCTCCGTCTTCGGGCAAAACTGACCAATATTCGCAAAGGCATTATCTGACAAGGGAGCCCGCTGTATGGTAAATCTTGAAAAAATCCGGGAAGCAATGGCTCTTCGATACGAAGAAGACCAAAGCCGGGTTTTTATAGAAGTTGAAGCCTCTACCCTTGATGAAGCCCTTGCCGATGCAGCCATTCAGCTGAATGTACCGGTACGGGATATAGATTACGAAGTTCTCCAGAAAGGTTCCAACAGTTTTCTCAGTCTGAATAAACGCAATTGGCTGATACGCGCATATGAGATACAGAAGAAAAGAAAGAAAAAGTCAAAGGCTGCAGCCGACGGTTTGGCAAACGGTTCAATGGCCGATACCGGGCCGGTCATCGTGGACAAGAACGGCGATGCGTTTGTGTTCTGTGCTCCTGACGGGGTATATCTCAAGGTAATACCACCCGTGGGGAACGGTACTCATGCAACGGTACGTGAAGCAATGGACCGAATACGGGAACGGGGACTTACGGGGATTACCGAAGATGTCGTTGCTCCCGTGGTACGCTCGGAAGCCGGCAAGCTGGTCAGGATTGCTCATTTTACCCACAACCCCGGACAGGACGCTCTCATGGCGGTTGATATTACCGACCAGGAAATGAAAGCATGGCTGTACGTGACTCCTCCCGGTCCGAATGGCGCCGATCTTTCAGTTGATGTAATTGTTGCATTTCTCAAGAATAACCGTGTTGTTGCCGGTATTGATGAACAGAGAATACAGGATTTTGTTGACCGTCCCATCTACAAGCAGAATTATCTCGTCGCGGAAGGCATCAAACCGCAGGACGGTGCCGATGCACACCTTCTGTACAACTTTGAAACAGACCGCTCAAAGATCCGGCTCAAGGAAACCGCTTCGGGCAACGTGGACTTCAAGGAACTTAATCTCGTGCAAAATGTTGTTGAAGGACAACCACTCGCACAGAAAGTAGTTGCTGAACGGGGAAAGGCCGGAAAGACCGTTACCGGAAAATACCTTGAAGCAAAAAACGGCAAGGATATACCGATTCCGCTCGGCAAAAATACCC
Source organism: uncultured Treponema sp. (assembly GCA_964527175.1). Lineage (GTDB taxonomy): Bacteria > Spirochaetota > Spirochaetia > Treponematales > Treponemataceae > Teretinema. Next base: position 2,597 of record CAZGQQ010000054.1, read on the forward strand.
GTATTGCCGATGACGGCCTGACCATAATTGCAGAAACCAACGGCCAGGTTATCATGCTGAACAACAAGATCAATGTTGAACCCATACTTACCATAGAGGGTGATGTATCACTGAAAACCGGGAATATCATGTTCCTGGGTACTGTGTATATATCCGGGAATGTTGAAGACGGCTTCTCCGTAAAAGCGTCCGGTAATATCGAAGTGCGGGGAACGGTCGGAAAAAGTGAACTTGATGCAGAAGGTGATATTGTCGTTAGCCAGGGAGTTGCCGGAAAGGGAGAGGGATTCATTCGCTCCGGAAAATCGATTTGGGCAAAGTTCATAGAAAACACCAAGGTTGAAGCGGGTGAATTTGTTATTGTTTCGGACGGTATCATCAATTGTCAGGTAAGTGCGAACCGGAAGATTCTCTGTCAGGGCAAGCGCGCGGCAATTATTGGCGGCAATCTCAGTGCCGCTGAGGAAATCCATGCAAAGACTCTGGGAAGTTACGGTGGAGCGAGTGAAACTGTTCTGAGTGTCGGTTTCGATCCGAGAAGCAAGGAGCGGCTTGATATTCTCCAGTCAAACAAGCAGACCGCAGAGCGGGAGCTGGAAGATGTACAGCTTAATTTTAATACACTCATGAATCTGAAAAAACAGAAACGGGATCTCCCGGAAGATAAGGAAGCAGCCCTGAAAAAACTCGGAGAACGCCAGTATATTCTTCAAACAGAGCTTGAGGAGATAGGCGGAGAAATCAAACAGATTCAAACGTATCTGAATACATTGAAAACAAAGGGCAAGGTTTCTGCGTCGGTGAAGGTTTTTGCCGGAGTCAAGATCGTTATACGGGATGTGACCGAAGAAGTACGTACTGATTGCAAGGCTACCACATTTTACCTCGAAAACGGGCTCATCCGGTATGGAAAATACCAGGGAGCGGATGAAGACATGAAGAGGGTTCCCAGTGGGTATTCAGCCGATTGATTTGCAAACGTTGTATGCACAGCTAGATAAAGTGGGAAAAAGCCAGGTACAACAACAGGCCACTGCTCAAAATACGCGAGAAGCCGAACTGGTCAAGAACCGTCAGGAAGCAGAAAAAAAGGTTTCAACGGTTCAGGAAGCAGAAGCGGGCGAGGAGCGGGCCGGAGTTGTTCGTGAACGAAAGGAATCTTCAGGAAACAATGATGCAGGTTCGCAGTCCCGTCAGGATACACCTTCCGCCAACGGGGAACAGAATGAGCCGGATGATCGTGAAGTTATTCGGGATCCCGATCTTGGATCACATATCGATATATCCGGATAATATATGAGTGGCTGGTTTTATTTCGCAGTATTTCTTCTCCTGGCAAATCTGACAACAATGTTCTGTTTTTATGTTCGCATGAAAAACCGTTTTTCGGAGAAGAGGATTCTCTCTGATATTCGTAAAGAAGTGGAACAGCTTGTTACTGAACTTGGCCGGGAAACGGATCGCGACGTAGAGATACTGGAAAGCAGGATACGGGCGTTGCGTGATCTTATGGATGAAGCAGATCGTCGAATCCTGCTCGCTGACCGCGAGGAAGCAAAGAGGCGTGTTCAACCGGTTATTCCCCCCGAAACGCCAACTGCACCGCCGGCGGGGCAGGTCGAGCGGACCAGTACCACAAAAGAGCCGGCCGATACGGCAGCTCCGGTTTCTTCCGAACCGGTCACCATTTACACCAGACCAAGAATTAGCCGAAGCGGGAAATCAATTCCGATAGAAATACCGGTACGTGAACAGGTGTTGCAAATGGCCCGGAAAAATATATCAGCGGAAATGATTTCAAAGACAACCGGTATGTCACTCGGAGAAGTGGATCTCATTCTGGCAATGAATAATTCAAGTCTTTAGCCGGGATGTCGATATTCGTAGAGATGGTATCGACAGATAAATGGTATGAAACAGACAATTTCCCCGTGCTTGATCTGGCACAATCCCGTGGTGAGTGGTTGTACCGCGTGAGTCTGTACGCAAACCGTCCAAAGTATCTATCAAAAGAAGCCGGAACCATGCGCATGCGCGTATTGCTCGGATTCATGGAAAGCCGCTCTGTTGTTATTGATGCGGCAGTTCAAACAGACGGATTTCTTCATTATCTGTCAATCCTGTGTTCATCAGGTGCTTCTCCGGAACAATTCTCTTCGATAATGAAAAAAACCGCACCAGATGCAGTTATAGAAGAGATATCGATACAACGATCCCGTGAGTATATTACCGCATCCGCGTTGAGAAAAAACAGGAATATTCCCATTCCGCATGCCCAATCAGTAAAATGCGTTCGTGAATCACGGACACAATTATTGTCCCTGCTTCTTGAATACCGGGCATTGCTTGCAGAATGCCGGTCATTTGTAGACAGTACCGATCAAATGAATGAGCCGGCGGATGATGCAGACACTCGTGAAAGCTTTTCCATTCCTTTTGTATTCTTTGAGATTGACGGTACCGTTCATGGTGTTCCGGAATTTCAGATTGAAGCGATTGATTCGGGCAGTGTCGGGAAACAGGTGCTTCGTGTTGCCTATTCTTTCGGTCCACGGGTGATTCTCTGTGATGATATACTTACCGTACAAACCGTTGATATAGTGCACTGCAGGATGCTCCGCAAAATTCAAAAAGGGTATTATGAAACCTCGGCAAAAATATCGGGGAATGTCGAGAAATTCGTCCTGGTAGTTCCTTCTTTTCTGTAAACGCTTGACTTTTTTTTCTGAAAAAGCTATAAAATCCATGCAACGCCGTTGTAGCTCAGTTGGTAGAGCAATGGACTGAAAATCCATGTGTCGACAGTTCAATTCTGTCCGACGGCAGCAACAGGGAGCTGTTTGACGTTTGGTCAAACAGCTCTTTTTTTTGTACATTCACGTTTTTATAGCAAATGTCCGACAATAGCCATATGATCGTTGCCCTTTTTTATTCCGAAGATACCAATAAAACTGCTCACACCATCGGTTCAGCGATAGAGAGACTCGGTGTGGGTGTTCATTATCTCGATATCGGAATTGGCCATACTGCAGTGTCTGATAATTCAATTCATGTTGTGCTGCCACCCGATAGTACGCATGTGCTTTTTTTATATACTGCTGATGAGTTTGTGCGGCGTTATTATCATTTTTATTCCGGTTTCTGTCTTGGGCGCGGTTTGCGGTTCCTTGTTCTTGATGGTGCGCATGATTTGGATACCAGTGATCCATTCATTCATTTGGGAACAGTATTGTCGGCAGAAACGCTTACAGATTTCATGCAGACGGAGAAAGAGCGCTTCAGTCAGGATGAGAAGGTTTCCCGGGCAAAGCAGCAGCTCCTTGAACGGGGTATAAGCTGTTTTCCGGAAAGCTTTCTTTCTGTCGTGGTTTCAGGTGATACCGAAGCAGCGCGTCTCTTTCTGGATGCAGGGTACAGTCCCTCTTTGCGGGATACACGGGGTGTGCCTGCACTCTCTCTGGCGGTACGCTCGCAGTATCCGGATATGGTGCATCTTCTGCTCGATAACGGAGCTAAGGTTAATGATGTATCCGCCGATCGCGGGTACTCACCGCTCATGGATGCAGCCCAGAAAGGGGACGAGTTCATGTGCCGCCTGCTTCTTGAGCATGGTGCAGACGTGAATCTTGCAAGCAAGGACGGTCAGACAGCACTTATTCTTTGTGCAGGACGTGGCGATGATCATATTGCTGCGGTGCTCTACGATCATGGAGCCGATCCGTACATAACCGACAAACTGGGTATGTCGGCACGTGGATATGCGGCACTTTTCAAAAATCAAAAAATGCTTGATCTTTTCAATACTCCCGCCTCATGATACACTTTCCCCATGGATACCATTGTTTTCACCGGCGGAGGAACGGGCGGACATATCTTTCCCGGACTGGCCATTGTTGAAATCCTTCAAAGTAAACATCCCGCGGTACGTTGTGTATGGTTCGGCTCCTCGACCGGAATGGACAGGGTGCTCGTTGAAGCAGCTTCTCTGCCATTCTACGGTATACCGTCAGGAAAATTAAGGCGATACTTCAGTCTTCGTAATGGTATCGACGTGTTCAAAATAATTGCGGGTTTCTTTGTTTCCCTGTACCACCTTGCAAGAATACGCCCGTATGCTGTTTTTTCAAAAGGCGGGTTTGTCAGCGTTCCTCCGTGTATGGCTGCAGCTTTTCTGCGTATTCCGGTTTTTACCCATGAGTGCGATGTAACTCCCGGTCTTGCTACACGGCTGATTGCACCGGTTGCGCAGCATATTTTTGTTTCATATGAAAAAACCGGACAGTATTTCCCGCAGAAAATGCAACAAAAAATACGATACTCGGGAAATCCCGTACGCCCGGTATTCTCGCGGGCAGATGCACAGGCCGGGCGTGCCTTTACCGGGTTTTCCGGAGAAGACATGCCGATTCTCTTTGTCCAGGGCGGATCTCTCGGTGCCCGCCAAATCAACACGCTCATACGGGATATCATTCCGCAATTGCATGATATCTGCCTGGTTGTTCATCAGACCGGAGCCGGTAACAATGAACCTGCGTGTTCGGCCGGGCAACGAAATGACCGGTACCGCACCTATGAGTTTATCCGTTCTGAAATGCCACATGTGCTTGCTTCGGCCGATCTGGTTGTTTCCCGTTCAGGAGCGAATTCTGTCTGGGAATGTGCGACTGCGGGCAAACCGATGATACTCATTCCTCTTGAAGCGGAAAGTTCACGGGGAGATCAAATAGACAATGCACGTTTCTTTGAGGAACACGGAGCGGCAGTCGTTCTGTGCGGCAAAGAGGCAACCGCAGAAAACCTTGTGCGAACTATAACACAGCTCCTTGAAAACCGGACTGCTCTTTCTGTCATGGCAGATGCTTCAAGAGCGCTTGGTGCGGTACATGCCGCAGAATATATTGCCGACGAACTCGTTGCCCAAAAAAATTCGCAAGGAGGGCTTTCATGACTATTCGTCCGTTCGACGCAGTCCTCTTTTTCATCCTCCTGTTCTTTATCATCAAAGTTACCCGCTCAGGTTTCATTGCGGAGTTCTTCTCAAAAGCGGCGGTAATTCTCGGATGTATCGGTGCCGTTCTATTCTACAAGGCTCTTTCCCCACATGTGCAAAGAATAATCGGAATTGATTCTTTTCCCGGACTGGTTTCCTTTTTACTCATTTTTCTGGTATTGTATATTCTGGTTAAAATGGTACAACGCATTGTCGGGAATGCATTTGAGGGTGAATCCATGAAGAATCTTGATCTTGCATTGGGTTTTTTTCTGGGAATCATCGAAGGGTTGCTTGCGATTGTGCTTGTCATAATCATTCTGGAACTGCAGCCCTGGTTTGATACTGCCTCATGGACAAGCAACAGTATATGGTACCGCCTCTTTCATCCGGTCGTTTTCAGCGGCACGGTGTATATCCCGGAACTGATCAAAGGGTACTAGTCTGCCGATAGGAGGGGGTTCGAATCCTCATGTTTGAAAATTTGCTTGCACAACCGGTTTCATCATTACTCATTCAGGATATAACCAACGGCAAACTTCCTCCTTCCATACTGTTTTCAGGGGAAAGTGCTTCAGGCAAACTGACCTGTGCACTGGAGCTTGCACGAATATTGTCCTGTCTGGAGGGGAGCGCTTCGTGGACCTGTTCCTGTTCATCCTGTCAAAAGCACCGTCTGCTTCTTCATCCGGACCTGCTTCTTGCAGGAGCCAGAGACTGTCTCCCGGAAATCCGTTCTGCATCACAGGCATTTCTTCGAAACCGGCAACCGGCAGCCCGCTTTCTGTTCATTCGTTCAATACGCAAGCTCATTCTGCGCTTTGATCAGCCGCTCTATCAGGGAGATGAAACCCGTTATACCAGGGCGCTTGCTTCTCTTGAACGACTCTCGGAGGATCTGGAAGAGTTCGAACAAGTAACCGTCGGGGAAGCGGAGGCGGATACGGCCGTTGTGGAAAAGAAGATAACATCTCTTGTTTCAGAGGCGGAAAAACTTGAAACATCCGCGATGTATGAATCAATACCGGTATCAATGATACGATGCATTTCTTCATGGTCGCATCTTGCCCCGTATGGAAAGAAGAAGGTTGTAATAATCGAACAGGCGGACCGCATGCAGGATTCTGCACGTAATGCCTTTCTGAAAATACTGGAAGAACCTCCCCGTGATGTTGTATTCATTCTTACCACGAGCCGGCGCGGTGCAATGCTGCCCACAATTCTCTCTCGCGTAAGAACGTACGGATTTATTCACCGATCTGTCGAAGTACAGCAGTCGGTAATAAGCCGTGTTTTTCATGATGTTCCGCAGAACGGGGAAACTCTTGACCGGTATTTCTCGCGTTTTTTACCGGTTTCACCGGAAAGTATTACAAACTCCGCCGCTTCCTTTTTGCAAATGGTTACGAGAGATGCGGTTGCCGAAGGCAAGGAAGTCCCGTCGGGACTGGAGAGCATGCAAGCGGGCAATGAAATGCCGGTTTCTGTTGAAACGATTTCAGAATTGGTACACGGATTAAATAAGTGCAAGCCGGACAGCATCTGGAGAAAATTTCTTGTATCAATTACTGATCATCTTTCGCTCTTGCTCCGTGATGTGTCCATGACATCCCGCGATGCGGTGGTGTTTACCCGGTGGAATACCGGAATACGGGAAGCTCTTTCCGAAGTTGACACCTACAACATTTCTCCGGCGGCAGCGCTTGAAAAGCTTTCTGTGGAGATGCGTAACGCGTTATGAGAGAATTCATCAGGAGGGCGCTTCAAAAAACGGCCCGAATGAACGGAGAACAGATACAAAGTCTTCTCAATCTCATAACAGAAGAATATGAAATGCTTGATGCGGTACTGGACTCACTCGGTACCGGGCTGCTTGTATGCGACGCGTATCATGTGATTGTTCAGAATAACAAGGCTGTAACCAGAATATTGCCCATGGAACACCACGACTTCCAGGATAAACCGGTTTGGGCTTGTATACGGGATCCTGATATTGCCGCTTTTGTTGAACAGACCATTGAACAAAAAGAAACAGTGTATGCGCGGGAATTCCCGCTGGACGATGAACATAATCCCAAAATTCTGAGTATCAGCATAATGCCGCTCGTAAAAACCAAACAGGTTCGCGGCACCATCATCATGATTGATGATATAACTGACAAGAAAAAAGAAGAAGTAAAGAACCGCCGGCTTGAGAGTCTCGCGAGTTTGACAAATCTTGCAGCTAACGTTGCTCACGAAATAAAGAATCCTCTTGGATCCATAAGCATCCACGTACAGCTTGTACGAAAGGCTCTGGAAAAGATCGAGGGTGAGAAAACGTGTACCATTTGCAAATACCTCGATATTGTTGATGAAGAAATGGAACGTCTCAACAAAATTGTGGTTGATTTCCTTTTTGCCGTACGGCCCATATCGTTCGATTTCTCGACATTGAACATAAACGATATTGTGACTGATCTCACCGAGTTCCTTTCGGAAGAATTCACCCGAGCGGGTATCAGCATTGAACACGAATGTGCGGAAGAAATACCGCATATACAGGGTGATGAACGATTTCTTCGCCAAATGCTCATAAATCTCCTGAAGAATGCCAAAGCTGCCATGCCGAACGGGGGCATGGTTCGGCTGGTAACCGGTTTCAGCGACGAGTTTGTCAATATTACCGTTGAGGATACTGGAACCGGTATTCCGGATGACATACTGAACAAGATATTTGAGCCGTATTTTACCACCAAGATTGACGGAACCGGATTGGGGCTTACCATGGTATACAAGGTAGTGAAGGGACACGGTGGTGATATTACCGTTCAGTCTCGTGAAGGGTCGGGGACACGGTTTACTGTTCAGCTGCCCATCTTCAGACGTGCGCAAAAAATGCTCGGATATGAGGAGTGATCCCGTGAAATTTACCATACTGGTCATAGATGATGAAAAGAATATACGAACCGGCCTCAAAGCCGCTCTGGAACTGGACGGATATGATGTTCTTCTTGCAGAGGATGGCACAACCGGACTGTCTCTCGCCCTCAATAACGACGTGGATCTGGTTATTACCGATTTACGCATGCCGGGGATAAGCGGCGAAGAAGTGTTGCGACGGATTACCAGTGAAACTCCCGGTATTCCGGTGATTGTTCTCACCGGACATGGAACCGTGGAAAGTGCGGTAGAGGCAATGCGTTCAGGTGCGTATGATTTCTTGACCAAACCGCTTAATCTTGACCGGCTCTCACTGCTGGTGAAGCGAGCATTGCAGAACAGAGAACTCATACTCCAGAATCGGGAGCTTGAGAGTGAAGCAGAGAAACGGAAAAGCTTTGAGCATATCATCGGGAAGAGTCCCTCAATGCTCAGGCTGTTTGATGTAGTAAAACGGGTGGCCCCGACCAAAGCATCGGTTCTCATTACGGGAGAAAGCGGAGTTGGCAAGGAGCTTATTGCGAACGCATTGCATAACCTGTCTTCACGAAAAGATCATCCCTTCATTAAGGTCCATTGTGCCGCACTCGCTGAAAATCTGCTTGAAAGTGAATTGTTCGGGCACGAAAAGGGGTCGTTTACCGGCGCGGTAGCACGTAAACGGGGGCGATTCGAGCTGGCACACGGCGGATCAATTTTTCTGGATGAAATTGGGGAGATCAATCAGTCCGTCCAGATAAAAATTCTCCGCGTCCTTCAGGAGAAAATGTTCGAACGGGTAGGCGGAGAAGAAACAATAGAAGTTGATGTTCGTGTTATTACGGCAACAAACCGGGATCTTGAACAGGAAATTGTTGAAGGGCGTTTCAGGGAGGATCTCTTTTACCGGCTCAATGTCGTACGGGTTCATGTGCCGCCTCTTCGTGAGCGCAAAGATGATCTGCCGCTCATGATCAGCGCTTTTGTAAAAGAGTTTGCACAGGAAAACGGCAAGATCATTGAAAGTATAGAACCCAAAGCCCGTCAGGCATTGTATTCGTATGATTGGCCGGGAAATGTACGCCAGCTGAGAAATTGTATCGAAAGTGCCGTAGTCATGGCTACCGGAACAACGATAACGCTCGATGAACTCCCTCCCTCTGTGCGCGACATGGATGACGTACCGGCGATAGCGATTCCGGTTGGCTCAACCATGGCGGATGCCGAGCGGGAAGTCATACTGCAAACGCTCGCGGCACAAAACGGGAACAAAAGCCGTACTGCGGAAGTTCTGGGGATCGGGCGAAAAACACTCCATCGAAAACTTGATGAATATGGCAGTGACGGACAAATGCAGCCCTAGAGAACTTCTCCGGTCTTGTACCAGTTCATGATTCGATTGTATGAATTATTAATTCGCGTTGCTATGAGTGTTGCTTCACTGCTCTGATTGTTCTTGTCCGGATGATGTTTTTTCATAAGCATTTTCCAGGCATCACGGCATTCACCAGGGGTTACCCCGGGAAGGAGGCCGAGAATCCGGAAATCTTCAACAAGCTCGGGCGGCACCGCGACACGTTCGGGAGCAGCGGCACGGATTGGTGCCGGTTTCCGCTGTTTGTTGTTTCCCGCCTTGCGTTCACGTCCCTGATGGGGGTTCCAGCTGTCGAACGGATCATCATCGTTCGCCAATCGGTCACGTAAAATGTCGCCCAGCCGGTCGTACATGTTTTCCACCGCTCACTCCTTCCGGTACTATACCCCCAAAAACCGTTCATTGGCAACATTGTGTACTTGCAAATACGGGTACTCTCAGCTAAACTGAATGTAATCGCTTTCTTCAGGAGTTCTGCATGAAAATCAGGAAACGAACCTTCGGCATGCTGTCAAACGGCCGGAAAGTATCCCTGTACACCATAACAAACAAGACTATGTCTTTTTCCGTTACCAATTACGGGTGCATTATTACCAGTATTGTGGTGCCGGATCAGCAGGGAAAACCTGAAGACATCGCCCTCGGCTATTCGACTCTTGAATCGTACATCGCGAACCCGGTTTTTTTCGGCTGTC
>CAZGQQ010000055.1:0-12437 GCA_964527175.1 uncultured Treponema sp.
ATGCCTCATTATTCTTACTTTTCTTCATCCTGTCAAGAAGGAGCTCCATGATTTCCGTATCGTCCATGGGGTTGATAACCTTGCGAAGAACCCAGATCTTCTGAAGTTCTTCTTCGGTCAGCAACAGCTCTTCTTTACGGGTTCCGGACTTCTTTATGCTCATGGCCGGATACAGGCGTCTGTCCGAGAGTTTGCGGTCAAGGTTGATTTCCATATTGCCGGTTCCCTTGAACTCTTCGAAAATAACTTCATCCATCCGGCTGCCGGTTTCAACGAGTGCGGTCGCGATGATGGTAAGACTTCCGCCCTCTTCCACGTTACGGGCCGCGCCGAAAAAGCGCTTGGGCCGGTGCAGGGCATTGGAATCGACACCACCGGAAAGCACCTTGCCCGACGTGGGTACCGTCTGGTTATAGGCGCGGGCAAGACGGGTAATCGAGTCCAGAAGAATGACGACGTCGCGCTTGTGTTCAACAAGCCGGCGGGCTTTCTCGAGAACCATCTCGGCAACCTGTACGTGGCGGGTAGCCTGCTCGTCGAAGGTTGACGAAATAACCTCCGCCTTTACCGTTCGTTCCATGTCCGTAACCTCTTCGGGCCGTTCGTCAATAAGAAGAACGATGAGGTACACCTCGGGATGATTGGTGGTAATGGCGTTCGCGATCCGCTGCATGATGATCGTCTTGCCGGTTCTCGGTGGTGCGACGATGAGTGCGCGCTGTCCCTTTCCGATGGGACAAAACAGGTTTATGATGCGGGTTGAAATCTCGGTACTGGTAGTTTCCAGGTTGAGCTTTTCATTCGGGTACAGCGGGGTCAGGTTGTCAAAAGGAATACGGCTCTGCGCTTCAACAACATCGTCAAAATTGACGGTCTCAACACGCAGAAGGGCGAAAAAGCGCTCACCTTCTTTGGGGGAGCGGATCTGTCCGTACACGGTATCACCGGTTTTCAGGTTAAAAAGCCGGATCTGGCTCGGTGATATGTAAATATCATCAGGGCCGGGAAGATAACTGTTCTGCGGGGAACGGAGGAATCCGTACCCGTCAGGAAGAATTTCCAGGGAACCGGAAGCAAAGATGATGCCGCCGTGCTCGGTATGCGCCTTGAGAATCTGGAAAATGATTTCCTGTTTCTTCATGGCGACCATGTCTTCATGCGGAACGCCGTACTGGGTGGCAAGATCACGGAGTGCGTGCATGCCCATACGGGTAAGTTCGTTTATGGTCAGTTTTGGCTTGTTTTCGTTATCCTGGGAAGTCTGGTTGTTGGTGTAGCCGTTGTCATTGCTGGTTTCGTATTGTTTTTTTGAATTGCGGTTGTCGCGGTTGCCATTGGAGCGGTATTGGGAAGCCCCGTTGGAATCTCCGTTCCGCCTTTTGCCACGGGATCGTACAACAACCCGTTTTTCCGCCGGTGCACTTCCCCGATCACCCGGCATCTCTCCGTTCGTTTCCGGCATGCCGTCTTGGGAATCGGGCGATTCACCGTCACCACCGGATGTCAATTCATCCGACGGACTTTGAGTTATGTCACCGGAAAGATCAAGTTGTGCCTGATCCGGTGCCTGTTCCGCGCCCCCTTCGTTCTGATCGCTGGGCTGGCGTTTTCTGATTGCTACCATGGGATTACTCCATAAAATGCATGCAAACTAGTAGTATGTAAAGACATGACTTCTGTTCGGATTTTCCGTTAAAAAAGCAGGTAAGGTTACCGGAATTATAGTAAACCGCTTGTTACCTGTCAAGCAGTTCAAGTGCCAGTTCAAACGCCCTGCGGGTTGTTTCCCGTCGTATCCGGTTTCTGGAACCGGTAAAATGATAAAGCCGCGAAATCGACTCCGGCGGGGCATCGCCCTTTGAAACTGCAGCCGCAATCCAGACGCTTCCCACCGGGAGGGTATCCGTCCCGCCGCCGGGACCGGCCACACCGGTCACCGCAAGGGCAATACTGCGGTCACAGTACGAAAGAACACCCGCGGCCATTGCCTCTGCTACCTCGGCGCTTACCGGCCCAAGGGAAGAAAGCAGCGCTTCATTGACACCAAGAAGCTTTTGCTTGGCAAAGTTACTGTATGCAACGATTCCGCCCCAGAATATGTCCGATGATCCGGGAAGCGCCGTTATCCGGACACCAAGCATTCCGCCGGTAAGCGACTCGGCCGTTACCAGCATCCGGTTGCGTTCGCGAAGGCGTGCAAACAACTTTCGGGAGACCGGCCGAATAAACACGATTAGTCGTTATCTCCGGGCTGCAAGCGTGCTTTTAAAAGATCAGACCGCATGGTAAAAATATCAACCGGTTCGCGGGAAGACACCATCTCGACTGAGCCTTCAAACGATACACCATCGGCGATTCTGAGTCGGGAAGCAGACACATTCCCTTTCACGGTACTGCCGCTTTTCATTTCCAGTCGGTCCGCCGCCGAAATATCTCCGGCTACGGCCCCTTCTACTGTAATTGATTTGGCCTGTATATGATCAACGGTACATGCAGAACCCTTTCGAATCACCAGTATTCCATCAGATTCAATTGAACCCTCAAACCTGCCGGCAATTTGCAGTTCTTCAGAAAATTTCAATACTCCGCGGAACGTGGTGTTTTTTCCGAAAACCGTTACGCTGCGCTCTTTATCTTTATCCAGGAATCGGGCCATTACTAATCCTTATTTTGTTGTCATGGTAAATACGCCGTCCCAATCTTCCGGTGGCGGATTGTTCCGGTAGTACTCGCAGCGTTCCAGGTATAGCCTGGAAGGTCCATCCTGGGGATCGATTTCAAGAGAACGGGCAAAGGCATCGCATGCTGCGTCAAAATTCATCAATTTGTAATAGCGGCGGCCTTCTGCGAAATTGTCCAGTACGGCTTTTTTTTCTTCGGTAATCATCAATTACTCACTATATGCCTTGCGCAGCTCGTTTTCAAGAGAGGTTACCGCAATTTCCCTGCTCTTGAGCCGGGTTGCCTCTTCCTGCAATTCGGCAATTCTGTCCTTGAGCTTGCCGTATTCCATCTGACAGGAAAGAACTTCGTCACGATACGCACTTCCGCTTTCAAGAGCGGTATCTTCACACAGGGTCGAGAACTTTTCGGCAACCATTTCAACATACGCAAGCAGTTTCTGGTTAAGTTCTTCCTGCAGCTCAATACGGGATTCACGCTTTTTGAGCTGGTCAATGAGCTCATGATGCCGCAGAACGGCACGAATACGGGCAAGAACTTCAGAAAAATTGAACGGCTTCGTTATATAATCGTCAACACCCAGTTCAAAGCCTTCAATCTTGTCCTTGACATCGTCCATGGCCGAAAACATTACAATGGGAACATCACGCCATTGTGAATATTCGGCATCATTTTTTATGATACGGGTTACTTCCCAGCCGGACATCTTTGGCATGATATTGTCGAGCATAATCAGATCGGGAGAAAACTCCTTAATCTTGTCCAGAGCTTCCCGGCCATTGGCTGCTTTTTCCACAACGAACCCGAGCTTTGAAAGCATCAGGTCGAAAAACTCGACATTGATCTGTTCGTCATCTACAATCAGTATTTTTTTTCGTGTTTCCATGGTGTACCTTCATTGTCCTACATATTTCGATTTCTTGTCAACAATCCGTATACAAGCATGAGCGCAGAAAAAGCGGCAAAGAGTATTCCCCACAGATCCCCCCATACACGGTACATTGTTGGTTTAAGTTCGGTCAGAACCGGTATCTTGCACACAAGATACGTCTCCTCAAATGCCGGTGCCATGTCAACCAACCGCCCGTTCGGATCAACCATGCAGGTTTGTCCTGATGCGGTTGAACGAACCAGGGGAACCCGGTTTTCCACTGTCCTGAAAACAGCCATGCTCATATGTTGCCACTGGCTTGGCTCACTCGAAGCCCAGGCATCGTTGGTCAAATTGATTATCGCACGGGCGCCTTCATTCACAAAAATACGGGACAGATATCCAAACGTATCTTCAAAGCAGATCGGGGACGAGAATTGAAGAGGCGCAACGTTGAATACAACCGGTTCGGTTCCCTTCTCCCAGAAATGGGTATCGTTCTCCTGGAGAAGAGTATACACCCAGGGAAAGAGTTTGCGATAGGGGAAATGCTCGGTAAAGGGAACCAAATGCATTTTCCGGTACCGCTCCGGCGCCGGAGGAATAACGTTGTCTCCCGGTCGAAAGAGAAACACGGAGTTGTAGTCAACCCGATCCATGGTTCCGTCTCCCACGGGTGCGCGAACAGCGTCATCGTTGCCAAGGACAAAGGGAACCGGAGCCTTGTTGAGGTATTCAAGAAGATGCATGACCAGATTGAATGACTCACGATTTTCACGATACCGGTAATGCCACTCTATCCGGGGAATAAACGCAGTCTCGGGCCAGACAACCAGTTGTATGTCGGGATGTGCCGCAAGCGCTTCATCGGACAGGCGGGTAAGTGTTCTGAAATCCCGTTCATACGCCGGAAGCCCGCCAAGCCAGGGATCGCTGTTCGGCTGAATCAGTGCGACCGTAACCGTATCATGGGTAGAATAGTCTGCGGGAGAGACAACACCGTAAACGAGCGTGGCACCCAGCGCGCAAATCCATACCAGCGCCGGAATCCGTTCCCGCCGGGCAAACTGCCGAACCCCGTCAGCCCAGGTCCGTACCGGTCCGGTTACCCGATCCTTGAATGCGGCCGCAATCCAGGCCGAGGGAAAGGTGATGAGGGCAGAAACACCCCATACACCAAAAATGGATGCGATCTGGATAATAACGGGCCAGGACCACTGGGAATACCCGATTATTCCGTAGGAGTATCCGTTGAAGCCCCTGGTTTTAAGATATTCGTACCCGATCCAGATAGCCCACTGGAGTATATACCCGCGGCGGGGAAACAACCGGTCTGCCAGTTTCAATAGCGGCAGTATTGCGAGCATCCAGAGAAAATAGAGACCGGCAATGATGTACATGGCAAGCGGATGAAAAACCGCAAGCCAGTAGGTAAACAGGCAATAGCACAGCATGCCATATATTCCGCCCCACAAGAAACTCGCGCGAAACGACACCCGGCGAACCAGCAAGAAAAGCGGAACAAACGCAATCCACCCGAAGAGGGGGAAACCGTGCAAAGAAACAAGATTTGGCTGGGGAAGGGCAAAAAAAATCACTGCCGAAACAAGCAGTGCACTGGTAATCAGAAATGACCGGAGTCGACCGGGAGTTGTCGCAATCGGGTGTATCATCAGTCCTTCTTCGTATTGTTTTGTCGGTCTGTCAGATCCCAGACCGCGTTTTTCAAATCCTTGCCGGCGCGGAAAGCAACAACCGCATGATCCTTGACACTGACCGTTTCGCCGGTCTTCGGGTTCCGGGCACGATCCCGTCCCTTTCGTTCCCGTATTTCAAAGGTTCCAAAACCCCTCAGTTCTACGGATTTTCCGTCAATCAGGGCATCCTTTATTTCTTCAAGAAAGCGATCCGCAATAATCCGGACATCCTTGAGATCAAATGGTGAATTTTCATAGATCCGCTCGATTATATCGCTTTTTGTCTTTTTCTTATCAAGCATGCTCTACCCTCACCGGTGTATCGTATCACATTTAACGCCGGTTGTTAAGAAAAAAAAACCGCAATAACCCGATATGCGGTTATTGCGGCTCTCATCCGGCACACGTGCCAGAAGCCGTTACTTTTCGGCGAAAGAAGCGTTGAACAACTTCTGCATTCGCGATTTTTTCCGCGCTGCGGCATTCTTCGCGATAATACCCTTGCGGGAAGCCGTATCAAGTTCCTTAATGAGTTCACGCAGGAGCGTCTGCGACTCAGCCGCATCCTTTGCGTGTACACTGGAAACGTATTTTTTCGCACTGGTGCGTACCATACTCTTGACGGCTTTGTTCTTTATCCGCCGAACTTCACTCTGCTTGTGTTTCTTCTGTGCAGATGTCTGTCTTACAGCCAATGGGGACCCCCAAATCTAAACTAATACGACACAATACCAAATGAAGAAAACCTCGTCAATACCGTTGCGCAGGTAACGGTGTCATTTACTTGACATCACGGTACAGTTTCTATATTGTATAGTGCACAGACCATATTACAGGAGAATACCATGGGTGGAGCCAGTAAAAACTCACGTACCACTGTCACAACGCACAAGTTCGCATGTCCTTGCGGTGGTGAAGTAATCATGAAAACCCTGTTTGAAAGCGGAAAACTTAAGAATGTTGCGGAATGCACCCAGTGCAAGCGCGTAGAACGCCGTCCGAAAGACTTCAAATAAGCACCGCCTTGAAACAAGGCTTTTAGAAAAGACCATCCGGCATACGGATGGTCTTTTTTTTTAGTTCAATGCCCGCAGGAGCGTTTATTCGGAACGCCAGGCTTCGAGCTGGTTTTGAATAAGCGCCCGCCCCTCTTCCAGGATTCGCACCTGTTCTTCCTTGTTCGCCGGGGCAGGATACACCTTGAGAACCTTTACCCGGTATTCTCCGCCCTTCATGTTCCGGATAATGTCTGAAAGTGCGTGTATCTTCCAGCCACCATCCACGGCACAAACAGCGACCGGAAGCGGAAGCTGATCCATAAAGCGCCGGAATCCTGCAGCATGGAACTTGCCAATACTTCCATCATGGGAACGGGTACCTTCAGGGAATATGACCGGTACCCAGTTATACTCACGCACCCGTTGTGCAAAACGGTCAATTTCATTGAATGCACTCGACGGACTGCCGGTCCGCTTTATGAGACAGTGCCGGTGCGAGCGGAGCACCAGTGATACAGCGGGAATATTGCGGCCGAGCTCTGCCTTGGCAATAAACCGGAGACGTTCCGGTCCCAGATAATGCATGAACAGGGGAATATCAAGAAGACTTTGGTGGTTTGACAGTACCAGATATTGTTCCGGCAATTCTCCGGTATTGGTGTAATCTCCGGCAAACCTGAACCCAAGGTAGGTAGACAACACGGTAAAAAGGCGGCGGGAGCCCATGCGAACACAGTAATTTGACCATTTCCAGCTCAATTTTCGGCTCAGTACATAGGCAATCCGATTGACAATGGCAATCTGGGCCAGTATTTGCGCGAAACAGGCGCTCATGATCAACAATTTCATACAAGTCTCCTCAAGGATATAAAAAATGTTCTATTTGCAGTGCGATATCGGCCAAAGGTGCAAAACAGGTTGCAGTTTCAGGTATGCTATCCAGAAAAACCCGACCATATCTCTTTGTAACAATTCGCCGGTCCAGAACGGTTACCACTCCCCGATCACTCCTCCGGCGCATAAGGCGTCCGAAACCCTGCCGAAACCGCAAAGCGGCTTCCGGCAAACTCAGTTCCATAAAGGCATTGCCCCCGCGTGCCTGAATCGCTTCCGATCTCGCTTCAAGAACCGGATTATTTGGCACACGGAACGGAAGTTTTACAATTATAACCTGCAGAAGGGTGTCGCCCGGTGCATCAACGCCTTCCCAGAACGAATCGGTTGCAAAAAGAACGCTTGTTTCATCAGTTTTAAACGATTCGAGCAACCGGGTGCGGTCATCATCGCCCTGACGCAGTACCGAAATACCCTGTGATGCAAGTTGAGCACGTGCATAATCGCAACAACGGGCGAGCATCTCATACGAAGTAAACAGCACAAGCGCATGACCGCACGAAGCCTGTATGAGTGAAACAATGGAGTTTTCAACCCAGTCGGTGAAACTGCTGTCATCCGGAAGGGGTCCTGCATCAGGAACAGAAAGCAAAACATTGGTGCTGTATGGAAAGGGAGAATCAAACTCACCGGACAGGATCCGGTTTTCGTCAACGAGGGTAATGCCCGTCCGGCGCATCCAGAAATCGAATTTCTGCGCTATCCTGAGTGTGGCAGAAGTACAAATCACGGTCGTAAAAGGTTCAAATACCCCTTCGCACATCATTGGAGCTATTGAAAGGGGTGTCTGGACAAACCGTGGATACCATACCGGATCATCCGACGCAGCCCTTCCTCCCCGTGTCTGGAAACGGTTTTTTTCAATCCAGAATACCGAGTCCTGCCGTTCTGCCCACTCCTGAAAGTTGAGACAGAGCTGTCCGACGAACTCAAGCCGCCGCAGGGCGAATTTTGATTCCCAGACCACTTGTTCATTCTGGTCCTCGTCATCAATGCCTTCAATAACCGTACGAATTATTCCGGTAAACTCGATGATTCCCGTTCGGAGATGTTCCATGGCGGCAAGGAGTTTTCCCGCGTTTTGCTGTGTTGCAGCGCACAACCTCCAGGAATATACCCCTTCGAGTACGGCAAGTGCTTCTTCCTCAAGTGTCTGGAAAGAACCCCGTATTGTCTCAATTGCTGATCGTGCGGCGCCAATTTCTCCGCTGTGGGCGGAGATTCGTTCCAGGGCCGGCAGGTGCCCGCCGATAAAATTGCGTCTTGCACGTAAAAACACTCCAAGCTGCTTGTTCAGCTTGAAACGGGTAAAATACTCCGAAAAAAAACTGGTAGCCGCCGCTTCAATGGCATGAGCTTCGTCGAACACTATGTGATGAAACGGGGGCAATACTGCGGTCCCGTCGTACCCGGCTCCCATCATGCGGGCTTCCAGGTCGGCAAAGAGGAGATGGTGATTCACAACGAGGATTGATGCATCCGCGGCATCCTTGCGAACACGCATGACAAAGCAGTCATCACGTCGGGAACAGTGCATGCCCATACAGGCATCGGATTCAGACGCAATCCGCGACCAGATACTGTCCCGGGGCACAAATGACAGATCGGATTTGCTGCCATCCAGTGTTGTTTGCGCCCATTGCGCAATGTGCTCCAGTTCTTCAATATCCTCGTCAAAAAAATCCCGCTCTTCAAGCGCTTCGGCGAGCCGCCGGAGACATACATAGTTCTGTCTCCCTTTCATGAGAACGGCCTTGACCGGTTCACCAATTATGTCCGTGGCTGCGGGGATGTCCTTTTCAATGAGCTGCTGCTGCAAATTGATGGTGCCGGTCGAGATAACAACCCGTTCGTGATTGGTAAGCGCCCACTTCATGACCGGGAGCAGGTAGGCATAGCTCTTCCCGACACCCGTACCCGCTTCAAAAACGCCTATTGATGCAGTATTGAAGGCACGGGCAATGGCGGCTGAAAGCGCAATCTGTGAAGGACGGGGTTCATATGTATCGTGTGTCGCGGCTAGCGGACCGCACTCATCGAGCAGTGAAGCAATTTCCGATTCATCAAGAAAGGTTTTCTCACGGCGAAGAACCGGCTCAACGACCACATACACAGCGGAAACTGAATTGTCAACGATATAAAAACCGGTTCCCGAATCGGCCATGGCGGCAGCGATTTTCATATCTGCATCACTGGGAGTCAGCAGTCCCGAGGGGTGATTATGAATGAGCACATCGGCTTCGAGCGCAGCGGAACGAACCAGAGGAACGGCAGAATCATGGCCTCGCGCACATACGGTAACGTCGGCAACAATTCCGTCGCGATCAATGCGCCCGGTAAAGAATACTTCGTTACCGCCCGAGTCAGCAATAACGTCGGCCATATCGGCGCAAATCTCACGCACAATGCGTTTTTCCGCTTCTCCCATTGAACAGCCTTCTTGCATGGTGAGGAAAAAAAAAGGGTAAGGACCCCAGATCCTTACCCTGCTTCGTCCTTTCAGACTTCGCATCTCCTAGGGGAATTGAACCCCTGTTGTCGGGATGAAAACCCGATGTCCTAACCACTAGACGAAGGAGACATGAACCGTTACCGGTTGTTACTGTTTTCGTAACGTTGATATATATAACAAAGCAGGCAAAAGATGTCAATACGCTTCATGACATATCAAGCTTTTTGGCAACAAGAAGACGCAGTTTTGCTTCCTCACTCTTGCGATATCCCAGGGATACCGCCTTGTCCAGATCGTTCAATGCCTCGGTGTATTGCTCGAGATTATAGTACGATTGGGCGCGCCGAAAGTATACATACGGTTGAAAATGGTTTAATTCGAGTGAACGGGTAAAGGCTTCAACCGCGTCCTGTTCCCGACCCATGACGGAAAGAACAATACCAATGTAATAATACGGTCTGAAACCCTCGGGATTATAGTGGGCGCTTTTTCGAAAATCTTCAAGCGCCTGTTCATACAGCGACCGGGCAAAATAAGCCATACCCCGATGCTTGTATATGACGGAAAGTACGGTATCATTGGGATTTTGCTGGATAATTTTCGTGTAAATTTCACTGGCACGGATCAGATTGCCGCTATTATGGGATTCAATGGCATCGAGTATCATATCATCGATCGTCCCGGTAATGTACGGCGACGGCGGTGCATAGGGTTCTCCGGATATTCGCGATACATCATCGTGCACAGGAGACGGCGCAGACAGGTCGAGGGAAGATTCATTGTCCGCCTGAAGATAAAAGCTGCCCCTGCGTTTGTCGAGCTCCCGGTTAAGCTTGTTTTGATAATCCCGAATTTCCTGGAAAATGATATCGGCAAGGCTCAAACTTGCGTTGATTGAAGCAAGTTTCCGTTTGAGGGGAAGATCGAAGGGGGAAAACTCGCTTTTATACACCAGTTCATGCTCAACTTCGGCCCAGGCATCCTGCAATATGGTCCGTATCTGTACCTCAAAAATCATGTTTGCGGGAAGAGAGAGCCCTTCCTGTACCGATTCTGGAACTTCCAGCAAGATGTGCGTCGACTCATAGCCAAACTCACGGAAGGTACGATCCGCTCCTTTCCGTTCAACTTCCAGAACGGTAAATTGCTCCCGGAGCAGTTTTTCAACATCGGCAAGATCCTGGAGAAACGCACAGATTATTCGTATACCGATCAGATCCGACAGCACCGGAAGATCATCCGTTGGTTCAAGACCGTCGGAAATAATTCTTAAAAGCTTTCGATAATAGCTGGGAAAACTCTTCAAACGTGTTCTGAAGGTAGGACTGGACGATACGACTATACGCTCACGTAACAGGGTCTCAAGGCGCTCCAGAACGATAATGAAGCCCGCTTGATACTGTTCGTACTGCTGTTCAAGAAACTGTTTATCGGGCAGCCAGCTGGCTGTTTTGTGTTGATGTGGCATACAGAATCAAGTATACGATCAAAACAGGAAGGACGCAACGTAATCCTGAGATAAAAAAAAAGGGAAACCCGGAGGTTTCCCTTTTCATACGATTGAATCGTTGTTATTCGGTTGCAGCAGCAGGTTCTGCAGCTTCACCGGTAGCGCTTGATCCGGCAGCAGGCGAGAAGCCCTGTTCGGTAGCCATCTTTTCCTGTTCAAGGAAGCGAAGTACCTGGATTCCGCCAAAGCGTTCAACTTCATGGCGCTTGCGTTCGTTTTCTTTCTGGGTGTTAATTCCCCAAAGATCTTCATCAGCAAAATCTCGAACAGTATTCAGGATTGCCTTGTCATACACAACCTTGACGTCCTTGAAGTAACCGATAAAGTCTCCACCGTCATGAGCGGCATCGCGGGTAACCAGAAGACCCATGAACTTTACATAGGGGAAAGCAGTGGGATACACGGGATACAGGCGAACTTCACGAGTGCGAACTTCGGAAACGTATGCGGGGTTGCGCCAGATAAGCTGTCGCCAGCCGTCAAACTGGAGATACCCCATGAAATAGCGCTGATCGTTATTGTTTTCGTCCCGGAGCAGAACATACAGTCCGTGGGGGAAGTTCATACCATAGGTATTTACGGCAATTTCCTTGATTACAGAAACGTTCTTGATAACACCGTATCCATCTTCAAAGCGGCTGATGCCGGCTGCGCGGTCTTCATCGGTCGGTTCCTGTACAACACCGTCGTCGGAAACCTGTGCCATGGGTTCATAGCTCGGAATCTCGAAGGGGGGCTTTACAACTGCGTTTGCATTGCTGTTCCAGGTAGGGAAATTAACCCGGATACCGATGATGGTTTCACCGGCAAATACTTTCGCGTTCTGGCTTACCGGAGCGGCGATTGCCCGGGAAACGGAAACACTCTTGACGTTTCTGGCGGAAGAGTTGAGCACCACTTCCCAGTTCTGAAGCGCAAGCGAAGTTCGCATGAGCGCTTTCTGTTCGTCGGTAAAGGAAGCTCCCGCTACAGCGGAATAGTCCATCATCGTCCGGCGATTGTGTGTCATATTACCGTCAGGTCCTTCCATGATATCCGCGTTAAGATTAGCGAAATCAACAAGAACCGCTTCTTCGGCCATCGCAAAAGCACCTATAAGCATAAGCGCCATCGCAACAAGTATGAATCTCCTTTTCATTACAAAGCTCCTTTATTGCACGTATTGTAGACCTGTCAAGTTATAAGTATACGTAAGAAATACCTTTTGTCAACGCTTTTTATTCCGGTTGCCCGGCGCCGGCATACGGGTTTTCCGCGTATACTTCTATCCCGTCAATGTACAAATATATCTTAGCAAGATTTCGGAAATTTGTAAAAACATTTTTTTTAAAAA
>CAZGQQ010000056.1:0-12324 GCA_964527175.1 uncultured Treponema sp.
TGGGCCGGACATTTTTGGCGTGAGATTGGTCAGCGTATTGAACAGGCCCGGGAGAAGGGTCGTCCGCTGGTGAAAATCTGCGGATTGACCAATGTCGACGATGCCCTGTGCGCCGCCCGTGGTGGTGCCGATCTGCTTGGATTCATCTTTGCGGAAAGTCCCCGGAAGACCGACGCTCAAACGGTTCGCTCTATTGCGCGAAAGGTACTCGAAACGGGATACGCCCTTCCCGGGAAACTTCCGTTGTTGGTGGGCGTTGTAACCGAGACCGGAAGTGAAGCGGCACAGGCTGCATTCTCCCTTGTCTGCGAAGGTGTCCTTGATGCCATACAGTATCATGGAGAAGATCCCTCCCGTGATCTGGCGCACATAGATCGTGCCGGCGGTGACTATGGAATCGGGAAATATACCGTTGTCCGGCTTGGATCCGGAGCGGATATTGATGGAATAGAAAGACTCCTGAGTAACGGAGAGCCCCGTGTGCTTGTTGACGCCCGCGTGGAGGGCATTGCCGGCGGCACCGGTCAAACCATTCCGCGAAATTTGGTTCGAAAGGTCTGCGACCGTACCGGTCTCTGGCTTGCCGGTGGTATCGGACCGGCGAATATCAGGCGGTATCTCGACGAGTTTTCTCCGGAACTCGTGGATGTTTCAAGCGGGCTTGGGTCCGCACCGGGGAAAAAAGACGAAACATTGATCGCAAGTTTTTTCAGGGAGATTGCCTCATGAATACAGGATTTTTTAACCGCTTTGGCGGACGCTATGTTGCAGAAATTTTGCGACGCCCGCTCGATGAACTCGAACAGGCTTTTGCCGAAGCCCGGAATGATGCACAGTTTTGTGCAGAACTCGAAACGCTCCATCGTGATTTTGTCGGTCGTCCGACACCATTTCTCCATGCCGGGAATGTATCACGCGCCCTGGGTGGGGCAGATGTCTACATTAAGATGGAAGGACTCGCCCACACCGGTGCACACAAAATAAACAATGCGGTTGGTCAGGCGCTTCTTGCCCGCCGTATGGGGAAAACCCGGATAATCGCGGAGACCGGAGCCGGTCAACACGGTCTTGCCACTGCTGCGGCCTGTGCCAAGATTGGTCTTGAATGCGTTGTATACATGGGTGCGGTTGATGTACGGCGGCAGCAACCAAATGTGGCTGCAATGGAAATGTATGGTGCAACCGTAGTGCCCGTTCATTCCGGCTCCCGGACCCTGAAAGATGCCATTAACGAAGCCATGCGTGACTGGGCTGCTTCGTTTGAAAGCACCCATTATCTCATCGGTTCTGCGCTTGGGCCGGCACCTTTCCCGGACATGGTACGGACCTTCCAGTCAGTCATAGGTACGGAAACGCACCAGCAAATAGTACAACGCCAGCTTGATGTTGCAGCTCTTGTTGCCTGTGTTGGCGGCGGTTCAAATGCCATAGGATTTTTCTCTCCATTCATTGACCAGAGAGAGCCGCGTCTTGTTGGTGCAGAAGCGGGCGGTATCGGCCCCGGTGCGGGTGAGAACGCTGCCCGTATGACGGGTACCGCGGCACGAGACGGCATCATTCACGGGTACAAGAGCCGGTTTCTCATGGACGAAGACGGTCAGGTTGCCGAAACACGTTCCATTTCTGCCGGACTCGATTATCCCGGGATAGGCCCGCAACTTGCAGCACTTGGCGAGACGGGACGAATTGAATATACGTCAATAACCGATGCAGAGGCGCTTGAGGCTCTGGCTTTTTTTGCGCGGAATGAAGGGGTTCTTTTTGCCCTGGAAAGTGCTCATGCAGGGGCAGCCGCAATACGTCTTGCCAGAAGTGTGCCGCCGGGTAAGGCTGTGATTGTCAACATGTCCGGGCGGGGCGACAAGGATTTGTTCATCACCTCTCCCGCGTTCCGGCCTGAATCCTGGAAAGAATTTCTGGTATCTGAGCTTGAACGGCTCGATTCCGGACGGGAAATTCATGAAAACGGAGGTACGCGATGAAGCTTATGGCACACCTGGTTGCAGGATATCCCACCGATGAGCTGGCATTTGCCGCGGCACAAGGCCTTGCGGAGGGAGGAATTTCCTATTTTGAAGTACAGCTTCCCTTCAGTGATCCGGGAGCTGACGGTCCGGCCATACAAACGGCATGCGCCGGGGTTTTATCCCGGGGGTATCGCGTTGCGGACGGGCTTGCCTTTGTGCGGCGGCTTGTCTCATCGTTCCCGGAAATTCCGGTCTTTGTCATGACCTATGCCAATCTTGCCTGGAGTGGTGGACTCGATGTGTTCGTGCGCAGGGTGTCGGAGGCGGGGGTACGGGGTCTCATTGTCCCCGATCTGCCCTTTGACCAGGATGAGGGTTTGTCCGCACTGTGTGAACAGTACGGATTGTACTGTGTTCCGGTGGCAGCACCTTCCATGAGTTCACAGCGGTTGGAACTGCTGGGTTCAAAAAAGTATCCCTTCGTCTATGCGGCGCTTCGGGCAGGAATTACCGGTCAGGAAACCATGATTGATGAGCATACCCTCAGCTTCATAGAGGTTACAGGAAAATCGGGCTCTGCGGTTCTTGGCGGCTTCGGCATACGGAATGGAACACAGGTTGCATTACTTGCTCCTCATGTGCATGCGGTTGTCGCGGGCTCTGTTTTTGTCAATCTTGTTCGCGAGAAGGCGCCCCGGGGAGCGGATGCGGTTCGCCAGGCAGTTCGCGAGAAAGCTGCAGAACTGACAAGCGGAAAAATCTGATTTGCATAAAGGGGTATTACTTCATTATACTTGAGAATAATGGATACCATGACTGAATTTCCGGGCCGGAACCGTGGATAAGCTGTATAGATCGCTGCTGCTGGTTCTGGCCATGCTTCTCCTTTTTTTGATTGTACTCGACGTGTACTACGTGCTCGTGTTCAATCAGGCGTCTCCCTTGCCGTTCGTTCCGGTTACCCGGTTTGGACGGTTATTTGGCGTTTTGATAATTCTGATCATGAGTTTTGTCCTTACGGTCAGTCTCATCGTGGTACGGAAGCGTATTGAATACCACAACGGTATTATTCGCAGTGTCATACGTCTGTATAAACTGGTGTTTGATGGTCTTTCAACCGGAATTCTCGTCCTTGACCGGTATGCAAAAGTTCGCTATATAAATCCCACCTTTTGCCGTTTTATCGGGTGTGATGAGCGGGAAATGCCGCATCTGGTCCATTATTCCCGTCTTGTTGACCCCATGCTGCAGCCTGTTGCAGAAAAGCTTGCACAGTCCATTGAATCGGGAGAGGACTTCACCCGTGAGTATCGGGTTTTTCTTCCCGACGGAATTCGATGCTACAAGTGTTCGTTGTATTCTGCGGAAGACGATCAGCTGGGAATCATCCGGATCATTACGCTGGAAGACCGTACCCGCGAAGACACCATCAAGCAAAAACTGTCCCGGCAGCTCGAGGAAACGCATCGGCATGCGGTAGCAAGAGACAATTTTTTTGCCAACATGAGTCATGAAATTCGCACCCCCATCAATGCGGTCCTCGGTATGGCCTATTTCGCAAAAAAATTGAGTGAAAACGAGAAATGCAGGGAGTATATCCAAAAGATTGAAAATGCTTCCGAGCTTTTACTCGGAGTTGTCAACGATATACTGGACTTTTCCCGGATGCAGGAAAGCAAGTTTTCGCTCAATCCTGAAACCTTCAATCTCCATGATTTGCGGAAAATTCTTCTTGATCTGTTCGCCCTGAAAGCACAGCAAAAGGGAATCGAGTTTCTTGTTGAATTCAATTGTCCGGATCCATTACCGGTGTACGGTGATCAATTCCGTCTTACGCAGGTTTTCATGAACCTCGCAGCCAATGCCATCAAATTCACTGAACGGGGGCTTGTAGCGATTGCGCTGAATTACGAGACAGTTGGAGCCGACATAATATTGCGCTGTTCGGTGCGCGACACCGGCTGCGGTATCTCGGAAGAAGAGATAGGCAAGATATTTACGGATTTTGAACAGTTCGGGCAGGTTCTCGTCAAGAGTCATGAGGGTACCGGGCTCGGGCTCGCCATCTGCAAACGTCTTGTGGAACTCATGGGCGGCGTGATATGGGTGGACAGTATTCCGGGAAAGGGCTCTTCATTTTACTTTGTTGTTCAGCTCAAAGATCCGCAGAAGCAGAATCACGAGCATGCAAAAGTCTTGCCCCGTATCAGAAATCGTCATGGACAGGTGTTAATTGTTGAAGGTAGCGGGATTAATGCCGAAATAGCATCAACATTGCTCAGTTCACTCGGTTACAGCGGAATCCACACAAGGTCGGTGAACGAAGCGCTTTCATTGTCCAACAGCTCTACAGCTGACTATTTTGATGCGGTATTGCTGGATCCCCTTCTTGCCGCCCACTATGGAAATAGTGCTGTTTCCGACATCAAGGTGGCTACTGGAAATGAATGCCCGGTCCTTTGTATGCTTTCGCCTGAACAGGACGAGCGCGATTTCGGTGCTGACGGTTATGACGGATTTATACGGAAACCGTTCAAGCCCGAAGACTTTGGCGTGCTTTTCCCGGAATGCACCCTGTAACTCCAAGGAGCCTGTATGGATACCTATACTCTCGTACGAACCGGACATTTGAATCATCAGGGAAACCTCTTTGGTGGCCAGCTGCTCAAATGGGTTGACGAGTTCGCCTGGCTTGCCGCAACGCGCGAATACTGTGCTTCTGTTCTGGTTACCCGCGCCATGGATAACAGCGAGTTTGCCCATGCCGTGGCGAATGGATCAATTCTCCGGTTTCACATGGAACGGGTTCATGAAGGTAAGACTTCTGTACGCTATTCGGTAGATGTTTTTGCCGATATGCCGGGACATAATGATGAAATCCTGATATTCTCGAATACGGTAACCTTTGTGTCCGTTGACGCACAGGGGAAGAAGACACCGCTTGTAAAAAGCGCACACTGCAGGAGTACCTGAGCCTCATGAACGTTCTTGCAAAAAAAACGACACTTTCCGGATCCATTACGGTTCCCGGATCAAAGAGCCACACCATCCGGGCCGGAATATTTTCCCTTCTCGCTTCGGGAACCTCGGTCATTTATAATCCGCTGGAAAGCGCGGACTGTCTTTCCTGTATGGAAACAATCCGGGCTTTCGGCGCTGATGTTCGTATTGAGAGCGGGGTATGGACCGTAACGGCTCCCTCGAACGGGCTGAAAGTGCCGTCCCGTGTCGTTGATGTGGGCAATTCCGGTTCCGTCCTCTACTTTATTGCTCCGGTTGCCGCGACGCTTCCGGAATGGACGGTGCTGACCGGAGACGAATCGATCTGTACCCGTCCGATACGGCCGCTTCTGGAGGGTTTGCGTACACTGGGAGCCGAGGCCTTTACTACCCGGTCAGCAGTAGACGCTCCTCCGGCGGTAATCCGCGGACCCGTGACGGCCGGTACTGTTGAACTTGAAGGAAACCTCTCCCAATATGCGAGCGGGATCATGATTGCTTCTTCGCTCATTCCCGGAACGACCGTCGTTACACTGCGAAATCCCAAGGAAGTACCATTTCTTCAGATGACCTGCAGCTGGCTTGAATCGCTCGGTGTTACGGTTCGCTATGATCCTGGCGTCATGAACCGGTTCGAGATTGACGGACCGGCGGTAATACCGTCTTTTGAGCGGCATATTCCATCCGACTGGGAAGGAGTTGCTTTCCCGCTGGTCGCTGCGGTGATTACCGGATCACGTATCACCATCACCGGGGTGGACTGCTCAGGATCCCAGGGAGATGCCGCAATTGTTGATGACCTTCTGGCCATGGGTGCCGACATTATTCTTGATGCGGAAAAGCAGGAACTTCGGGTGAACAGCCGGGGAGCCAAGCCGCTTGCCGGCGGAACCTTCAATTGCGCCGGGTACCCGGATGCGGTTCCGTCGCTGGCCGTTGCTGCCTGTTTCGCGCACGGGGTAACCAGACTGGAAGATATCGGTGTTTGCAGACTCAAGGAAACAGACCGCATTACGCTCATGAAAAAGGAACTGGAAAAACTCGGGGCAACGGTGCGGGAAGGTTCTGACTGGCTGGAAATACAGGGAGATGGCGGCTCTTCTCTTCACGGCGGATTCGTTGACAGTCATGATGATCACCGGATTGCCATGGCGCTTGCGGTTGCGGGCCTGGCCATTCCCGGAGAAGGCGTAACCGTCAGCGATGCACAGTGTTGTTCGGTTTCTTTTCCCCGCTTTTACGAGATTATGAATACAATACATGCAGGTTTTGTTTGCATGAACAGGTAATCCTGCTGTATCCTTACAATATCATATGCAAGGAGTTCAACGTTGAAAATGAAGAGTGTGGTTATCAGGACAACTGATATCCAGAAATCGATTGCCTTTTATGAAAAGATCATGGGTTTTGCTTTTGACGGGATGATATCGGCTGCCCCCGGCAAGCAGATTGCGTTCCTGTCCGATCCGGAAAGCGGTGCAAAGGTTGAACTTCTGTATAACGAACGGGGCGAGGTGAAGCAGTCGGGAAACGTCTCCCTTACCTTTATTGTGGATCAGATATCCTGGGCTGAAAAGCATCTTTCTTCGAATAAAGTACGTATCCTTTCAGCACCTAAAACCATTAAAGACGGGAAGAAGATAATGACTGCCGTTGACCCCAACGGTATAGAACTGGATTTTATAGAGGAATGAGATACGCCGCCGGTTTGGCGGTGCATCTTGTTTCCGGAACGGTGTCGGGCTATACTAAAATTCGGTATGGAGGATTGTATATGAAAAAGATGGTATTTCTTGTTGTTTCAGCCTTTGCAGCTGTTTTGTACCTTGCGGCCTGTTCCTCAACTCCGGAAGTGACCCGTGTTGATTCGGATACCCAGATAGATTTGAGCGGATACTGGAATGATACCGACGTGCGGATTGTCTGTGAAAGTCTTATCAGGGAGTCGCTTGCTTCTCCGCGGGTTGCCCGTTTTGAACAGGAAAACGGCAGACTGCCGGTTATCATTGTCGGTTCGTTCCGGAACCAGAGTGATGAACACATAGATACATCAATTCTGCAAAAGCGTATGGAGACCGCCATATTGAACAGCGGCAAGGCAGAATTTGTTGCAAGCAGTAATGAGCGGGGCGAGCTGCGCGATGAACGCACCGAGCAACAGTCCTGGTCAAGCGAAGAAACCGCCAAGGCGCTGGCAAACGAAACCGGAGCCGATTTCATGCTCATCGGTTCGGTAAAGACAATTGTGGACCGCGCGGGAAAAACCGCAACCAGAACCTATTTTGTCTATGCGGAACTCATCGACATTGAATCCAACCGGAAGCTGTGGATCGGTGAGAACAGCGAAATAAAGAAAGTAATCAAGCGTCCGCCGGCACGAATGTAGTCGTTGTCCATGAGAAATAACAAAAAGGGCCGGATGCCGCAATGCTTCCGGCTTGTGTTGTATGTCGGTATCTCCTGTTTTCTCATATCCTGTGCATCAGTATCCCATTACGAGGAGATTGACAAGGATGTGGCTGCCGGGCGGTACACACAATCACTTTCTCGTATCGAAGAAAGCAGAGATGAAGAATACCGCGATCGGGATCTGATAGTGTATTATCTGGATGCCGGTCTTCTTGCACACTTTGCCGGATCGTATGAGAAATCGTCAAAATATCTTCAAACCGCAGAGCGATCAATAGAAAATGCCTTTACCAAGAGCATCTCCCTTGAAGCTTCAACCTTTCTCGTCAATGATACCATGCGGGAATATCCCGGTGAAGATCATGAAGATATTTATCTGAACGCCATAAATGCCCTCAATTACTATCATCGGGGAGATATTGACGGCGCGCTCGTAGAAATACGCCGCATAGACAACAAGATTCGGTATCTTTCCACAAAATATGGTACGGTGCTCACCAAGGTTCAACAGGATCTGCTCAGCAAGGATGACAGTATTCCCTATGATCCCGAAGCTTCCAGAGTCTATTTCACCGATTCCGCATTTGCACGGTATCTTGGAATGCTCCTGTATCGGGCAGACGGGAATTATGACAGTGCGCGAATAGATCGTGACAAGATCCGGCTTGCTTTTGCGAATCAGCCGGCAATGTACAATTTCCCGCTTCCCCGTTCCCTTTCGGAGGAACTGGATATACCGCGGGGGAAAGCCCGGTTGAATATTGTCAGTTTCAATGGACCTTCGCCAATTAAAACAGAGAAGGTTATGCGCATTCTGATTTCAGATCATAACTGGGTTAAAATTGCCATACCTGAATTCAGGGAACGGCCGTCACGAATTGCGCGAACAGTTGTTTCCATTGATGACGGTATATCCTTTGAGCTTGAACTCATGGAAAAATTGAGTGCTGTTGCCCGTGAGACATTCAAACAGCGAGCCGCAATCATCTATGCCAAGTCGATATTGCGTTCCATTACGAAAACTGCATCATCCCAGATTCTTGAGGCAGGTGCAGAGAATACAAGCGATGATTCGGCTGCGCTCATTCTTGGTTTGCTCAGTCTGGGAACACAGATATATGCGGAAGCCAGTGAACAGGCCGATCTGCGTATGTCCCGGTATTTCCCGGCCCAAGCGTTGGTGGGTGGTATCACGGTAGAACCCGGCGATTACACGGTTACGGTGTCATATTATGACAAGGCGAATGTCCTGATACAGCAGCGGGTATTCGAATACTGTACGGTTATGCCCGGCAGGCTGAATCTTTTGGAGGCAGTATGCGTTCAATAGCTGCGGTGTTACTTGCACTTGCAACGCTCACCGCATGTACAAGCAGTAATTCTGCAATTGACAAGAGTTCTTCCCGCGGGGATCAACAGCCGCTTTGGCTGGAAAATCCCCGTGAAGTATTTCCTGAAGCACGGTACCTGTCTGCCGTAGGATACGGTGTTGACCGGGAAACTGCAGAGAAAAACGCACTCGGGCAACTGGTTGCCATCTTCGGACAAACCGTGTCCGGTGAAACCGTTGTTTCCTCCCGATATACCGAGGCAGTTCGTGCCGGGAAGATTCTGGTTGAGGAAGGCTCTGCCGTACAGCAAGCGGTAACCAGTTCCTGGGAGCATGAGACCGTTATTGGGGCGGAGATACGCGATACCTGGTTTGACGGAAACCGCACAACCTATGCGGTTGCGGTAATGGATAAGTCCAGGGCAATGGTTCAGTACAGCGAATTGATAGAGTCAAACGAGTCTGCCATCAGGAAACTCACTGCGGTTCCCTCTGATCAGCAGTATACTCTTGAGTCGTATGCACGGTTCGATCTTGCGGTTTCAATTGCCGAAACCAACGCAGGATTTTTATCGATACTTTCAGTGGTGAGTCCCGGAGCAGCAGCAGCGAGAAGAAGCAGCATGAGGCCTCCCGAGGAACTCCGGTTGCAATGCCGTACCATCGCGGAGCATATTCCCATATCAATACTGGTAGAAAATGACCGCGATGACCGGATACGTGGTGCGTTTGCCGCTGTTGTATCCGACGCCGGATTCAAGGTTGCAGAATCGGATACGCGGTACTCCATTCGGGCTGTTGTACGTTTTTCGGAGGCAGATTTACCCCGGAATCCGAACAAATTTGTCCGTTATCAGGTTGACGCGGCTTTGTCAGACTCGGAAAAGGAACTGTCCGTAATGCCGTACAACATCACCGGACGGGAAGGGCATGCGACGGTTGAGGAAGCAGAGCAACGAGCTGTTCGTGCTGCAGAAAAAAAGATCCGGTCCGGGTTTGCCGAACGCTTTATTGAATTCCTGTCCCGTTAACGTATCTTGAACAGAAGCCCGAGCACGGCCAATGTAATGAGTACCTGCATGATCATGAACTTGAGAAGAACCTGTGTGGGAGACCAGAGCCGGTTTTTTCTCATGTGATCGTGCAGGGGGAATCTGATGGAATGAAGAATCCTGATATTAAAAAACCTCAAAAGAGCTACCTTTAAAAGTCCCGTACCACCGTTAATGAGAATCATGGCACTGGTCATGAGCAGCAAAAAGGGATTTCCGGATAATATGACGCATACGCCGATGAAAAAACCCAACGCGCGGGAGCCGGCATCGCCCATGAGAACCTTGCTCGGGAACGCATTGTGCCAGAGATATCCCATGAGTACGCCGGAAAGGCCAAAAATCTGGACGGCCCAGCGGGCGCCGTCTTCCATGTGCGGTACGAGCAGGTATCCGGCAATTTTTGTATGACCCAGAACGAAATAGAAAATGATCCCAAGTGAGATAAGTGCCAGGAGTACCAGGGTGCCGGAGAGACCGTCTACCCCATCGGTACAGTTTGTTGTGTTGATGGAGACCCACAGCACGAGTGACGATACGAGTACAAAAAGGAGCGGATGAACCGCAACTTCTGTTGTAATGAAGGGAAGCCAGAACTGGACCGATCCGCCGAAGTGGCAGTAGAGCAGCGCTACCGAGGCACCGACAGAAAGTGCAAGATCAATGGCGCCTTTCCGGTATTCTCCCCAGCTATGATGGGCACGGTCATCAAGATATCCGGTAAACATGACTGCCCAGGTCAGCAGCAGCACGACAATTTGTGAAAGATTTACCGGCGATACGAGAAATGACAGAATGATGAATATTGAAATGAAAACAACACCGGAACCGGTTGGCTTGCCCATCGCTGTTTCCGAATGAATGGCAAACTCGCGACCGCGGTCTTTGGGCAGGTACCGGTAGAATCGGGGCAAAAAAATAACGGTCAGTATGAAGCCGGCATACAGAGCCACGATAATGAGAATGAGATACGACTGAAGAAGACGGAATGGCCCAAAAGTTCCCTGTAATAATGACGCCAAATGGAACAGCATTGTTCATTGTAGCGTCTAAATCGGTATTTGCACAATCCCTGATTGTACGATTATATACCCTGAAAAGTGAGCCACCGTGCAAGAAATGCGGCCACCGGACGAAACCATGACGGGCCGGTTTGACCCAGTTCCTCAAGCGCGTATCCAGCCTTGAGAAAAACAGTGGTTATACCAGTCAGGCTTCCCGAGAGTATTGCCAACCCGAAGAGTATGAGAAGCAGTCCGGATAGTATGCGTACCGTGGTTGAATGCTGTTTGAACCAGTCCATGAGCGGTTTTGCCCGGTCAAAGAACAGTCCGGCCACGATAAAGGGAACGCCGAGTCCGAGAGAATACGCAGCAAGAAGCAGGGCTGCATGCAACAAATTTTCCGAATGTCCGGCGTAGAGCAGCAGCGTTGAGAGAATCGGTCCAATGCAGGGGGTCCACCCCGCAGCAAAGGCCATGCCGAAAAGCGGTGCACGGAGCCGTCCGAGGTTGCCCAGGGTGCCTGCGGTATCGATACGGAATTCCCGTGCAAGGAGTGGTAAAAAATTGAAGAGGAGGTTGGCTCCCAGTACGAGAACAAGAACACCCGAGATCCGGGTAATGATCAGCGATGCTGAGCTTCCCAGAAATCGCATTCCGCCGCCGAACAGCAGCGCCAACAGAACAAATACGAAGGTAAATCCGCCCACAAACAGGAGGGTACGAGCAAGAAGCCGGTACCGGTATCCCCTGTTTTCCACAGTGGTCATAACAGATTCACCCGATATGAAGGACAGATACACCGGTATGAGTGGAAGTACGCAAGGGCTGAGGAAGGTGAGTAACCCGGCCCCGAAAGAAAGCGCTACCGACGGAATTTGTCCCATCATTGTGAAATCTCCCGTAAAATCCGGATTATCTCTTCGGTGTCGAAATCGTATGCGCCAACGATGCCCGCAATAATTGCGCCGGTTGCATCAATAATATAGGACGTGGGAATTCCCTGGCTTGCCAATGACGCACCGATGGCTCCCCGTTCATCGAGGTATATGGGAAACGTGTAGTTCTCCGATTCCAGGAATTTCTGAACTGTTTGTTTGTTCTCGGATACACTCACCGCGACAATGCGGAAATTATAGCCTTCCATTTGTTTGTGAAGACGTTCTATGGCCGGCATCTCCCTCCGGCAGGGAGGACACCAGGTTGCCCAGAAGTTCAGAAGGGTTACGGTTCCGGCAAACTCATCAGTTGATATACTGCCGCCATATATGCCGGGAACAGTAAAGGACGGCACCGGTACCGGTTCGGGAAAAACATAAAATCCGAGCTTTGCAAGTTCTTCGCGTGGATCGGTGGCACGCTGTTCGTGAGAATTGCTGTCGGACGGTTCCCGCGCCCCCGCACGTGACGGGGTACAGGCCGCAAAGAGAAGCACCAGAAGGGAAAACGTACTGAACATCTTGATTTTCATAAGCCACTCCATGAATCAAGTATACTCGTATATACGCGGTCCCTTCTGTGACTAACTCACCTTTGTTAGTGTTTGAAGTGCCGGGTGCCGGTAA
>CAZGQQ010000057.1:0-11945 GCA_964527175.1 uncultured Treponema sp.
TACCACCTTGACACAATATAAGCTTTTGTCCATCATAGGCCCATACTATGGATAGTGTACCGCTGAATAAAGCATATCTTGAAAGCTTGTCCACCCGTGATCTTCTTGACCTGGCTGACGACCATGGTGTCGATATTCCCGAGGGATTGAACCGTCGTCTCATTATCGGTGAATTGCTTGAAATGGCTGAAGAAAACGAGCGTTTTTCTTCACCGGCAACAAATCTTGCTGAAGCAGACATGCCCGAACCGGAAGAAGGTCTTCCTGAATCATACAATGAAACGCGAATCACGGCGATGATCCGGGATCCGGCGTGGATATTTGTGTACTGGGATTTTCATGCCAACCTGTTTTCCACTCATGTTGACAACCCGGAATTTGAAAGTTTTTTCTTACGGGTTAATACCTTCTCCCGCGATGATTCATCAAAACTTCTGGATTTCTTTGATATTGATGTGGGAATACATGACCGCAAGTGGTATATTCATCTTTCTGATTACCGGAATCTGTGCCGGGTCGACTTATATTGCCGCGCCTCCGGAGAACAGAGCCGGCTGCTCGCTGCATCCGGTCTCAAGGGGATACGACCGGGCAATTCCATCGGTATCAAGGGCAGCTCCCGCCGGCGGAATCCGCCGTTGCTGGATTTATCCGGTCTTTCGGAACTGCGCAGTACGCATTTCCGGAATCACCGTCAGTCATTTGACTGATGTTCGGGGTTAGCACATATGCATGATACATCACTGGTTTTTGTTCTTGACGCACAACTGCCGTTTGTCCGCCATCTCGATGAGCCGGGCAGAATGGAAGAGTCCCAGCTTTTCACGGCCCTTTCGGAGACGTATCTTCCGTTACTGAGAACCTGTACAACACTCGAGACAGACGGGGTTCCCTTTAAATTGACGATTGCTTTTTCACCACTGCTGTGCGAGATGCTGGCGGATCCGCTCCTCCAGCAGCGGTATTGTGAATTTCTTGACCGATCCATTGAATTTGGTGCTCTCGAACTCGAACGGAATCAGAATGATCCTGTTCTTTCAGAAATCATTTCCCGGCAACTTGAAAAACAGAAAACAAATCGTCATGAGTATGTCGACATTTACGAAAAGAACATCCTCAAGAAATTTGACTATTTTGCGACGCATGGATATCTGGAGATTCTGGCTACGACGGCCACTCCCTGTTTTCTTCCCCTGTATATGGACATTCCCGAGGCAATCAATGCTCAGATTGAAACCGGTCTTATTGTGTATCGCAAGCATTTTACCGCGGTTCCGGCAGGATTCTATTTGCCGGCACTTGCATGGAAAGACGGTCTTGAAACGATACTCAAATCGTATGGATTCACATACACGTTTGTAGATGCCCACGGTTTGCTTTTTGCCGATCCTCCTCCCGCTGCCGGAATTTTCTCTCCGGCTGTTTGCGAGAATGGCTTTTCGGTATTTGCCCGCGACACCCTGGTTTGCACACAGATAGCCGGACCGGACGGTATTGCCGGTTCGGGGGCGTACCTGGATGTTGAGCGGGATATCGGGTTTGAGTACGACGGATTGAATCTCAAACCGCTGTTTGATGTTGATCTTGGACGCCGTAAAACCGGCTATTGTTATCATTCCAGAAAGAAAAATGGCGGAAATGATCCGGCGCTCTATGATCCGAAAGAAGCAGAAACATCCGTTCTTCGTGATGCCCGTTCTTTTATTGAGGAACGTCTGTCTGTCCTCAATAAAGCGGCCAAAACGCTCGACGGCTCACCGGTTACAACCGTTATTGCGCTTCCTGCTTCATTTTTTGGCCAGGATTGGCACGAAGGCTTTGACTGGTTTGATGCGCTTGCCCGTGAAATGGCAGAATCCTCCGAGATTTCCTTTTCGCTGCCTTCCGATCGGCTCAAAATTCATAAGCCCGAGCAGATTATCACTCCCTATTATTCATCCTGGAATTCGGGCGGATATGCAGAAGAAGTACTCAACAGTTCAAATGACTGGATGTATCCGTATGTGCGCAAGGCAACAGTACGCATGATTGATCTCGCGGAACGCTTTCCGGACGATGACAGTCTCAAGGAACGGGCTTTGAACATGGCTTCACGTGAATTGCTGCTCGCTCAGGCAATGGACTGGTATTTGCTCATGAACCGGCAGGATCAGAGCAGTTATGCCCGTCAGCGGTTTGAAGAGTCCATTCGGGCTTTTACCGTAGTTTATGAATCGCTCGGATCGAATTTCATCAGTACCGAATGGCTTACCCGCATTGAAAAGAGAGACAATTTTTTCCCTGAAATAAATTATCGTGTATACAGCAGGCGAAAATAACCGACTACTCGATTTGCTGAATTTCTTCGATTTTTCCCTGGAGTGACAAAGCAATACTGGCTGTTTCTATGCCTTCGATTGCCGGATCAAAGCGTTTGTCAATTGCCAGTGACTCATTCCACGTTTCTATTGCGGATTCGAGTTCCCCCTGTGCATACAGTTTCAGTCCCTCGATGTAGAGTTGCTCAACTTTCCGTGCCCGTTCTGCACGACCCTTGTCGCCCAGATTCAGTTTCGCTGCAAGGCTGATGCGGTTGAATAATGCCGCCTGGGTTGTCATGTCGAGGGTGTAGTTTATATTGAACTGCATATCGCCGACATTGATCTCGCCGCCAATGCTGATGCGCGGATTCGCCCCTTTAAGCTGAATTCCGCCAAGAAAGCTGAAGAAACTGACAACGTCAATCATGACCCCCGCACCGTATATCATTGATTCCGAAAGAGCGGGGTCTACGAGATTGAGCGGTTTCTGGATTTCCGCTGATATGGTTACCGGTTTTGCCGGTTTGAACGAGGCTCCGAATGTTATGAGTGTTGGCAGCGGTTCACCCATAACCGGCGGGCCGATATTCCGTACCGTGAAACCGATGGAGAAATTCGGATCACGGGAGTTGTACATCTTGAGGACATTGAAGCGGGTTTGCATGCCGATATCGGCCATGATTGAGAGAGCTGACTGTTCGAATCCGGAACCGTCCCGGATTGTGCCGTAATTGTCCGAATAATCGGGAACAAAACGCAGTCCAGTCTTGAGATTTGCGCCAACCGCGATACCCTTGAAGTAGTATCCGGCGAGAAAATTGTAGGATACATTCACAATGGCGAATGTTTCGCTATAATAACCGCGTGACACCCGTTCGCCAAAAGTGTTGTATTCAGTGAAGGGTACATAAAAGCACCGGAAGGAAGCACCGTAGCCGAAATTTCCGTCACGGGAGGTTAATGAAAGCGTTTCAAGACGGGAGTCTGCAATCCAGTTGTTGTGCATCACCGCAATTTCGGTGTTTTTCATGGTCGAACTGCCGGCAGGATTCGTTTCGAAAAAACTGATATCATTGGCGAGCGCGGTGAATGCCGATCCCATGGCTTCCGCCCTGCCACCGCCGGGTATGAGAAGCGACCGGAACGTGGTCAGCCCTTCATTGTCATCAATAAGGGGTTCGAAAAAGGCGGCCATATCGATGTAGCTGTCTGAAAGATCGAACGCGGATACCTGTCCTGCGGCGAGAATTGAGGAGAGTGTAATGACAGCAACAAGACGACAACGCATATCCGGCTATAGTATATTGCATTTTCGGCACTAATTCTGCTGTTTTGTACTGGATTGTGCTGTTTTATTTGCCGAAATTCTAGGGAAGAGGCTCATTGGGCTGTAAGGGTGTGGTTCTGAAAAAAAACGTTCTGGTATTTCTTATTTTACTGCTTCTTGTGCAAACAGCACTTTTTGCCCGGGGTAACGCCGAGGTGGGACTTCCCCTTGTCGATCGCCTCATAAAGGAGCGGAACTATAACGAAGCGATACTGGTTCTTGCAGAATACATGACCGAGAATCCCGAGGATTTCGACGGAGCCCAGCGGCGTGTTCGGCGCATCATCACCATGCGTGAAGAATACAACGAGGTTGCCCTGGAATTGCTCGATGTCATGGCGAACGAGCCGACCAATGATGCAAAAAAACTGGACATGATTAGCCAGCTTGAGTCCATGGAGAAGAATCCGAACGAACGTGCACAGGATTTTATACGGAATACCAAGGAAGCATCGCAGTTTACCTATTACCGTGCCCGATTTGACCAGATCATGGACGAGGGGTATCAGCTGATTCAGCAGGGGCAATATGCCCAGGCCGGGTTCAAATTCAGCGAAGGCTATACGTTCTACAAAAACGAGTTCGATGAAGAGTATCCCCCGGAGCTGGTTTCCGATACAAACAGCCGGCTGGGCAGGATCATGGCTCTTCTGACTGAATACCGGACACTTCAGAGCGGTGTGGATAACGCCGCGACAAATGCAGCACAGGCAGTCCGTGAAAAAAGATTCGCCGAAATAGACCAGGCGCTTGCCTCATTCCGTAGCGAGCTGGAACGGCTTTCAAGCCGGCGTAATGCCATTGCAGAAAACGGCTGGTTCTTTGCCGACACGTTCCGCGAAACACAGGAACAAACCGGAACGGTTACCGACACGTCCTTCCTTCCCTTTGCCTGGCGTTTTACTCTTGGACGCGAGAGTTCGGAGCGTTTTGAGGGTGTTCTCGGTGCTTTTGACGCACACTGGAATAGCCAGCTTGATTCACTCGAAGAAGCCGTTTCTGCTTCGGTTCGGGAGTCCTGGAATGGTGCGCAACAGGCTTTTAGCGCTAATGACCAGGAAAGCGTCCGCTTGCGGCTTGCAGATGCGAATCGCATTCTTGCCGCGGGACGGTCTTTTACCAATGCATCCAGTGTATTCACCATGCGGGACAATACCTTCGGCAAACGGGATCCTTCCGTAGCAAACAACCGGTACGATGGTATGCGGATGCACCTTGAAGCCCTTTCCGCACTGGGTTCGGTTCGCAGTGAATATGCACTGGTTCATGACCGGATTCAGGCGTATGCAGCGCATTCACCAACCGCAGATGAAGTGCGTGGGCGGGAGGATGGCGGTTCTGCAGGATATGCCGGATTCATTGACCAGCTGCGCCGGTTTACCGACCGTATTGCAGCAATTTCCGAACCGGTAGACGCGGTAACGGTTGTTCCCGACTATACCGGCGATTACCGTGCCCGGCGTGATGAGCTGCTTGCAGCTATTTCCGGAGACCGGCTTGCCCTTCACCGCGAGTACGCCCGTCACCGCAGCGAAGCTGTTGCCCGAATGCAGGATGACTGGGTTTCGCTCTACGATTCGGCGCTTGCACAGCTCGACGGTATTCCCTCGCCTGATGGAAGTACCACGTATTATTATCCCCGTGAAGCGCTGGATTCGTTGAACCGGGTTCGTACCGGAGTAGCCGGTGACCGTGACGTACTGGTTCGTCTGGTGCAGGAAATGAATG
Source organism: uncultured Treponema sp. (assembly GCA_964527175.1). Classification (GTDB taxonomy): domain Bacteria; phylum Spirochaetota; class Spirochaetia; order Treponematales; family Treponemataceae; genus Teretinema. Next base: position 5,356 of record CAZGQQ010000057.1, read on the forward strand.
CAGTCCCCGGCGATATTCTTCAGGATGAACGGTATGCCGCGTCCCTTTCAGCGATTCAGGAGGCCGATCGCATCCTTGCCGGAATTGCGGGCCGTACCGGCGAGCAGATCACACGGGCAAATTCCATGGTGCTCCAGGCTGATATTGCACGGCAGGAAGCAGAACTGCGCCTGTCCCAGGCACGGACAGCGCTGCGGCGCAATGATTTCCAGGCCGCACGCGATAATCTGCAGCGATCCCGCGATCGGTACAACCAGTCTCTTGAACTGCAGGAATCACCAACACTCCGGACGGAAAGCGACCGCCAGCTTGCGGCCCTTGGTCAGGAGATAACCCGCGCAGAAAACGAATTTGTTGTTCGCGAGGTTCGTCAGCTCATCGGGAACGGACGGAACATGTACTACATGGGCAATTTTGAACAGGCGGAACAGGTGTTCATCCAGGCGCAAAACCGCTGGCGGGTTACCAATATCGAAGACAACCCGGAAGTTACAGACTGGCTGAATATAGTAAACACCGCGCTTTCCATGAAAACCGGCCGAACGATCCCGGTTTCCGCACCGCTGTACCCCCAGATGAGCCAGATGCTCAGTAATGCGAGCACCCTGTATCTTCAGGGACGGCAACTCATGGCAGCCGGGCGCAGAGCTGACGCGATAGAAGTGCTGACCAGCGCAAAGAAGAAACTGCAGCAGGTTCAGCTGGTATACCCGCTCAACCGGGAAGCGGGTGAGCTCACCTTGCGGATAGACCAGGTAATCGATCCAGACTCCTTCCGCCAGTTCTTCAGGCAAAAGGTTGACTATATTCGCGCCAACTACCGGAATGAAGGGCGTACTCTGTATAGTGAACTCCTGGATCTGTATGAAATAGACTCTTCGTTTGCCGGTTTGAAGCAACTGGTCGATGACGTTGAAATTTATCTCGGTATCAAGATTCCTCCGCCCAATCCGGCGAGTATTGCCCGGTCAACCGAGTTGACCCGTTCCGCCCGGAGAATCTATGATTCAAACAACCGCACTTCGTTCCAGATAGCCATTAGCCAGCTTGATGAAGCGATACGACTCAATCCCAATAACCAGGAAGCAATTGCGCTCAAGGACCGCATGCAGACTGCGGTTGGCGGACAAGCGGTTGCCGTTCTGACTGCAGCGGATGAAAGTCTGTATCAAAGTGCCGTCCGTGAATTGCAGCGGGGAAATAAAATAACCGCTTCGGCGATAGTGGAACAACTCTTGCAAAATCCGCGAAGCCGCAATTCTGCCAAAATTATTGATCTCAAACGAAGGATAGATTCACAATTATGATATTTCGACGGATCCTGGTGCTGATTGTATTTTTTCTCTTATCCGTAGCGGTTCCGGCCCGTGATTTCTATTGGGAAAACCCTGAGTCGGTAGGAACCTCCAACAGCCAGTTTCCCTCTTCTGCAACGAATGGATCCATTTCTGTTGTTGTGTGGCAGGATGTTATTCCAAATGCCCGCTCCGATGGCGGAACAATCTGGTTGTCTTGCCGGGTGCATGACGGGACTGACTGGCGGTATCATGAACGGTTTGCCGGACCTGTTGCATATTCCGGCGATGTTCCCTCGATTGTATCCGTTTCCGTAGATGCAAAAGGACGCATACTGATTCCTGCAGTAACGGGTGTAGATGTCATTTCGGTTTTTATATCTGAAGACAGGGGAGTGCAATTCACCGAATACTCCCTCAGCGGCGAGGATATCGGACTTGTTGGTCCGAGACTTCATGTTCGCGCAGACGGAGGATACTTTCTTTTTGCTACCCGTGGCACCGAAGATAATTTTACGCTTGTGTACTCCCGGTCGGATACCGGCCGCCAGTGGTCGGATTTCCAGCAATTTGGTCCTTCACAACGCCTGCGCCGTGCATTTCTCCCGACACACGCATCAGCAGGGCGCCGCGATATTGTCGTTTTTCAGGCATTTCATGAAGGTACCGGACGTGCCTCATATCAGTTGTATGCGACTGTTTCCCGGGATTCGGGAAGAAGCTGGGAAGACCCGGTTCTGTTGACCGGATTTAACGAACCAACACCCTCTGGCACCGGTGTCCGGTATGAACTTTTTCATAACCAGCGGCCGAAGCTGCGGGATACCGGAGATTCGCTTTCTCTCGTATGGGAACGGGCCCGAACAGAAAATGAACGGTATGCAATATACTACACGGTTCTTGATCCTGAATCTCTTGCCGCTGTTCAGGTTGAACGGGTTTCGCTCGGCGAGGGATACTGTTATGATCCTGATATCGTTGCTCTTGACGGAAAACCCGCCGTTGTCTGGTTTGATAACCGCCAGGGTGTTAACCGGGTGTATTTGGCGCTCAAGGAAGGGTTTCTCTGGAGCGAATTCGATTTGTCGCGATCGTCCACCGATTCCGTCTTTGGACGCGTTGTTCATTCCAGCGAAGGTATCGAGGTATACTGGCAACAGAACCTCGGATCGGGACGAAACCGCATTGTTCGTCTTGCCCCTGATAAAAGTGCACCGGAGCCCGGTATACGCCCGCTCAATTTTACCGCACAGGGAAAGGGACGTTCGGACACCGTTCGGGTAGATATAGCGATACCGGAAGATTCCTCCGGAATTGCCGGTTACTCGTATGTGTGGGCAAGAGAGCCGGATGCTTCCGTTCCGGAATACATACAGCGACTTCCCAACGACACAAAGCTCGAGTTTTCCGCCGATGAAGACGGTCCGTGGTATCTTGGGGTACGGGTGCTGGACTATGCCGGTAACTGGTCCGAACCGCGATTCGTTCAATATCAGCGCGATACTGATCCTCCGGTACCGCCGGTTGTAGTTCCGCTTGAATCTGACGAGGCAGGGTATTTGTCTTCCAATACGTTTACCCTTGAATGGGCTCCCGCAGAAGATGATGATATTGCCGGATATACCTGGTCGCTCGATTATGTGGCATCTGCTGCAGAATTGAACGCTCTTGCCCGTGATGTACAAAGCGATTCAGTGGAGGATGGCAAAGCAATTCCTGCCCGGCTCGATTTGGCATCGTTATTCAGGGATCGGTTTACACTGACACGGCCGCGGCCGGAGATTTTGACAACCGAGCCGCAGGTGAGTTTCTCAAACCGTGACAATGGTCTGTATGCCGTGTCTGTGTCTGCCATAGACTCGGTAGGGAATGTTGGTGAACCCGTGGTTACCTATATCGCATTGAACAAGTACATTCCCTATACAACCATTACCCGGGTTGACTCCCTCGTTGATGAACTCGGGCAGATGAGTCTTTCTATTCTTGGACGCGGTTTTACCGAGGAGGGCAGTGTTGACCGGTTGTATCTTGATCGGGATGGAATTGCCCCGTGGGATATAACTCTTAGCCGCAGTGATGGAGGATATCGTATTGTCCATGACCGGCTGATTGCCGGAATAACAGTATCATCCCTTGAAGAAGGAACCTATCGGGTTATACTGGATCATCCGGCACGTGGTCGTTACGCGTCAGCGCCTCTTGTTTCGGTTACATCGTATGGGACTGTCAAGCTTGGCGATTTCCGCTACACCTTTGTTCCGGACTGGACACCGGCCCGTCCCGAACAGCGATTCGGAATTACCCCTGCCATGATACTCATGATATCTGTCATGATTTTTGCGCTACTTGTTCTGATTGTTTCTGCTATTGGAATAAGCTCTACCGCACGTGATTCACTCACCATTCACCGTGATGTACGTGCCTTGATTACAGGAGATGCCATGTCGTCCGAGAAAAAGAAAAAGCTCATTGTGCTGCAACGGAAGGGAATAGGACTCCGGTTCAAGCTGGCCTTCTTTACCACAACCCTGGTAATATCCGTTGTGCTTCTGGTATCAATTCCCATAGGACTCAGATTTTCCCAGAATCAGGAACGGACACTGGCACAGGGGCTTGAATCCCGCGTGCAGGTGCTCCTTGAAAGTCTTGCTTCCGGGGCACGAGCCTATCTTCCAAGCCGGAACCTTCTGGAGCTGGGATACTTACCGGAGCAGATGAGTGCACTTGGCGAGGCACGGTATGCGACAATAACCGGAAACCACAGTGATGGTGCTGTAACCGGAGTCGATTTCGTTTGGGCAACCAACGATCCGGAAATATCGGAGTGGATTGATACTGATACCTTCGTTCCCGGAATTTCGCGACTTTCACGTCCGGAGAATGACCAAATTGCAGAACGACTCATGGTACTCGACGAAGCGGCCCGAACGAGTGTTGGAGAGCTGTCGGAAGGAATTGCCGAATTGACTCGTGAGGGTGTCAGCCTTGCATTGAGAACAGACAGGGCTTCCGTGCAGCGGCGCGACGAAATCCAGGATATTACCCGTCAACTTGAAGAAAAACTCAATGCCGAATTACAGGCCCTGTCTGTTTCGGGTGTCGGATCGTTCCCGCAATACAATGCAGATGCACTGTCCCGCGACAATACCCGGTTTGTTTTTTACAAACCGGTCATGTACCGACAGGGTACATCAGGACAGTATGTGCACGGAACCGTTCGTGTCGAGATATCAACCGAAACACTTCTTTCTGCTGTAGAAGAAGATCGTCAGGCCCTTGTCCGGACCACTGTGTATATTGCATTGTTCGCCGTTCTTATCGGTGTGATTGGCGCCCTTGTCCTTGCATCAATCATAATTTCGCCAATACGACGTCTTGCATCCCATGTTGCCATGATCCGTGATACCGAAGACAAGGAAGCTCTTGACGGCAAAGAAATAACAATTCGCTCCCGGGATGAAATCGGCTTGCTGGGTGAAACCATCAATGATATGACCAAAGGACTTGTGCGCGCTGCCGCTGCGTCAAAGGATCTGACAGTCGGTAAAGAAATTCAGAAAATGTTTATCCCGCTGGATACTGACAGTAATGGCCGCAAGCTCACCTGTGGCAGCAGCGCCGATGAAAATGCCGAGTTCTTCGGATATTATGAAGGGGCAAAAGGAGTTTCCGGGGACTACTTTGATTACATCAAGCTCGATGAGCGCCATTATGCCGTCATAAAATGCGACGTTGCCGGAAAAGGGGTTCCCGCGGCACTCATCATGGTTGAGGTTGCGACGCTCTTCCTGGATTACTTCAAGGATTGGTCCTACAAGAAAAATGGATACCGGCTTGATCTCATTGTCTCCCGTATTAACGACCTGCTTGAATCGCGCGGTTTTAAAGGACGATTCGCCGCGTTCACCCTGCTCATTTTCGATGCAAAAACCGGAACAGCACATTTTTGCAATGCCGGTGACAATCTGGTGCATGTGTATGAAGCGGCAAGCGGAAAAATGAAAACTATCACGCTGCCCGAAAGCTCTGCAGCCGGAGTTTTTCCCTCGTTCATGGTTGACATGAAGGGAGGTTTTCAGGTGGTTTCCCATACCATACAGAAAGGTGATGTACTCTTTCTCTATACTGACGGTACCGATGAAGCAAAACGCATGTTCCGCACACCGGATCTCAAGATATACACGTGTGCAGAAGGGGAGCCGGGGTCAGAAACACCTCACGGGAATCACTCGGTGGGGCAGGACAACGAAGAACTTGGTGCAGACAGGGTTCATGAAATTATTGAGTCGATGTTGGCTCGAAGAAAATACACACTGGTCAAATGGCATAATCCCGAGGGTGACATGCGGTATGAATTTGATTTTACCAACGCAGACGGTACACTTGAAGAAGTCATTATCGCCCTTATTTCGATAGAAAAAGTGTTTCGTATGTACCGGGATCCGGATGCAGGTGAATTTGACCGTGTTCAGGTTGACCGGCGGGTAGACGATTTTCTTGCCAAACATTTTGTACAGTACGGGCATTATTGTTCGCACCGTAAAGATCATCCGGAGTATGAAGAGTATCGTTTTTACACCCATGTTCGGGAAGATGAGCAGTATGATGACCTGACGATTCTGGGAATACGGAAACTATAGGAGGAAGTATGGCAAAGCTGGAAGAAACGATCAAGGAATATGCACAACGGGGACGTGATGCTGTCGCATCAGCTTCGAATAAAGCCGGTGAACAGATTCAGCGGTTTGGTGAAACCGTCATACAAACGCTCGATACCCGTCAACTCAAGGTTCGCCTCCGCAACAAGTATACCGAACTGGGAAAGATTGTTTGGGAACATCATCGTGACGGGAAACGGATCTCATTTAAAACAAAACAGTTTGAGAGCCTTCTTGACGACATTTCGAGAACGGTGGATGAGCTGGAAGGACGGACAAATTTAAAGAAGGCAGAAACTGAATAAAAACCGCCGGATTATTTCACAAAGCTATTGACCTTTTATCGGTAAAGGTGCTATACATACATCCGTTGCGCTGCAGCAGAGTGGTGGCGCAGGTCTTTGATAATGATTGTACGTGATGCGCAGGTTTTTTAGAAAGCAACTTGCAGGAACTGATTATCCAAAGATTTGAAAATTACTCGAATAGTATGGAATACAATCTTGTGTTCATGTCTATACGCTGCTGAAACGCAGTACGATCTGTCTGAATGGCCAGGGGCTGTTCGGGTGCAGAAAATGTTCTTTGAAAATAAAGGGAAGGGAAAGAAGGAAAGCCGCAGACGCTTTTGAAGTTG
>CAZGQQ010000058.1:0-11910 GCA_964527175.1 uncultured Treponema sp.
GGAAGAATATGGCGCCGAAGTTGTTGATGTTATGAGTAAAACTCATGATGATCAGCGGCATCGTCTGGTACAGTACCAGCGGCAGGGTAATACTTTTGAGCACCTGAAGCCGGCTTGCGCCGTCTATCTTTGCAGCTTCAAAGATATCCTGGGACACCGCAGTCATGGTTCCCATGGAAAGAAGCATGAAGTATCCGAACCCTGCCCAGAGGTTAACAAGAATACAGGTAAACTGGGCCAGGGCCGGATGCCCGAGCCAGGGAATCGGCTCCTGTATCATGCCCAGAACCATCAGGGTTCTGTTTACCGTTCCGAATGTACCGTTGAGCAGGTTCCGCCAGACAAGCATGCTCACCACGGCCGGGACGGCATACGGTAATATGAATATCACCCGGAATACGGGTGCAATTTTCAAATTTGATTCCTTGAGCAGTACCGCTACAATAAGACCGCCGAAATAGCAGGTAACGGTTGCCAAAAAAGCCCAGACAAGAGTCCAGGAAGCAACACGGGCAAACCCTGCAGACCAGGAGGCTTCTCCGCCGAGCAGGGCTTTGAAGTTGTCCAGACCGACCCAGTCGACTGTTTTGTTCGGCGGAATATGATCCGGGGCTGAATAGTTTGTGAATGCTACCGACATGGAAAAAAGCAGTGGTACCACAACAAATACGAGAATGAGTAAAAAACTCGGCGCAATACCGGCTATGGGAAAGGCTTTCCCCAGTGCAGAATCAAGCGATTCTTTTGTTCGCGGAAACCGTTTCTTCCGGCAGTATTCACGATATCCTGCTTGTGCACTACGAACAGAAATGACATACACAATGATAAAAACGGTGACAACGGCCAGAACAAGGATCCCGTCAATGAGCATGAACATGGAATTGTTCCGCATCTTTATGGGCAGATCCGGCTGGGGAACACCCAGTGTCACAAGCTGATACAGCTTTCGTGCAATAAACGGAATATTTACCAGAAAGAGAAGTTCAACGAATACAAAGAGAGAACCCTTCACATAATCCTTGAGATGCAGAATATGTGCGAGTCCCATATACAGAGCCGCAGTTATGCGAACCTTCTTTTCAGCACTTCCATCAAACGGCAATTTTTTCTCTGCCATTGATTCCTCCTTTTCCCGGTGAAGGCAGACCGGCAGCGCAAGAAAATGCTGCCGGTCAACTATTTTTCTATTTTCCGATTATAGCTTCGTTACAGGCGTCAAGCTCCGTTTTTACGTCAGCTCCGTCCCAGATATTCTTGCTGGCATTGCCCATTGCCTCCCAGTATGCACCCATTTGCGGAATGGACGGCATAGGGAAGGCATAATCAAGCTGCTTGATGAAGCCGGCCATATAGGGGCTATCTACCTTGGTACTGATCGCGGGAAGCGCACCGGTAATTTCAAACCGGAGTTTCTGCATTTCCGGCGATACCAGAAAATCTGCAAAGAGTGATGCTTCTACCGGATGGTCAGAGTATGCAGAAACAAACATTGCCCGAGTGCCCGAGAATGATGCAGATGGAGTTTTGTCTCCGGGAAGCGCGGGAAGCGGTGCTACACCGAAATCAACACCGGCTTTGGTAAAGGGAACAACATTCCACAATCCCGTAATATGCATGGCGGCAGTTCCTGAAGAAAAGGCAGTATCGGCGACAGACGTAGTGAGATCGGCGGATGGAACATTGAGCGCCGAGCGAAGCCCCTGGAAGAACTTCATTCCCTTGATGGATTTTTCAGAATTGATGTTTGTCCGGGTCTTGTCGGTTCCCTGAGGACCAAAGAGACGGTTGCCATCGCTGGTCGTAAATACGATGGTGTAATAGGCATTCCCCACATCCATGACAAACCCGTATTTACCGGGATTTGCTGCGTTGAATTTTTTCGCAAAAGAAGCAAGATCTTCCCAGGTTTTGGGAACTTCGGATTCCTTGATCAGTGCCTTGTTGTAGAAAAGTGCATAGGTTTCGGCAGATACCGGATACCCGTACATTTTCCCCTCATAGGTAAGAGCTGCAGAACAGGCACCCAGCACTTTCTTGCGCATGGCATTGGCATCCGCAGTAGGAAGCACATGACCGCCGGCGACCATTTCACCAAGTTTGTCATGCGGGGCAGCAAAGAGATCCGGACCTATTCCTGCAGGTCCGTCGAGCGCGATCTGACCTGCGGCGTCACCAAGTTCCACATGAACATAATTTATCGTTATGTTCGGATACTTTTGAGTAAACGCTTCACCAGCCTTCCGGATAAAATCATCCGGTCCATTGTTCGATTCCCATACATTAAGGGTAATCTTTTCCCCGCTTCCTGCACCTTCTGCACCGCCTGCGGCAAACGCCAAAACCGGCACGAGCAGAATTGCGACCAGAACAATCGCTTTTTTCATCTTCTTCCTCCTTACGGAATAGATACTATATTCACCCGCCTACCGTGCGCGGGAAGAATCCCTGACTATAAACCGGGAGGGAACAAGATTCACAGTCTTTACTTTTTTCCCCTCTATACGGTCAAGTATAGTATTCCCGGCAAGTGATGCCAGTTTTTGTACATTAATATGCAACGCTGAAATGGGAGGATAATGCGTTTCCATTGCAGCGCTGTCATGAAACGAAACTAGCGCAATATCCTCCGGTATTGAAAAACCCTTGCGGTACAGCCAGGCCAGCGCATGGGTAGCGATCACGTCATCCATGCAAATGAGGCATTGTGGCCGTGTCCGCATAATTCCGGGCAATACCGACTCAATTTCCCGCAGTCCGTCCATTCCCCAGACTATCTGACCGGTGTCCCCGTAATCAGTCCCGTCGCCTTTTTTGATGGCATCCAGATACCCGTTTAAACGGTCACGGTTAACCCGGTGATCCGGATTCCCGCCAAGCAGTACATGCCGGGTGAAACCCCGTAAAAGAACATGCCCCGTCGCTTTCCGGCAACCGTCCCGATGATCGCTGTCCACATGATATACCGACTGTGTCTCGGGTGATCCGATAACGACAAAAGGAAGCGAGGTTGTTTCCATAAAGGCAATGGCCTTGTCTCCGGCAAGCGGTCGTGTGAGAATGAATCCGTCAACCTTCCGGTTCCGTATAATCCGTTTGAGCGACGAGATATCCTCTCCCGTCGTAATGGAAAGAACCACATCATATTCCCGCGCTTCCACAGCCCTTGTTATTCCGTACAGGCATTCCTGGAAAAAAGGAATTTCCCGCACATCGGTATCACGTGGTATGGCAACTGCAATATTGAACGTTTTGGAAACGGCAAGACTTTTGGCGATGAGATTCGGGCTGTACCCACGTTCCTCAATAAGGGCAAGGACCTTTTCGCGTGTTTCATTACCAATCCGGCCTTTCCCCGAAATGGCCCGGGATACGGTTGTCTTGGAAACACCAAGTTCCGATGCGATATCATTTATGTTGACTGGAGCAGCGGGAATACCGTTGCGCAACCGGTTGTTCATTGTCACAGGGTACACCCGGTATACCCACCTGTCAATTTCTTTTTCACTCCTGTTTGTTTTCCCGTAACACACGAGCTCCATCAGACGGAACAACCGGCCGGATTGTAACTGATACACCTTTCCCGGCGCACCGTTCGGTAATGTCATGATCCAGCCGTTCAAGATCAGTTGTCCGGGCAAGCACAATAAGACTTCCTCCCCACCCACCCCCGGAAAGCCGCGCCCCCGGAGCGCCCGCTTCATGGGCAGTGGCAACCACGAGATCAAGCTCAGCCGCAGAGTTTTCAAAAAGCGTCCTCGATGATTCATGCGACTGGTACATAAGTTCTCCGAAGGTTTCCGTGTCTCCGCGACCCAGAGCCGTTACTCCGCGCGCAACCCGATCAATTTCGCCGATCACATGCGCCGCACGCTTCGCTGCTTCTGGTGTTATCTGTCGGCGGTACAGGGCAAAGTCTGCAGGAGAAACCTCCCGGAGCGATTCCACAGGCTCTGCAAGAATGGCGGAAAGCTCGCGGACTGCACGCTCGCAGCTTTCCCGTCGCTCGTTGTACGGAGAGTCTGAAAGACGATGGGCAACATCCGGCGTAACAATGAGAAAACAGATATCATCTGCAAGCGGTACGTCCATAACATCGAGCGTACGAAAGTCAGTATGAATGAGACAGTGCTTCTTGCCAAAGATGCTGGAAAACTGGTCAAGAAGGCCGCAATTACACCCGGCGAACCGGCTTTCGGCGTCCCGGCACAGTGCAGCGGTTTCCTTGGGGTCAAGCCGGATACCGGCCATCTCCATTGCGGCAAATGCCGCGGACACTTCAAGCGCGGCTGAACTTGAGAGTCCTGAGCCAACCGGAATATTCCCGAGAAAACTGCAGTCAAGATTTTCGATGCGGATACCGCGTTCAGCCAGATTGTAGAACACCCCTTTAACATACGACGCCCAGGGAGCTCCATCGACCGGCCCAATGGTATCAAGCGAGAAACACGCTGTTTCACCAAGATCCCCCGCAAGAAGACGCAGTCCTTCTCCGGTATTTCCGGAAACGGCAAAACAGTGTCCCATGTCAACCGCGCAGGAAAGCACCGTACCCTGGTTGTAGTCCGTATGATTTCCCAGCACTTCGGCCCGCCCGGGAGCAAAAGTGACAATATCCGGTTCGGTTCCGTACCGGTTCACGTGCAGGGAGATCAGGGTCTGTGCCAAAGCATCGGTACTCATTGCGAACCTCCAAAAAGGGGAGTCGGATACCATCCCTGATCCACCAGGGATTGCAGCTTCGCCGTTACCTTCGGTTTGTCTTCGGGATAGGTAACCCCGAACCAGCTGCCGGACGATTCGAGCACCCGGACCTTTGTTTCTCCCGAGCGGATCATGTCGTCCACAGTAACCGGAATAAGCCATTCGGACTTCAATTCCCCGCCCCGTTCACCCAGAAATCGTGCAAAATCCTTTTCCAGATACTCAAAAACACGCGGAGTAAATCCCCAGAAATTCATGGAACACAACTCGCTTCCGGCAAGTATGCCCCGGTCGCCGCTGTTCCGGTACCATATGGAACCGTCTTCCGCATACCCTATTTCCGGAATCTCGGCAATGTTTTCAAGATAGCCACCGCCAGTCCGGCAGATGCCCCGGGTAACCGTTCCATGCTCGGAAAGAGTGTTTTCAATACGGTATCCCACCATCGCAGAATCAAACTGCGCAGGATCAACAGAATCAAGAAATTCCGCCATAACGGCAAACGCCTCGCGGCCATAATAATCATCCGCATTGATGACGGCAAACGGTGTCCTGACAACGCTGGCAGCAGACAGAATTGCCTGACTCGTTCCCCAGGGTTTTACCCGCCCCTCTGGTACCGAAAAACCCGGAGGGAGATCACCGAGAGACTGAACCGCGTATTCCACGTTGATTCGTTTAGAAAGCCGGGTCCCGATCACGGCAGAAAATTCGTCCTGCATTGATCCTGATATGATAAAAACCACCGTATTGAACCCGGCACGCATCGCGTCAAAAACGGAGTACTCAAGAAGAATCTCGCCGGACGGGCCCATCGCGTCAATCTGCTTGAGGCCACCGTATCTGCTGCCCATGCCCGCGGCCATGATAACCAGAGTCTTGTTCATCAGTATTCCTCCACGCTACCAAGTATAGAGGCTCTTCTCCCGGGCACCATGCCCATATCAATCATTTTCATGGACTTTTCCAGTTTCTCACGATATTATATGTCCATGCACCAGCTCTCCCGCATCCATATTGACGACGAAATCAAAACCGTGTTCGGACAGTACTATCGGCTGCACGGGGTACGACTTTCTGTTTTTACCACCGACGGGAAAAGGCTGTATCCGGGCGAAGAACAGGGTGACTGCGCCTATTGCCGTCTTGTCCGTGAAGGTCTTGGCCTCGAGTCGCGCTGCGTCTCCCTTGACCGGCGCATGATTTCCCGGAGCATCCAGGAAAACCGCATGATCCGTTACCGGTGTCACGGCGGCATGGAAGAGGCGGCACTTCCGTTGGCGGTTGACGGGAAACTCATTGGCTGCATCATGCTTGGCCAGTTCCGCAGGGAGGGCGTGAAAACCTCTCCCTATGAAACGGACGGCATTGAAGCGTTTGGAGACAACCGTCTTGGAGACTCATTCCGCGCGAGTCCTTCTTTTACCGAAGAAAAGATTACACTGCTCATGAAAACATACCGGTTCTTGCTGGGGTTGATCGCCCGCGAACGCATGATACGGAATCGCGACTATGATCCCTTTATACCGCTCATGGAAAAACTCGAACAGGATATGACCTGGAATCCGTCGCTTGAAGAAGCCGCATCCATAAGCGGACTGAGTACGACGTCCCTGAACCGGCTTATCAGGAAAGCGACCGGAACATCATTCAAATCATTCCTCATAGAAACCAAACTTGCACGGGCAGAAGAGCAGTTTGCCCGATACCCGGAAAAAAACATCACCCAGATTGCCGCAGAATCGGGGTATGCAGACCCCTTGTACTTTTCCCGAATTTACAAACGGTACCGGGGCATTTCTCCAAAACAGATGCGGGAAAAAGTGCTCCGTACGTGAAAAAGCCGATCCCGGCAAGATGACCGCTCCGGAATGTGCTATCATGAACAGGCAGGGGGAGTCTTCTCATGTGTCTACAATCATGTATCCAACGCCTGTTTCCAACAGTGCCGCAACGAATCCGCACAAGTCTACGCGACGACCGGTTCCGGCACAACAACATTCGAACTGTATTTATTTCGGCGGTTCTCATTCCGGAGCAGCTTTTCTATGCCCTTTTCCTCAATAGCGCGGGAAGTCTTGCCCGGACTGTATTTCTCATTTCCGCAGCTGGACTCGTACCCATTTTCCTGATCTCACTCAATTTTTACCGGAACAAACCGCAGCGAACGACACCGCTCCATACCCTTTTCTCGCTCTCCCTCGCGCTTTTCGGACTCGGTATAGCCACCTGGAGGCTTGTGCTTGCCGGAGGCGCCGCTTTTTCACTTCCCACCATATTCCTTGCCGTACTGTATGCGACCGCGGTGATCTATTCATTTTCATATATTCAGAGTGCCGTTATCTACGGCATATTTGCGATCTGTTCCGTTCTGTTGTACCGTCACTTCGGTGCCCACACTACATCTCTGGTGTATGCGGCAGACATTGTCTCGAATACGCTCATTGCCTGGATTATTTCCGCGTTCAATTACCGTTCAACCATGACCGTGTTCCTTGGTCAGCAGATGATCAATACCATGAACCGGGAACTGGTCGAAATTTCAGAGCGGGATCACCTTACCGGTCTGTTTAACCGCCGGAAAACGGAAACAATCGTTCTGGAAGAGTATTTGCGCTATACCCGCTACGGGACGGTTTTTTCAATCATGATAATTGATATCGACTGGTTCAAGCGGATAAACGACATACACGGACATGCAACGGGCGATGAAGGGCTTGTCGCCTTTACCGACACACTCACCTCCAACCTTCGCGATACTGATGTTGCCGGCCGCTGGGGCGGTGAAGAGTTTATCATAGTGTGCCGGGAATCAACGCTCACACAAGCCGGGCATTTTGCAGAACGATTACGTGCGGTCATTGCGCAAACCTCGTTTTCCTTCCCGGAAGATATAACCGCTAGTTTCGGCGTTGCATCAATTACCGAAGCGGAAACAGTTGACGATCTCATCAATCTCGCCGACAGCCGTCTCTACCAGGCCAAGGACGCAGGTAGAAACTGTGTGGTGCATGCCTAGCCGGATATCTCTTCAAACGACCTGAGGCCGCCGAGTGCGTCCCACGACTCCAGACAGCTGGATCCGGCCGCAGCAGCGATTGCGAGTGAGCGCGAGAACTGGTAGCCGCGCAGCAGGGCCGTTAAAAACGCGGCAATACAGGTATCCCCGGCGCCGGTCGCAGAGCGGATCACCCGGGGAGGAATCGCCGGCTGTATCTGTTCTGCTCCCCGCCAGGATTCAAACCCGCGAATATTCTGTGCTGCGGTTTTTACGCACAGCCGGTCAAAGCCGGCATCTTTCGCGACCTTGCCGAAGAGTCCCTTCCCACCGCATTTGATGACCACCACCTTCGTACCGAGCGAAAGTGCCTTTTCCGCAAGCGGACGAACATGGTTCTCCATGGAAAGCGTTTCAAGCGGATCGCCTGCGGACGAGGCAGCACGGAGCCGCTCAAGCGTATCGCGGTCAAGCATCCAGGCGATTTCTTCATAACTGGGCAGGAAAAAATCAACATGCGGAAGAACGCGGGAAAGAATCAGCTCCCAGTCTGCCGCAGCAGCCGGGGAGCGGTCATCAACTGCAGCGAGATCGAGACTCGTGAGGACACCGGGTTCGTCAATCATCCTGAACATGCGCTCAAGCTCTTCTCCGTCCCGCTCATACATGCGCCGCATCTGGGGCGGGTATCCAAAATGAAAAAGACGCGACTCACGGATCAGGTCATAGTCAACATCGTCGCCATTGAAAGTATGGTTGGCTCCCGGGTCATGAAGAAAAATGCGGTCCTGTCCCGGAAGGGCAAGAACTATGGAATACGACGTGCTCGCGGTTTTCGACACAACCATACCGTTTCCTGTGCCCCACTGATTCAACAAATCAAGGAGGATGGTTCCGAATACATCGGTACCGATCTTTCCCATGAGGCTCACATCATTTCCGAAAAACTGCATGGCGAGCCCGGTATTGGCCACCACGCCGCCGGGATGAATATCGACCCCGTCAACGGTTACGAGGGTTCCGGGGATCAGGAGCGACGCGGGGTGCGGTTCCCGCGCCAAGGGTGCTGAACTCCCCGCGGGGTGTTGGCTGCCCGAGGCAGTTGGGCTGTCCACGGCGGTTGAACTCCCCGCCACGGAAGGGCTCCCCGCCGCCTCCGGGAATGTTGGGGTGATATCCAGGCAAATGTGTCCGGCAATGACTGCGTCAGGTTTGTGCATACCCAAAATAATAGCATACTGCCGGGACTGCTACCAAAATTGTTGGTGAATTCTACTCCCGTATCGCTCCGGTTACCGTTTTGCCTTGACGGGTAGCGCGATTCGTATACGTAAGCGTTACCTCACTTCCGTCAAAGGAGGTGTTTGCTATAAAGGGACCGGCTACCACACCGATGGGGAGAATTTCGACCGCAACATGCCGCGAGTCCGACTCAATCACCCGGCAGGCGACGAGCGAAGGCTTGTCATCAAACTGATAATGGGTCTCGGGGAAAAAGACGGTGTTCATCCGGTACCGATTGTCGCAGCCCGCTTCGAGCGGCACCGTGACTTCGGGAAGACCCTCTCCGCAGTAGACCAGCTCGAGCTGAAGCATTCCCTCCGGCGAGCGGGCGAATCGAACGCTGCGGATACCGCTCTCATTGATTCCAAATTCCGCCGTTATACCCGATTCGTCAATCCGGGATGGAAGCGTACCAATTCTTTCTTCCGGGGGAAGCTGGAGAGCGGCACAGGCATCACGAAGCGCCTGCGCGGCCGGTTCGTTTTCGGGGAGAGGATCCTTCGATACCCTCGCATTCGGAAGAGCCTGACCAATCAGTGAAGAAAACGCGGAAATCTTCCGGTAATCAAGATTCGAGTTCGTCACCAGGATGGCATCATGATCAGGATAAACCACCAGATACTGTCCGCCGTAACCCTGTGCCGAGTAGCTCTGTCCCGCGGGCTCAAGCCACCACTGATACCCGTAATTCCAGGTTGGGTTGAAGGAACCATGTGCATCTGTTTGAATAGCCGTTGCCTGCTCCGTCCATTTTTTGGAAACAATCAGTTCTCCGTCCCACCTGCCGCCGTTCAGATAAAGGAAGCCGAGCTTGGCGAGATCCCGTGCGCGGAGGCTCAGTCCGTATCCACCGGCAGGGATACCCTGGGGATCGTTTTTCCAGGCATAGTTCCGGATACCGAGCGGACCAAAGAGCTGCTCCCGCGCGAAGGTTTCCGTACCGCCGGTTGTCTTTTGAATAATTGCGGAAATGATGTGAGACGCACCAGTGTTATAGTCGAAAGCAAGTCCCGGCTCCATCATCATGGGCGTTCCGAGAATGAAGTCGAGCCAGTTATCCGAGACCAACATCTGCTCGAAAGAATTGTCCATATTGCTGGTGGTTTCCTCGTTCCAGTTTTGGCCGGTCCGCATTGTCAGCACATCTTCCACGGTCATGGCGAGTTTCCGCCCGTCAGTTTCATTAGCTTTGTACTCCGGGAAATAATCGAGCACTCTGGAGGAAACGTTCTTCACCTTCTTGTGATCGAGCGCAATGCCATATAAGGTTGAAATAAAACTCTTCGTTACCGAATTGACGTTGTGGAGCGTTTCCGGACCATAGGGATAACGATACACTTCAAGGATTACGTAGCCGTTTTTGATCATGAGGAGCGAGTGAAGTCCCATCGCGTCAAAATCATGAGAGGTAATGGCTTCAAGGAGTTTCTCCGAACTGAACCCCACGCTCTCGGGCGTTGCACGCTGCCATTCATCGGTCGGCCAGTAGGCACGCTCAACGTCCTTCGAACAGGACACGCCGAGCACAAGAAGGGTTAAAATACTAACAGTTGCGATTATTTTCTTCATGAGTTGCTCCATACAAATTACTTGATCATCAGCTCTATTCGTTCGATTACGTCATCAATTACACCCGAAGCCGAATTCTCGATGTACTCCACATTGCGAACTGTCCAATCCAGACTTTTGACCTGATCACTCAAAACACAACCGGTAATCTTTTTCCCCGCAATACGTACTTCAAAGGGGTAGGTCGTCTCCCGCGTTGTTCATGCCCTGACTGGGGCGTAAAGTCAAGCCAGACAATATCACCCCTGTTCGGAATATACGGCCTTACCATTCTTCTTTCCCGAGCGATGTACCGGACTCAACAGAAGAATGCATGTTTTCTTCTGTCACTTGCGACAATAAATCCCCGAGGGTTTGCTTTCGTGGAACTATGACCAAACTGCCATCGCTCTCAATGATATCCACCGCACTGCCATTTCTCAGATCAAATTCACGGGCATATACAGCGGGAATCCTGATTCCCAGACTGTTGCCCCATTTTTGGACTACTGTTTGCATGAACACACCTCTTCAAATAATATATACCTTGTATATACCATGCATTGTGTCAGTTCATCGCCCTTCCCTCAAATCCGGTGCCCCTTGGGAAGGATCATGAGCCGGGGAATCCGGATATAGTCCTTTTTGTTGATCACATCCATTACCGCATCGGCGATGTCGTCCGGGAGAAGCGCGTTGCTGATGTGCAAGAGTTCCTGCGGATGCACCGGCCAGTCCCGGTGGAGATTCGTGCGTACGAGACCGGGCTCGATGCAGGTAATCTGGATGTCCGTGTCGGAAAGCTCCATGCGGAGCGATTCGGCAAGCGCTTCGAGCGCGTAATTCGCCGCGGCATACGCCCCGGAGTTTTCACGGGTCTTGGTGCCGAGCACACTCGACGTAATAAAGACGTGCCCGCTACCGGATTTCTTCATGTGCTTCAAAAACGTGTAGATGAGACGGAACGACGATTCCCCCTTGAGGCGCATCATGGCGCACATCTTTTCGATATCGATGTCGTCGATGGCCGCGGACTCGATGGTCCCCGCGTTCACGAAGAGATAATCAACCCGGCCGAACGAATTGAGCGCGGTGTCAAGAAGCGCGCCCGGTGTTTCAGGAAGCAGCAGGTCGGCCGTGGAAACCACGACCGAACCGCCGCGGGGTTCAAGCTCAAACCCCGCGCCAGCCTCCAGGGATCGCCCGTTCATGACGACACCAAACCCCTCCCGCACCATCCGTTCGGCGATTGCCTTTCCGATACCGCTCGACGCGCCGGTTACTACCGCGACCTTTTTCATGTTCCATCCTCACTGCTACCAGAATTGTTGGAAAACTCCGCGAAAATTCCGGAGATCTTGTCCCCGAGCACACGGTAT
>CAZGQQ010000059.1:0-11848 GCA_964527175.1 uncultured Treponema sp.
TTCCGGCCGGCGTCACTATAGCGTGGCGCCGGTCTTTTTTTTACTGCAAATACCGGGAGTCATGATATACTTTAGCTGATATGAAAGATCTCATCGACAAGACAAAAGCTATTACCCGTATGGCCGGGATAACAGAGCAGGCATTCTACCGCCTTTCAAAGCGGTATTCCCGTATCAATTTCCTTCTGGCGTGGATTATCATTGCGATGACTGCTACTGTCGGAGGCTCATATTTTTCACCATATGAGTTTTCACATCCGCTTATTCTCCCGGCAATAGCACTTGCAGCGGCAACACTCGGTATCATGATACGGATATCCCGCATCACCGTGCGAAGCATCGAATGCCGCACAGCAGAAGTTCAATTCAGCAGAATTCGCTGGGAAGCAGATTTCCTTCTTGTGAAAATGAGGGGAGGAGATCTCACCCGTTCAGAAGGTATTACCGAACTCGAAAAACTCAACACCGGACTCTACGACCTGACTTCAAAAACAAATTCCATTCCAAACCGTTTTCTTCGCCGTGCTGGCAAGGTTTTTGACCGCCGGAATCCAGAACTCCGCCATTCTGAAGAATTCTGCGAGCCCTCAGAGTTTCTTCGCTCTGCCGCACCGAAAACCGGTGCAGGGCGCAGAAAATGAACATCGGTATTATCGTCTGGTCGGCTACAGGGAATACCCTCTCGGTAGCTGAAACCTTTGCCGAGGCTCTTCGGAAAATCGGTCATACCGTTACCATGGAACCCATTTCCATCGATGCACCGGACCCTGCACGCAGGCCGGAATCATGGAATCTGACCAGGGAACCGGACGCCAAAACATACGATTCACTTGTATTCGGTTCACCAGTCGAAGCGTTTTCCCTGTCCGGAGTCATGTCCCGGTATCTTTCCGATGTCGGAGATTTATCCGGAAAACCGGTTTTCTGTTTTGTAACCCAGTTTTTCCCAAAACCATGGATGGGAGGAGCAAACGCTGTCAAGCAACTTGAAAAAAGCGCAGTATCCCGCGGAGGACGCCCGTGTGGAACGGCGGTTATTAACTGGTCAAGCAAGAAGCGCATACTTCAGATAGAAACGGCAAAAATAAACCTCGTAAAAACCTGGTCACTGCAAAAATAGCATCAAAATTCCACCAAATCTGCGCCTCCTCCTGTTTTCCGTTTTGAAATTCTGGATTATAGTGTGCCTATGGACAATTTGCTTACCTGGAACGACAGTCTCCTGACCGGTTTCGACGAAGTTGATCTTCAACACAAGAAGCTCATCTCGGTGATAAACGATGTACACACCGCCATGAACGCACCAAAAGCCTCCTATGCAACCGGGATGGCGAAGGCTCTCAAGCGCCTGACTGAGTACACCTATTATCATTTTGACGAGGAAGAAAAATTCATGCGGACGCACGATTATCCGGAACTTGCCGAACACAGGAAAGAACATCAGGCCTTCATTGAACAGGTGAACAAGCAGATACAAACGCTCTCACAGGCAGAGCCTGAAGACGGGTTCCGCTTTTACCGCTTTCTCGGCTCATGGTTGCTCAACCATATCGCTAAATCCGATCATGCCTGGGCCGCATATATTACCACCAGGCAAAAAGGCTGATCGTATCTGAACCAGCAAGTGGGAGTGCCGCAACCAGATAACCCGTCGCTTCGGACCATGTTGTGCCCCCTGTGCGGAACGGCATCCCGATCGTTTTTTGGCAACACCTTTTATTCCTGTCCCGCCTGTGACGGTATATTCCGTGATCCGGAAACATTTCTGTCTCCCGAAACAGAACGGGCCCGCTATGAACAACACAACAACGATACAACAGATCCCGGCTACCGTGCGTTTGTTTCACCCCTTGTTAACGCAATAACATCCCGTATGCCACCTACAAGCCGTGGCCTTGATTTCGGGGCAGGGCCGGGCCCGGTCGGATCTGTTCTGCTTGCCGAACGGGGATACCACACCGTT
Source organism: uncultured Treponema sp. (assembly GCA_964527175.1). Taxonomy (GTDB): domain Bacteria; phylum Spirochaetota; class Spirochaetia; order Treponematales; family Treponemataceae; genus Teretinema. Next base: position 1,964 of record CAZGQQ010000059.1, read on the forward strand.
TGTTACGATCCATATTTTCACAATACCCCGGAGATCCTTGCAGAAAAATATGATTTCATTCTGTGCTGCGAAGTTATTGAACACTTCTATAGTCCCGCCCTTGAGTTTCAACGTCTTGGTTCCTTGTTGCATCCCGGTGGAAGCCTTTTCTGCATGACGCACCTGTATTCAGACGACATTGACTTTTCCGCCTGGTATTACAAAAATGATGAAACGCATGTATTTTTTTATCGAACAACTACCATGGAGTTCATAGCACGCAGGTTCGGCTTTTCCACATGTGTTGTGAATGGACGAATAATTCGGCTTGATTCTCCCGCTACGGCAAGGGAGGCCCCCCTTGTCCGTACATAATCTCAAATTCATCGTACCTGAAAACACACCAGTACGGCTCGTCGAGTATCTGTCAGGGGAAATAGCCGCATTTCTCCAAAGTACCGAACCAGTGGTAGTTGTTTCCCGGTCAAAAGTACGCCGCCTCATTATCGCCGGAGCGGTCTCGATACACGGCCGCCAGGAACGCCGGCCCGAACGGGATCTTCCTCCAGGAACAGAAATCCGTATCCGCCTCGACACATCGCGGTTCATGTTTGAAAAAGAACCTGACGACATTGCCTTTGAGCTTGATTCGGACTCCGTCCTTTTCGAAGACGACTGGCTCCTTATTGTAAATAAACCGGCACGGTTCCCAACCGAAGCCACCATCATAGAAAGCAGGGACCATCTCCATGCCGCTTGCAAACGGTACCTCTCCCGGAACGGACAACACCGGAATACTCCCTATTGCGGACTCTTGCACCGGCTGGATCGGGAAACAAGCGGCGTCATCCTTTTTTCGAAAACCCGCACCGTCAATGCGGCAATTCAGAAACAATTCGTCGATAAAACAATTCAAAAAATGTACATTGCGCTCACGACCCCGGCAAACGGCCATACCCCCGGAGACCGCTTCTCGGTGCAAAACCGTCTTGCCCGAATCAGCCCCAAAAGCACTCAGGGTAAATGGGGTGCCGTTGCATCAGGTGGCGATGAAGCCCATACCGACTTCGAACTGGCCGAACGCTGCAACACGGTGCACATCGTCCGGGCCTGGCCCCGAACCGGCAGGACCCACCAGATCCGGGTACATCTTGCCGGAGCAGGGCTTCCTATTCTCGGTGACAGTCTCTATGGCGGGGTCGCAACCCTCTACGGAATACCGGTTCCCCGTGTCATGCTCCATGCCGCAGAACTCACGTTGACTCATCCTGTTTCCGGTATTCGGCTTTGTGTTACTGCTCCGCTTCCGCAAGATTTTCACCAGTTTTGGAAAACCCGGGAAACTGTTTCCCAAACAGCACAATCGTGATACCATACAGTACCCTTTTTTCCAGGAGTACTGTTATGAAACGTGTTGTTTTTTTTCTTGGAGCGGCAGCGATGCTGTTCTTTATCGGTTGTTCCAAATCAGAAACCATAACCCTGTCCTACAGCATCTTCTTTCCTGCAACCCATGCACAGGCACAAGCGGCAGAGCAATGGGCAAAGGAAATTGAAAAACGGACAGAAGGCCGTGTAAAAATAATCATGTATGCAGGAGAAACCCTTTCAAAAGCACCGCAGTGTTATGACGGTGTTGTCTCCGGAATATCCGACATTGGCATGAGCGCGTTTGCCTACACCCGCGGCCGCTTTCCTCTCCTCGAAGCGCTTGATCTTCCCGTTGGTTATCCCGACGGAATGACCGCGACCAAAATCGCCAACGAAATAGCAAAAAAATATAATCCGGAAGAGCTGTCAGAAGTTAAGGTGCTCTATCTGCATGGACACGGACCCGGAATCCTCGCATCCCGTAAACCCGTTAGAACCTTGAAGGAAATATCTTCCCTGAAAATCCGTGCAACCGGACTTTCCGCGAAGATTGTCTCCTCGCTTGGAACGGTTCCCGTCTCCATGAGCCAGGGCGAAACCTATGAAGCGCTCCAGAAGGGTGTTGTAGACGCAACGCTCTGTCCGATTGAAACCCTCAAAGGCTGGAAACAGGGCGAAGTAATCAACTATGTCGTTGACACCCGGGCTGTTGGATACACCACCGCCATGTACGCTGTCATGAACAAAGCAAAATGGGAAAGCCTCCCGAAAGACATCCAGACCATTATTGAAGAAGTGAACACCGAATGGATTGAAAAGCAGGGCGCCGCCTGGGACGAAAGTGACAGGGAGGGAACCACCTTTGTTGAATCTCTCGGTCATGAGTTCATTACCCTTGCTCCGGAAGAAGAAGAAGCACTGGTCAAAGCAGTTCAACCCATTCTTGCAGAATATGTCGACGCGACCGAGGCAAAAGGTCTCCCGGGTGCGGCCGTGCTCGCAGATATCCAGGCCATGCTCAAGGAAAGCCGGTAACATGTATCCTGTTCTGGAAGCTTTTTATTCCGGCATCCGCCGGGTAATCATCTTTCTGGCCCTCATTGCCGGCCTGGCCATACTTGTGATGATTGGAGTTACTTTAGCCGACATCATTCTGCGTATGTTCGGGACCGGCATAACCGGGGCATATGATATTGTCCGTATCATGGGAATTATTGCGATATCCTTTTCACTCCCCTATGTAACTGCCATCAAAGGTCATATTGCAATTGAATTCTTCTATCACCGGTTTTCAAGAACCGGACGAATCATTCTCGACTCATCATTCCGGACCATATCGGTGCTTGTATTCCTGCTGCTTGCCTGGCGCAACATTCTGTACGGATTACTGCTTTTACACAGCAACCAGGTCATGCAAACACTGCCTATTCCGGTATTCTGGATTCCCTGGATGATCAGTCTAAGCTGTCTGCTCATGATACTGACCATCCTTTATCATCTGTTTCATCCCGGCAAGGAGCTCGTAAAACTGTGACCCCCTTACAAGTAGGCCTCGTCGGCTGTGTTCTTCTTTTTGTCCTTCTTTTTTCCAGTATGCCGGTCGGATTCGCCATGCTTGTATCCGGCCTGATCGGTTTTGCACTCATTGTTACACCGCAAGCGGCAACAAGCATGATTACAGCCGAACTCTTCGACACCTTCTCCTCATATAATCTGACCGTTATTCCCCTCTTCGTCCTTATGGGCCAGGTTGCCTTTCATGCAGGAATCAGTACGCGACTCTTCAAGACGGCATACACCTGGATCGGACATTTGCCCGGAGGCCTCGCCATGGCGACTATCGGAGCCTGTGCAGGGTTCGGTGCTATCAGCGGATCCGGTCCGGCGACAGCAGCAACCATGGCGTCTGTTGCACTTCCAGAAATGCGGCGATACCACTATTCAGACGAGCTCGCAAGCGGCGCAGTCGCCTCGGGCGGCAGCCTCGGTATGCTCATTCCGCCAAGCGTCGTCTTTATCGTCTATGCGCTCATGACAGAACAATCAATTGGCGCTCTTTTTCTTGCCGGTATCGTTCCCGGCATTATCATCAGCATTCTGTTCTGCCTTTCCATTTTCTTCCGCTGCATTCAAAACCCGAAACTTGGACCGGCAGGCCCCAAAGCAACGTGGAAAGAACGATTCAAAGCGCTTAATGGTGTTCTTGAAACACTCATTCTGTTTATTTTTGTAATGGGCGGCATGTTCTTCGGGCTCTTTACCCCTATCGAAGCCGCAGCAGTCGGTGCGGGAGGAAGCCTCATTATCGCATTGATAAAAAGATCCCTTTCCTTTGAGCTCCTGCATCGCATACTTCTTGAAACAGTACGAACTTCCGGCATGATCTTTTTCATTGTTGCCGCGGCGGTCGTGTTCGGACGATTTCTGGCGGTATCGCAAATTCCTTTTTTTCTTGCCAACTGGTTTGTTTCACTCCCCCTTCCCGGCTTCATGATCATGGCACTCATTATCGTTTTTTTCCTCTTCATGGGCTGCTTTATTGATTCACTTGCTCTTGTGTTGCTTACGGTTCCCATCTTCTACCCGGTAGTTCTGGAACTTGGCTATAATCCGATCTGGTTCGGAGTACTCATTGTCGTTATTACACAGATGGGCGTTATCACCCCTCCGGTTGGTGTCAACATTTATGTTGTTAGCGGAATAGAACGCAACATTCCCCTGCAAACCATTTTCAAAGGTGCGATGCCGTTCCTCTACATGCTGGTCCTGTTCGCCGCATTGCTCATGATTTTTCCGGATATCGCGCTTTTCCTGCCGGGACTCGGCACATAGGAGCTTGAATGGAACCGATTACCCTGTTTTCAAAGATTCTTTTTTGTACCGATTTCTCCCGTGAATCGGCCGCGGCCTTTTCCTATGCGATTGAACTTTGCCGGGCCAGCACTCATGCGGAGATAATTCTTTTTCATGTAATCCCGGAACCGGACGCACAATTCTGGAAAACCTATATTTATGAACTTGACCAGATTGATGAGAAAGCCAAAGAAGATATTGATAGACAATTTGAACAGGACTATCTTTCGCGCATTCCTGCGGGACTGACCGTTTCAACCCGGGTCGCGATTGGTAACGCCGGGCAGCAGGTTATCAGCCTTGTAGAAAGCGAACATATTGATTTGGTTATCATGGGGCGCAAGCGGAAAAAATCATCCGGCGTTTTTTTTGGTGACAATGCAAAAGCTACGCTTCAGAAAGCAGGCTGTCCCATTCTGGTAATTCCGGAAGACTGATCCCGGCATTACAACAGGGCATGAATTGCATCGGGAATTGAAGAAAGCACGTCGTCCGCAATTACTCCGTAGTCAGTTTTTCTGGCAGCTGCTTGTTCCCCGGCCAAACCGTGTACATACACACCGAGTGTCGCAGCATCAAGCGGAGAAAGCCCTTGTGCGCAAAAACCCGCGATTATTCCGGTCAGCACATCTCCCGTTCCGGCTTTTGCCAACGCAGAGGTACCAGTCGTGTTGATCAGAACCTCCTGCCCGTCTGTAACAATGGTTTCATGTCCTTTGAGAACAACAACCGCAGCGAACCTCAAGGCTGTTTTAACCGCGACAGCGACACGATTCTGCTGAACCTCGTCTATGGTCAATCCCGCCAAGCGCGCCATTTCGCCGGGATGCGGCGTTAATACGAGCTTGCCGGGAATTTGACGAGAAGGAACGGTACAACAGGCACGGGAAAGAAGCTGAATGCCGTCTGCGTCCAGAATAACAGGTTTATCACAACGTTGAAGAGAAATAAGAATACGGTCAAAGAACCGTTCAAGACGGGAGGGAATTCCCGAAATCCGGGCAAGACCGCATCCGAGTAAAAGAACATCATATCGGTCAAGAATTGCATCAACTTGCCGCCAGGCCCTGCTCGAAACCGTACCACGCCGGCTTTTCAGCCGTACAGTAACAACACCGGAAGATACAACAGCGGGAAGCACAACTTCTGGCCCGGCAAGCGTTACATACCCCGCACCGGAGCGTAATGCCGAGACACTTGAAAAATAGGCGGCTCCACGATACGAGGGAGAACCGGCAACGGCCAAAACAGAGCCAAAATCCCCTTTGCTGGAATCTTTCTTTCTTGCCGGTAACAGCGATACTGCCAAAGAGTGGTCTATTCTTTTCATCACATACACCCCTTCAATGCGCAATAGTAGCAGGGTGCGACGTATTTTACAACGCCAACAGCTTTATCGCTCAAGGTCTTCAAGGCTGCTCTCCATGATGGATGAAAATTTCCGGAGAAATAGAGCCGGTGGAATATTTTTCATTCGTGAAAGCAAATCCTGCATTGTTTCCGAATACTCCCTGTTCAGGATATGTCCGGGACCAAAAGAAAAGGATCCGTCTTCAGAATTGATAACAAGAAACCGATTCCTCATTCCAGAACAGCGTATATACTCTTTTTGAGCCAACGCTTCATATAAATAGATACCACCACGCGCAGACAGAACAATCCAGCTGCAATACATACGGCCAATCCGCGCCTCATCTGGCGCCAGGGATCGAACAAGGGCATTGTTCATGGCGATGAAATTGATATCCCCGCCATTCAAGATTACAAGCGCCCGTAATGAAACAGTCTCTTTACCGGTTATTCGGGATTTCTTTCGTGATCCGATGCTCATTGAAAGGCTATACTCTGGCGTTTCCTGAACACCGGTTCCGTCAAACCATTTTTGAAAAACCTCTTGCAACATGTATATATCCTTTCGGTTTCAGACCGCAGGATTTCCGGCCCATTCACCTGCCGGAGAATTCAACAGATTTCCGCGAGCATCCCATACTTCCGCATGATCAAAAAGACCCTGTTCATCAAGATAAATACGAACACGGAAAGTTTGTCGCTCATCCTGGGCAGGGCTCCCGTCTATATCCAGATGCTGTATTTCACGAACATACCCGAACGGTTCCATTCTGAATGTCTTTTTATGAAATCCTGAAGAGCTCTTTACCGGATTCCCGTATATATCAAAAAACGAATAGGACTGAATGCGGCCATTTGAATTATATTCATATTCCACAGAACTGAAGCCATCAATTACATACGCTGGCTCACCAGCGGTGTTCGAAAAATGCAGCTCCGTGAGAAGGCCATTACGGTATTCACACGTTTGAACGGCAAACCCCGCACTGCACAACATCGGATTCCCCTCTGCATCCAGCAACCGTGATTCTGTTTGGGTACGGGTTGCAGTAAAAATTTCTCGGGGCGCCTGTCCGGGAACAGAAACCGGTTGACGGGCAGTATCATAGTAATAATATTCCAGAACAATTGAATCATCGGTTCTGTTTTCTACTGTCTTTGAAAAATGATAATCCGAGCCAACGCCTACCACCGGAGCCCCGTCGCAATCAAAAAGGAGTCGATGTGTTTCTTTTTTGGACACGGCGATCCTTCTCTCCCGTGCGAATCCATATACGGTCAACAATTCACGGCCCGCAGCATCAAGAAATACGATATCCTGCTTCTCGCCAATACAATCCTGTATCCTAATTTGCCAGGCGCCAGAGCAATCCCTGACTCGGTGACCCTTTCTGTCATAAAATCGCCACATAACACCGGTACCGTCTTCATCACGATCCCCAATCATGACAGCGTATCCTCGTCTATTATTTTCTATGGTGCCATACTCGTTTTTCCAAAAACGAAGCTCACGAGAACCATCACGGCGGAATTGTATTGTGGCCGCTCCATCCAGAAATACATCATCTTCGGGAACACCCTGTATCCGGTATAGTATCGAATCCACCTGCTTGTTGTTAGTATACACCACTCCATACGCCGCATTTCGTTCCACACGTTCAGGTGCCATTCGTAATCGCAAATCAGGCTGAAAAAGACTTTTCTCTCCGTAGTAATAATACCAATCTATTTGCTGGGGCGTGGTATCGGTCCGATTCGCTTCTTTTGTGAGTATTTCAACAACGTCTTGTTCCGGCGGTCTGAAAAAAATCATATTCAAATTCAAGATCTGTTGCTTCAGCACGGGAACATCCCCATACCGATAGGCATACAGAACGGGCGCATACTGCGCGAAGGCCTTGTCCATTGTCTCCCGTAGCCCGAGACAGGTTTCAGGTATCTTCCCATGCAAATCAAGAAATAACCAGGGAACAGCAAGGACAACACTACGAATGAAAATTCCCTTGTCCAGCAAACCCAAATTCGGTTCTGGCAAAAAAGACAACCGGCTTGCATCATACAAAATGCTGTCCGGAATGCTGTCATAGTATTGAAGGAGATTTCCGGTGTATTGAATATCCTTCAGACCCCGAAGATTATTTATAACGCTGTATACATAATTCAAATCTACACCAAACAATACAAAAGCCAACTCCCTCAGGTCGTTTTCCCTTGCAGAACGAAGAAGCAATTCATAATACCCGGAAGCAGGACCTTTTGAATAATGTATATCCAGGATCTCTGACAGGTATATTGATTCAACATGAAATCCGGTCATAAACGCGGCAACTTCAACAAGGAAATTCCGCTGTCGGAACCGTGAGTTTAAAGGAGCCCCATTATTTTCATAATATATAACCGCCAGTGCGCGTAAAAACGAAGACCGGTATAAATCGGGATCTGCTTGTAATAGCTCCCTGTCACGGGAGTTAATCACTATTCCTCTTCGCTGCCCTTCCCTACGAACCGGCCAAAATCCCGGAGTTGGAGGGATATCCTCAATCACGCCAATAGTTAACAGACCGCTTTTATTCATCCGGTTATACATTTCAAAAAGATATGAAAATTCTTCCAGTCGGGATTTTCGTGCCAAATCTTCCCGTATTGACATCAGTATCTCTCCCGGATCAATTTCTTCCATGACGGGTGCTTTGCCCATTCGAACCCAGGGAGCAGACAGATCCCAAACATCCAGACTCTTTTGCAAGTCTTTCTCAATACTTGAGATATCCAACGCGGCAAGGACACACACCGGTAAAAGCAACAATGCAACAAGAGATAAAAGACATTTCATATACACAGTATGCCACAATTTTGGAGATAATGCCCGCAATTTGTGAAAGTTACCCATGCTCTCGTTTTTTCTGCTTCTTATCCCGAAAAATATGGTGTACACTGTATATAATTGTTTTTAACAAGGAGATAACCATGAAAAAGAATGTTCTTTTTGCACTGATAACAGGAGTCGCCCTTCTTCTTGCGGCGTCCTGTGCCAGTACACCAAAAGATACTCCCGAACTTCCGGGAGATCTTGCCAGTGCCCGAACTGCGGCCGAAGACGCACGCACCCGTGCTCTCGAAATGAAAGCTGATGTTGCAGTCGCCGAAACGTTTGCCGGAGCTGAAACGATATTCGAAGAAGCAAAGCAATCCGAAACAGCAGAAGCAACAGAAGCAGCCATGACCGGTTATACCGGGGCTACAGAACTGTACACGACTGCATATGAAGAAGCAAAAGCCAAACGTGATGCAGCCATGAATGCGCTTGATACGGCCGAACGCGAACGATTAACAACCGAAGATGTTCTTCGAGAAATAGAAGAAGAACAAAATAGCGGGGAGGAGAGCAGCAATGACTAAAAAAATTATCGGTCTTGTAATCCTGGCCCTGGTTGTATCAACAACTCTTGGTGCCCAGAACCTGATGGACAATGAATACCAGCGAGCCGGACGTGAATATGAACGCCAGGCGCAATCTGCCATGAACGATGGCCGCTATGATGAAGCCGCAGAGTTCGCAGATCTTGCTGCGGTGGAATATCGCAAGAGCCGCGAATATGCTGACATGATGCGTTTAAAATTCCGCGCAGCCAATGCCATCAATCTTGCACAACGCACCATAACCGATGTGAGCAGCCTCAAGGCTACCGCGGATGCACATGCTGCAGAAATCGCCGAAGCAAAAGTACTTCTGTCGGAAGCGCGCAATTTATTTGACGCAGAAAACTGGACAGAGAGCCGCACCAAGGCAGAAGAATCGTATGCGTTGCTTCGTGATATTCGCCGTGTCGACACCGCACAGAACACGTCATCAAGTTCTTTGGTCCTGCCAAAATACTATACTGTTGTTGCACGCCCCAAGAACACTGACTGTTACTGGAATATTTCCGCCAGAGCCGGTGTTTACAACAATCCCCTGCTCTGGGAAAAATTGTGGCATGCCAACAAGGGCTCCATGAAAGATCCGAACAATCCCCACTTGATCTTCCCCGGAATGATAATCGAAATTCCTTCGGTTGACGGAGAAAGACGAGAAGGCCATTACGATCCTGACAAGGATTATTCAAAACTCAGATAATGAACAAAGCGGAACCTGATAACAGGTTCCGCTTTTTTTTATAGCAGCGGTGAAAATATCCGCATTATTCTTCCAACAAACTTTTGTACTACCGGCATTTCTTCTACCGTTTCTACGGTAACCTCACCACAGGCAGACAAGGTTTTCAAGAAATCATTCTTTATATCGGCAACGGTATCTGTTTTATACAACCAGACACCACATTCAAAGTGAAG
>CAZGQQ010000060.1:0-11834 GCA_964527175.1 uncultured Treponema sp.
ATAGGAAAGTGTATCCGGTGGTTCCCCCCAAGGTAGAATATTCTCTCACCCAGGTCGGGCAATCGCTATTGCCGGCCCTCGTTGCTCTCAACGAGTGGGGTACCGACTTTGCCCGTCAACCTTGCTGCTCTGGCGGTGCGGAGACATCCTGAGCTGCCGGGAAAAATCATATTGGGTAACATTTATGGGCTGTCAAATAATTGCAGGAATATCTTTTTATATTTCAATGGAATCTGAGTCCTTTTTTCTAAGAACAATTTAAGGAAAAAAGTTTATAATAGAATACACGGCTCGGGGATCCAATCATGAAAGAACATCAAGACAGAATTAAAAATGGAAATTGGAAATCAAGCGGATAGGTTTCGGTGAACGTATTTTTTATTGAGAGGACTATCATGAGAAAAATCGCATTAGTTATTATGAGCGTATACATAAGCGCTTTTGCTTGTATGTATGCCCAGGAATCCGGGCTGTCTTTTCTGGGGATAGCCTTTGATTTTGAGAAAGAGCTTGACTTGATATCACAGGGTTTTACAATGTCTCCCGGAGGAGGCTGCCCTTATCCGGAAATCGGAGGTTGGCGCACAGCAGAAGAGTATTACCGGGACAATGATGATATTTACATAAGAACAGGATACTATGAGACACATGCAGATCTTAATGGTACACACGACATCAGAAGCATGTTTTGTTTTATGGTTATATCTGATAAATGGAGAGGAACAAATCGTGAAATAGTACAACATGTTTTTGATTCTCACCTGAAACTTCTTAGAGAATCCTATGGCATTGAGACCACTATGCCGGAATCTACCGATATGACGACAACAACCGAGTGTGAAAAGCGGTGGACAATAAATGAACAGTACGATTGTACACTTATATTAAAGCGAGATGACTACTATGATCCTCCTCATTACTCTACGTTTGTATTTTTTTCCCGGATACACCCTCTGGAGCAAATCACCGAAGCAGAGCTCGATTTTGAATTACTGGAAAACGCGATTCCTGACGGATATTTGCAAAAGTTGAACAGCGCACAATTACGTCTGTTTCGTAACGCGATATACGCACGATACGGCCGCGAATTTTCCGATAGCGCTTTACAACGATATTTTTATAGTTTGTGCGGTTTCACGGAGAATCAGCAGTACTCTGATGATCTTCTCACGGTTCTTGATAAAGAAAATATCCAAAAGATTATTGCGGAGGAAATGACAAGAAAATAAACTTTTCTCAATGTTTCTATTGACAGAAACACGATGAAGGCGTACTATCTCTTTCATATAGACCAATATGGAGGAATACATGCCAGATCAATCCAGTAAAAGTCACATGACCACCCGTGATATCGTATTGGCGGGAATTTTGCTTGCCTCGGGCGCCGTAATCAGGATGTTTTTTCCCAAGTTGCCGGTAACCCCGAACTTCATTATCGCCATGTACTGTTTGGTGATACTTCTTGTTCGACCACGCATAATGGAAGCTTTTGCCATAGGGATTGTCGCCGCGATCCTTTCACAACTGACCTCCGGATCCCCCGTACCATTCCTGAATTTTATTTCGGAACCGGTTGGCGCCCTTGTATGCTATCTTTTGGTAAAACCGCGCTATCGCCTTTCTCCCGGTTCATACAGCCTCAAACCGGCTCTCGCGACTTTTCTTTCAACGCTTGCATCGGGAACAACCTTTGTCCTCATTCTGTCATTTATCCTTATGAGCAGGGGAAAAGACGCCAAATACGTGATGCTCGTGACCGTCGTTCTGCCGACCGCTCTCGCAAATACCATCATCACCCAATTGGCCTTTGAACCCCTTCGCCGGGTTTTACGCATTAAAGACCGGGACGCCGCGTGATATGTTTTGACTCGCTGAGCTTCCGTTACGATGAAGCGGATGAAGACGCCCTTTCCGATATCAACCTTGCCATCGGTTCAGGGGAATTCGTCTGTGTCATTGGAGCCGAACGTTCGGGGAAAACCACCCTGTTCAGACTGCTCAACGGAACCGCTCCCCGAGCCTTCCCCGGGGATATTACCGGCACCATGTCGGTTAATGGTGAAGATCCGTCACTCCGCGGCCATATGGCAACCGGGGAAACGGTCACCAGTATTTTTGACGATCCCGATTCGCAAATCATCAGTTTGACCGTAGCGGAGGAGATCGCGTTCGCTCTGGTTCAGCGGGGCATTGATTTTGATGAAGTAGAAAAGCGAAGCGCCGAGGCGCTTTCCCTGGTTTCCCTGAGCGGCTTTGAGCATCGCTCGACAGGATCGCTTTCCGGCGGTCAAAAGCAGCGACTGGTAATGGCCGCGGCCCTCGCGCTCAAACCACAGATATTGCTGATCGATGAAGGAACCAGCGCACTCGATCCCCAGGGTGCTGAACACTGTTTTGAACTGGTACAAGACCTGATCAACCGGGAAGGAACTACCGCAGTCATGATCGACCGTTCGATTGACCTCGCGCTGCGGTTCGCGGACCGCATTATCGTCCTTGACCGGGGGCGAATTGCCCTGAGCGGAAGCCCGTCCGAAATTAGCCAGCATCCCGATCTTTTATCGGGTTTGGGACTGCGCGTCCCGCTCTGGCTTGAGCTTTTGGCAACCCTGAGAGCGAGAGGGCTCATGGAAGGCCCGCTTCCCTCATGCGAGAAAGACGCCCTGGCCATTCTCGCCCCGCTTGCGGCGCAACGGGAGTCCGCATGATTATTGCCGATCATGTCAGCACCTCAATAAAGAAAACGCCGATTCTGCGGGATGTAACTTTCAGCGTGAAGAGCGGTGAGTTTGTCGCTCTTGTCGGTCCAAACGGGGCGGGTAAAACGACACTTCTCAAGCACCTGAACGGACTCCTCAAGCCCGGCAGCGGCTCTGTCAGGATATCATCCATGGACACCCGCAAGGTTGCCACAAGCCGTTTGGCCCGCTCCGTCGGTTTTTTGTTTCAGAACCCCGACCGGCAGATTCTGTGTCCGACCGTAAAAGAAGAAATAGTCTTTGGATTGAAGCATTGCGGTTTCAGCCGTGATGAATGGGAGAGCAGGGTAGTCAAGGCCGCCGAAGAAGCGGGATTAGCCGACAAGCTCGACGCGGATCCGCTCCTCCTTACCCGTTCCCGCAGACAGCGGGTAGCTCTTGCCTCCGTTTTGGCCACCGATCCGGATATACTGGTTCTCGATGAACCGACCAGCGCCCAGGATGAAAAAGAAACCGTGCGGATGATGAACCTTGCCGCCGCACGGTGCATGGAAGGCAACATTGTCCTGCTAGTCAGTCATGACATGGAAGTTGTTTCACGATATGCCGGGCGGGTAATCGTTCTGATTGAAGGATCAATTGCTTTTGACGGAAGGCCCGAAGATCTCTTTGTGAACCGGGATCTTCTGTCCCGCGCGTCCCTTTGTCAGCCGCAGGCATACCGGTTAACCGAATCGCTTTCGCTGTTGCCTGCCAAACCGGGAACTGACCCGGTCGAATATCTTGCCGATCAAATTGAGCGTTTGAACCGGGAGGAAGCCATATGAAACAGGCGTTTTTCCGTCATCCCCGGGATATGGCTCCTCTTTTCAAGTTTATCGCGATGCTCGGGTTTATCGCAGCTGCCTACTGCAGCAACTCACTGGTCATGATCTTTTCGGTAATTGTTCTGGAAGCGTGTATCGCACTTGTCTGCTCGGTTTTCAGAACTTTTTGCATAACCCTTCTCGCTCTTCTTTTTGGGGCCCTCACGCTCTGCCTCTTTCAAATCTTCACGATTACGGAAGGTACAACCGTTTTCTATTGCATTCCCTTTCTCCGGTACGGTCCTGTTACCGATATTGGTCTTTCCTCCTGTCTTGTCATGGCGCTCAGAATGATCGCGTCCGTGGGAGCCATTCCGCTTGTTCTGTCCATGACGAGCCAGACACAGGTTGTTTCCCTGGTTTCCGGCAATTTCCGCCTTCCCGGGGCGTATGCGGTCATGCTGATCACCGCCCTCCGCTTTATCCCTACCTTCGGGGATCGTATGCGACAGGTGTTGCAAGCAGAGGCCGCCCGGGGTTACAATGTTGAATCCGGTAACCCGTTTCGCAAGATCGGGGTAATACTCCGGCTGTCGCTTCCCCTGCTCATCTCATGCGCGCGGGATGTGGACACTCTGGCTCTGTCAATCGAAACCCGCGGATTTGATCCCCGCAATACCAGCCGACCCAGGTGTATCGCGCCCACGAAAGGCGATGCCCTTGTCCTGTTCCTTTGTCTGGGAATGCAAACCGCGATTGTATTGGTGGACCGAATCATGCTCGCATAAGGTGATATGCATATGAAAACCCTGCTTACCGGCAACGAAGCCGTTGCACTTGGCGCCTGGGAGGCCGGCGTACGCGCGGCCTTTGGTTATCCGGGCACTCCCTCTACCGAGATTCTGGAAAATCTGTCACGCCATTCACAGGATGTGTATCTTGAATGGTCGCCGAATGAAAAAGTGGCCCTTGAAGCGGCCGCCGGCGCGTCCTATGCCGGAGTGCGCACCATTGTTACCATGAAACACGTTGGCCTCAACGTTGCGGCGGATCCCATGATGACCCTTTCCTACGTGGGCACGGAAGGCGGTTTATTGATCTGTGTATCCGACGATCCCGGACAGCATTCGTCCCAAAACGAGCAGGATTCCCGCCATTTCGCGCGCTTCGCCAAGATCCCGGTGCTTGAGCCGGCGGATTCAGACGAAGCCCTTCGATTCATGCGGTACGGATTCGAACTGTCGGAGAAATTCAAAACCCCGGTCATGATTCGCCTGACTACCCGGGTCAGCCATTCCCGGGGCCTGGTCGAAACCGGACCGCGAACCGAAACCGCAAAAGCCCGTTTTGAGAGAAATCCGTCGCGCTTTTGTCCCCTGCCGGTGTGGGGCCGTGAAATGCGGAAAAAAGTCGAGATCCGCTCGGCCGATCTTGCCCGGGAAGCCGGGACCAGTCCGCTCAATCAAATGGAAATCCGCGATACCTCGCTCGGCATCATCGCCGAAGGTCTTGCCTGGAACTATGTGAAAGAAGTATTCCCCGAAGCGTCGATCCTGAAGCTCGGATGGGCCTGGCCCTTTCCCGACGATCTTGTCAGGGATTTTTCCCGCAAGGTTGACCGGGTGCTTGTCGTGGAAGAGAACGAGGATATCCTCGAAGAACATATCAAGGCGATGGGCATCAATTGCGTCGGACGGGAGTATCTTTCCGGCGTGGGAGAACTCTCGGTTCCCAAGCTTCTTGCCTTCAAGGCCGCGGTAGAGGGTACACCGCCGCCCGTTCTCCCGGTTCCCCTCGCAACGAGCCGGGACCTGCCCGCGCGGCCTCCCGTCCTCTGCCCGGGCTGCCCGCACCGGGGGCTCTTTTTCGCGTTGACCGGCCACGACGTGCTGGTGACCGGCGACATCGGCTGTTACAGCCTTGCAGTTTTTCCGCCGCTGTCGCGAACGGACACCATACTCTGCATGGGCGGCGGTTTTTCGGTCGCCCAGGGCATTGACAAGGCGGGAGAAGAAAAGCGTGTCGTCGGTGTCGTCGGGGATTCAACATTCTTCCATTCGGGCATCACCGGCCTTCTGGATGTGGTGTACAACAAGGGAAAATCAGTCCTGGTAGTTCTTGATAACCGGACCACCGCCATGACGGGACATCAGGACAATCCGGGAACCGGGAAGACCCTGATGGGCGAAGAAACCGGAATCGTATCGATCGAAGAAGTGGGAAAAGCCTGCGGAATGAAACACGTTACGACCGTGAATCCGTATGATCTCGCGCAAACAAAAACTGCCGTGGCCGAAGCTCTTGCCCGCGATGAAACATCGCTCATCGTAACGCGGGCGCCATGCCCCTTGCGGACGAAAAGCAAAGTCGGCCCGGTACGGGTTATTGATACCGACAAATGCACCGCCTGCCATTCCTGCGTAAAAATCGGCTGCCCGGCTATTGAAGCCGGAAAGAAAGGTGCAAAGCCGGTTATCTCGGCGGAACTTTGCGCCGGATGCGGCCTGTGCGTGCAAACCTGTAAATTCCAGGCTATCAAGGAGGCCCGTTAATGAGCGCTGCAACTCCGGTCAAGAACATCCTTCTCGTTGGCGTAGGCGGACAGGGCGTCCTCCTCGTAAGTACCATCATCGCGCAGGCAGCCATCGCCCGCGGCTTTGACGTTAAAACCAATGAAGTGCATGGCATGGCCCAGCGTGGCGGCAGCGTACTGGCCCAGGTCCGGTACGGCCTAAAAGTATACAGCCCGCTTGTGTGGGAGGGGACCGTGGACCTTCTCATCTCGCTTGAAAAAGCGGAAACACTGCGGTATGCCCACTACCTCAAAAAAGACGGACTGGCGGTTGTCTCGAATCAGACCATCATCCCCGTAACCGTATCCTCCGGGAAGGCGGACTATCCGGCTGATCTTGATGAACGGCTTGCACAGGCTTTTCCCCGCCTTGCCCTGGTAGACTCGCCCGCGATAGCCCGGCAGCTCGGCAATGCGAAAGCCGCGAATATCGTTACCCTTGGAGCCGCCGCCGCAGAATTACCGTGCCTGAAAGACGGCTGGGAGAACGCCATCGCTTCCTGTGTACAGGAAAAATATCTGGATATAAACAAAGCGGCCTTTGCGGCAGGAGGGAATGTACAAAAATGACAAGTCAGTATTTTGAAAAAGAACAGGAAACAATGGAGCGGTCCAAACTCGAAGAGCTGCAGCTTGAGCGGCTGACCGCGACAATCAACCGTGTCTATGAAAAAAATCCGGTATACCGGAAAAGCTTTGACGCGGCGGGTGTAGGCCCCGGCGATTTGAAGAGCCTTTCTGATATCCGGAAATTCCCCACCATCAATAAAACAATCTTTCGCGATACCTATCCGATGGGACTCATGTGCGTGGACAAGAAGGAAATTGTCGAAATGCACATGTCCTCGGGTTCAACGGGAACCCCGGTCGTAATGCCGTATACGCAAGGCGATCTTGACCAGTGGGCCGCCTGTATGGCCCGGTGCTACGCGATGGCCGGCGCGCTTCCCGCGGACGTTGTGCAGATAACCCCGTCGTTCGGTCTGTTTAACGGCGGATTCGGCATGTATCACGGAGCCCGGAAATACGGTCTTTTTGTGGTGCCCACCGGCGCGGGAAATACCGCCCGACAGATAAAACTTGCCAAGGA
This sequence comes from uncultured Treponema sp., assembly GCA_964527175.1. GTDB lineage: Bacteria > Spirochaetota > Spirochaetia > Treponematales > Treponemataceae > Teretinema. Next base: position 7,168 of record CAZGQQ010000060.1, read on the forward strand.
CTTTGGGACTCGTGTTTTTACCGGAGTCGTTTCCTACGGTCTGCGGCTCATGGAAGAACTTGAGGAAGAAAAGGCCAGTCTCCCGGAACTCAAAATCGGAATATTCGGCGCGGAATCCTTTTCCGCCGCGATGAAAGAGAAAATTTCAAAGGGTCTTGGAATAGAAGTTTTCGATATTTACGGAATGACGGAAACCGGAGGGGTTGGAACCCTGGGTCAGGATTGTCCGGCGCATAACGGAATCCATGTCTGGGAAGATCATTACCTCATCGAAATTCTTGACCGGGATACTCATCTTCCGGTCGCCGACGGAGAAATCGGCGAGCTCACCATTACCGCCCTGACCCGCGAGGCCCTGCCGGTCATCAGATTCAGGACGGGCGATCTCTCCCGCATTATCTCGCGGGACACCTGCGCCTGCGGCCGTACCCACTTGCGCGTGGACCAGATTATGGGCCGGGTGGACGACATGCTCATCGTCAAGGGCGTCAACTTCTTCCCCAGCCAGGTTGAGCAGGCGCTTATGTCCATACCCGGAATCCTGAACAATTACCAGATTATCATCGAGGAAGTGAACGGGGTAACCGACCTCAGGATCAATGTGGAAGCGGAAAGCGGGGTAACCGGATTCATGGTTGAAAAGGTCCTCAAGGAAACCCTCGGCTTCTCCCCGAAAGGGGACGTCTTCGCCCCGGGCGCGCTCCCCCGTCAGGAAGGCAAGGCAAAACGGGTCTTTCACCGCACCAGCGACGGGTCGCTCGTATAGAAGAGCAAGATTGAGGCAGCGGGCGCCACGCGGGGCGAAGGTCCCCGGCGGGAGCCCCCCGCAAGGGGGCGCCACGCGGGGCGACGCGTACGATTTTTTGAACATTAACCCGGTATGTCAATTTTTTCTTATTGAACGGAATACATAACCGTGTAATCACCTGCGCCGTTATCATTGTACTCATTCACCAACAGGTATACAGTCCCGGTGGTATCCGCTGTCCATATGATTTGTGAAAAATCATCGGTACCACCATCGTCATCTTCTGCAATAAGTGTCATGTCATCATGATAAAGATGAATTTCAGTGTCGCAGTCAAAGGGATGTGAACTCCAGGAAGATGTTGTAATTGTGTATGTGTTACCGGCGGTTACATCAAAATGGTACCAGTCGGGATTACTGTCTTCCACATTCTCCATCCGGTGTATCGTATGATCCTGACTGACATCGGGAAGCAGTTCATTGGATGAGGCAGGTGTGTCGTCATTTTCATAATTATCCTTGAACCAATACTGCAAAATATCAAGAAAATCGGTTACCTGGTATATTGCATTGTCTATCTTGAACATACCGGATCCTGTGTACGTTTCTTCCTCGGTGACATTATTTTCGTTAAAAATGAACTCGAAGTCCCCGCTTAATGTATTTGTGTAGTCGCCGGACACTGTTAGTGATATGTTCAAATCAAAATCATCGATTTCTGAAGAAGGGTCTCTATAGTAGGTGTATGCTGTATCAACAGTGCCACTCAGATATATGTCATAATCATCCTCGTCAATATGATATCTGTTGAATAGTACCGTTCCGTCATATACTGTCGTATTTGTATTTATGTTTGTCTGTTGTTCAAATACCGCAGTGTATCCAGGTTCGGATACAGGCGAGGAGTAGTTCGTTGTGTCGGAAATAACATCCATGATAATTTCTGTCGATGCTCCTATCAGCAAAAAATTGTGTCTGTCCAGTTTCGCGTAAATCGGAGTGGCCGCGCCCGACTGATCACTGCATGCGGACAATACAATAATAAATAGAAGAAGTAATCCTGTTTGTATCCTTTTCATGACAATTCCTTTAGAAAATTAATTTATTTACATTTGTCCATGAAGTCCAAAATGTATAAAGATATGATATAACAGCTTTTACGGAAAACAAGAGTCTGTTTCAGTCAGTGTGAAAAATTCTCTCAAATTTTAAAATCAATATAAGATAACACGATGCAGCATATGATCAGGCACCCGTTCTTCATTTTGCCCTTGATCCTTTTCATGGCAATTCCAGACAATTCTTCTGACATGATTGTTCCATACCTGTTATAATTCATTCTCTGAATGTAATGTGCAAATATAAATTTGTGTAATAAAATTTATTGCGGTATACTATATCAAAATAGTATGGGACGACTTATTAAGTCACCAAGAGGAAAAATGAGAAAAATTGTTTTGTTTATTGTGGTTTACTGTTTTATTGCTTTTTCTAAAGACAAGCAGATGCTTTCTAGTAATGAAACACCGGTTTCCTTTTTGGAGATAAGCAGGTTTTTTGAAAATGGAAAAGTACTTGATACTGTGTTCATTAATTCAAAAGAAGGATTAAACGTACGGGTCGCGCCGGATTTATCTGCTGATCGCAAATGCATACTTCCAAACCGTTTTCCGGTAAAGATTGTTTCTGTCGGGAAACAGGAAACAATCGACGGAATTTTTGACTCATGGGTTGAAATTGTAGTTCCTAAATTTGAATGCAAATCAGAAGATCCTGAGTATGGTTGGGTCTTTGGCGGGTTTCTTTCAAAGAAAAAAACAAAAGTAATAACTCCAACAACCGAAAAGGAATTATTTGCCAATTTGAAGAGTTGTATATGGAGTCCAACCTCGGAGGGGGGGTATATTCTTGATTTTTCCTTTGATGAACGCAAACCGTATAATTTATTCCTGGGGAATCCATCTGGTAACCAGCATTTTGGCAACTATAAGTATATAAGCGCAAATGAAATTGAAGTTACTTTTCCGGATTGGGAAGAGCAAACAATACTAAATTCTGGTACTTATGAAGTGTGCTTGTCGGAAAGCTATTTAAGTTTGATGGAAAAAAGCACTGAAAAGAGATTTCAATACTGGCAAAAGAATACTAAAGGAGTAAATTCTTTTGTGTATTTTTTGAATAAGCCGGCTCTTTACGCGCATGATTATTATGATGAAGATGATGAAGAAGGTTATCCTGTTCTGGGCAAGAATTTTTTGCAAAGTATTGATTGTTTTGAAGATCCTGAAAATACCTGGATCAAATGTTACGATTCAGCAGAAGAATTACGATATTGTATTGATATTGCAATTAAATATGGTGTCTCGGCGGAATTAACAGATTATCAACAAATGTACAGGGATTATTGGGATCCAATAATGACTATTCATCAGGAAAGAGCAAATAAAGAGCAATATCAATGAGCCCATTTTTTTTAAAAAAATTTTAATACTGAAGGAAGAAATGAAAAAAGCAAAAAAAGTTATTCTGATTGTAATTCTCATTCCTGTTATTGCGGTATTTGGTTCAATTGCTTTATTTTACTTTATTAAAGTATGTCCGATAAACGATCACCTGGTCGACACCATGTATGTCGATTCTCCTGAAGGCCTTAGACTAAGGTATAGTCCTGGTTTGGGGTCAAGTACTATTTGCGTTTTGCCTCATAGATTTCCTGTAAAAGTCGTAGATGCATCAAATGAAGTTACAATCGATAATACTACTGCACCCTGGTTTCAGATTGTAGTGCCACGTTATCAATGGAGTGGAGATTATCCTGAATATGGTTGGGTATTTGGGGGATATTTGAACGAAAACCAACCGGATTTCATTATTCCGGAAACGGCAAGACAATTGGAAAGATATCTGTCTTTTAGTCACTGGTGGGTTAATGGTACTCCTTACGAATTTCAATTCAAGCAAAGTGGAGAGTACTGGAGAGGGGTTCCTGGATCTGGTATTGGTGAAACTGGTAAATGGAAAGCACTGACTGACAATAAAATCGAATTGTTATGCAATTTTATTATGGAAGAAAACGAAATAAATGAAACAAGTGAACTTTATGTTCAAGTGATTGACGAATACACCTTCAAGATCAATTCTGATATCCATTTATCAGGTTTTGGGAAAAATGATACATACTTTGTTGAAGGTTATGAGGATTCTTCCATACTGGGTTCTGAATATCTTTATTCAAAAGACAGCTTTGGAAAGACAATTTTGGAACAAAGCAATATTTGTGACGAGTTTATTCCTTATGCGATCGCTGCCGGGGTATCGGCAGAAGGTACAAAATATGAGCAAATGTATCATGATTATTGGTCTCCGATAATAAAAAATGGCCAGAGGAGTTATTACATAAATTTCTTGATTGATTCCATTTATGCTTTGTTTAATTGATAGCCTGACCAAGGTCTGCGCGTCCTCCCTGGCAATGAACCTCGAGCAGATCGAGTCCAGCTGGTGCCCGCTCAAACACAGCGAGCGCGAGGGAAACATCTATTCCGACCACCATGATAACTTCTATTCCCAGGAACGGCTCTCAGAGGTTGTGGAAGTTCTGGCTACAACAGGAACCGTATCGGATAAAAAACCGAAGTACTGACGGTTATATTTTTGTTCTTGACGAAACACCGGAAACGGCTGATCATTGGATATGCAAAAAAATACAAACAATCGATATACGCGTCCTGGTTTCAGTCGAACCTGTTTCTTCCTTTTAGCCGTCCTTGCTTACGGGTGCGTCGTAACCGTCAATTAAACCGCACCCGGGTAAATAAAATTATTTGATATTCCAGGGTAAAATCGATTCCCATTCTTCCTGTTTCTCGAGAAGCGGAGCGGTTTCAAAAACCTTTACCAAATATTCATACGGATTGAG
>CAZGQQ010000061.1:0-11567 GCA_964527175.1 uncultured Treponema sp.
TATCCGGCTTTTCCTGCAAATCCTCTTCGTTTTCAACTGCCACTGAGTCCGGCTTTGCAGGGCGCACCGGTTCCGTTTTCGCCGATACCGGCGGACGCGGTACAGCCGGAGGGCGCGGCGCTACCGCTCCGGGAGCGTTATTCGGGGGTTCAACCGGCCTGGACGGTGCAACGGCGGTTTCCCCGGAATTTGCCGCGGGCGGTACGGAGTCCGGTACTTGCAGCTCAGGTTCAGGATACACATAATCGACGGCCGACTCATCGGGTAACGGGAGAATTGGTTGTGCTGCAGGCGTATCTGCTATGACAGAGTCGTTCCCCGATTGTGCTGTTTCGGTTTCATCTGATGGCAGGGAATCTGCCTCCTGCGGAGAACCTGGTGTCGTGCCGGCTTCTTCCACCGGCTGATCATTACCGGTTTCTGATGAAACCTCCTGCAATGGCGAATCCCCGGTTTCATCGGGAGCCGCAGGAGAACCGGCACACGAAACAATCAGGAACACAATACACATCGCCGGGAGTATTCTTTTCACGGTACGCTCTCCAAAAGATCTTCGATTTGTCGGCGGGCGATCTCTCTCACTCCGTCGATCAGTTCCGGATCAGGTACATTGTACCATATCTTTACATCATCTGTAGACCAGAGCGGTGGAGTTTCACGGGAATACTGTATGGAGGGAAGCGGAAACGGTTCATCCGGGAACCATAATTCGTCGGGAGTAACGGATCGTGATTCGGCAGCCTGTTCTTCCATCATTTCAAGCTTTTTGCGGGACGATTCGGAATGGACAGCAACCAGGGAGAATCCGATCACTATAAGTAAAAGTACAAAGAGCACAACGACCAATTGCGTGCGGTATTCTTCAACAAATACGGCTATACGCTCACGGTCAATCATGTTCCGGCGTCTCCCCGGGATCTTCTTCTCCGGATTCAGGATCACCCGCATCGTCAGACACCACATCGGTGAACGCAACTTCGCCGGAAGCATTCTCGTCCGGCGCTGCTTCCGCAGATACGGCTTCCGCAGATACTGCTTCGCCGTCGCGTGTTCTCCGGGTTGGCCTGGGCGGTATTACGACGCCTTCCTCTGGGGCTACATCCTCTTCTTCAAAGTATTCCGCGGAAACCGATGAATCAATAACTTCCTTTTCCCCTTCAAGACGAATGGTAATTACCTTTGTTACTCCGGATTCTTCCATGGTAACCCCGAGCATGGTTCCCGCACCCATAACAGTCTTCTTGTTATGGGTTATGACAATGTACTGGCTCACATTGGCAAATTCACGCAGGGCATTAATAAACCGCGTGACATTCTGCTCATCAAGAGCAGCATCAATCTCGTCCAGCAAACAAAAGGGAGAAGGCTTGACCATATACGTGGCAAAGAGAAGCGCAACCGCAGTCATTGATTTTTCACCGCCGGAGAGCAACCCGATATTTTCAAGTTTCTTTCCCGGCGGCTGTGCAAAAATATCGATACCCGACTCAAGAACGTGTGCCGGATCAACGAGTCTGATTTCCCCGCGTCCGCCGCCAAAGAGGCGCCGGAACATATTGTGGAAATTTTTCTTGATCTTGTTGTATGTAGCCAAAAACAGCTCTGTTGATTCAACCCGAATTTCTTCGGTTATCCGTTTCAGATCGTCACGGGCTTTCTGGAGATCAAGGATCTGATTATTCAGGAAGTCGTACCGTTCTTTTGCTTCCGCAAATTCCTCAACAGCCATGAGATTGACACTGCCCAGATCCCGGAGTTTTTGTCGTGCACCGGCAAGACGCTCCCGCAGTTCGCCGGCCGGAGACGTGATGGTAAACATGCGTTCTTCAAATTCAAGGAGCTCCCGCGAATGGGCTTCCCTGAAGTTCTCCTGGATATTCCTGATCTCGGTTTCTGTGGTTGCAAGATCCATGTGCACTTTTTCAAGTTGTGACTGGATCTTTCCCATCTCGGCAACCTGATTTTTCAACCGGTCCTGTTTGCTCGACACATCGCTGTTTCGGGAGGTTATTTCATGTTCAAGTTTCTCGAGTTCTTCGGTGAGCATCTTTCCCTTGTGCTCTATGGAGGCGAGTTCACCCTCTATTTCCGCAATCTGCTCGTCAAGATCCTCAAGGCGTTTCTGTTCGGCATAGATCTCGTTTTCCATATCCCGAAGCGCTCCCTCCTGGGATGCCAGCTCACGCCGGATAAGCCGGGACTGTTCTTCAGCGGCTTCCCCCTGGGTCTTCATCTGTATTCGGCTCAGACGCATTTCTTCAAGGGTTTTGCGGTATTCGTCGATTTTTACCGTCAGCTCTGCATTCTGACTCTTCAGCTCGGTAATAATTGCCCGCTTTTCAGTGATACTCTCGCGGTTTCCGGTAATTTTTGCGTCTATTGTGCGCTTGCGGGTAATGATCCCTTCGGGAGACAAAAACTCGTCGATAAAACCCGGAGAAGATTTACGGAATTCGGCAATTGCTTCATCCAGTTTTCCCATGAGTGATTCGAGTTCCGTAAATGTTTCAACCGCACTTGCGGAAAAGCGTCGGGTATCTTGAGCGGAGGGCTCGTGCAACTGGGAGAAATCGGTAAAAATGTTCTTCTTGCCACTGACAAGAACCCGAAGCTGCCCCACTATCTGGTCTATCTTTTCGTCAGCCGCCGCATGATTGCGGGAAGAATACCCGGCATCACGCAACCGTCTGTCCAGTTCGGTCACAATATCTTCTGTGATGGATTGCAGTTCCTTTTCCATCTCCGCACGCTCAAGGTCAAGCGCTTCAATTGATTGTTCCTGAGCCGCCCCCTGCCGTTCATTTTCGGCTATCCTGCTGCCCGCAAGGGTTATGTTATCTTCAAACGAGGTGATGTTTTTTTCTATGTCGGCAAGCCGCCGGTTCAACTCCTGTACCGTTGCATCGTGTTCATCGGCATCTTCCCGGAGAGATTCCACCCGACGCTCTATTGCCTGTTTCCGGCTCTCCAGCTGGGCAATTTTGGACTGAATCTCACCCCGCCGTTCCGCGTACTGGCGAACCTGTTTGTCTTTTTCATTCTTTTCAACGGCGAGTCCATAGATCTCTTTCTGATAGTGTACCAGCTTTTCTTCCATGGAATTGACGACATCCATATTCTGCTCAAGAGACGAGTTGATGTCATCTATCTCCGCCTTGACGGAATCCCGCCTGGTTTTGAGCTCTTCAATATCGGTAGTACGCCGGTCTTTATCCTGGGTAAATCCCTTGAGGCGAAGAAGCTGAATGTCCAGCTCATTTTCAAAAATTGTTTCCCGAAGCTGGCGGTACTGATTGGTTTTTTCCGCCTGCACCTTCAGTGACTCATATGACCGGCGCACTTCACCGAGGATACCCTCAATCTGGCGCATGTTCTCTTCGGTTTTGACAAGTTTTCGTTCAGCCTCTGCGCCCTTAACCTTGAACCGGGTGATTCCGGCGGCTTCTTCGAAAATGTACCGGCGATCCTCAGGTTTGCTCGACAGGATCTGGTCAATTTTGCCCTGCTCCATGACCGAATACGCAGCCTTGCCAACGCCGGTGTCCCAGAAGAGCTCCCGGATATCCTTGAGTTTAACCGGCGTGTTGTTGATATAGTACTCGCTTTCTCCGGAACGGTATAATCGCCGTTTTATGGCAATCTCACACATGTCAAGATTCAACAAGCCATTGTCATTCGCAATGGTGAGGGTAACTTCCGCGACATTGAGCGGCTTTCTGGATTCGGTACCGTTAAAAATAACGTCTTCCATTTTTTCGGCACGCATTGCGCGGGAGGCCTGCTCACCGAGAACCCATTTGACTGCGTCAACAACATTACTTTTACCGCATCCATTCGGACCGAGCAATGCGGTTATTCCGTCGGAAAATTCTATGCGGGTACGATCTGCGAATGATTTGAAGCCGAAAACTTCCAGACTTTTTAAAAACACGTGGTATTGAGCCCCTTTAAAATTTAGAAAAATGCCGTTTTCAGTGTATACTGTACCCTACCGGATACCTTCCGGTCAATGGAAACGAGAACAAGTTTACCGTACGGTGTACCAATGAAACGAAGTATTGTGTTGTATTATCACAAGTCCCCTGCAGAGCGCGATATAATCCGTGCTCTTGAAAACGGAGGATTTACGGTCATGACGGCCCGCTCGGTTGAGGCGATGCATACGCTGTTTACCGAGCAGGAGGTCTTTGCTGCAGTTATACCCCGTTCTCTCGCCCGAACGCATCATATCGGGGTTGGAACACACCTCTGCGAAGCGCACAGCTCCATGACTGTCATATGCTGGGAACAGCGACCGGACAGAAGTATTGCAACCACCATTTTCACGGCACGGGAACACTCTTTCAACACTGAACAAATGCGGAAAAACAGGAGGCAGGCACTACAGGCAGCACTCCTTGTCAGAGCGGCGGGAACACAGCATATAACCCGGTACCAGGAACCACCGGAAACAATCAGCTGGTGTCATGACCCCCCCGATCTGCCGGATCTGCCGGGCATACACCGGAAGATGCGCTCCATACTTGACGCCATTGCGCGGTCAGGCCCCTCAGGAGCCACCGCGGAAGCAATTGCAGGAAGAATATGGCCGGACTCGGCCCAGAACCGGACCAGGGATCTCCAGAGCTACATCAGCAAACTTCGAAAAATCATTGAAAAAGAAAACAATATGCCGGTCCGGATCAGCTACCGGAACCGGCGATACCGTCTTACCATGCACGACCAATAAAAAAGGCTGCACAGGAGATTATCCGGCAGCCCATTTTGCTATTTACCCAGAACAGAGGATATGCGTTCAAGCACCTTCTTCCGGTCCAGCGGTTTAACAATGTAATTCTTTGCACCGAGCAACAGCGCCTTTTTTACCAGTTCTTCCTTGCCGAGCGCGCTTATCATGACGACTTTGGCATTCTTGTCAAAGGCAATAATCTGCTCCAGAGCGGTAATACCGTCCATTTTCGGCATGGTAATATCCATGGTAACCATGTCAACATTCGGGCACATTTCCTTGTATTTCTCAACACCATCCAGTCCGTCCGAAGCAGTACCAACAACCTCGTATCCTTCACTGGTAAGAATCTGGCCGATCTGTTTTGCAACAAACATCGAATCATCAACAACAAGGATCCTGTACGGTGTCCCGTCAGGTTTGAGCCCCTCGGGGGGTCTTTCATTTATTGCCGGAAAGTCCTGCTTTGATATCATACGTTTCTCCCCTTATTTACATTCGATCACGGATCGCAACGTTAACTTCCACTTTCCCCTGATCGGTGTCCATAGGAACGATCAGCGCTTCAACATCATGATCGGATATTTCCATGTTTTCTCCAGTAAAAAGCGCCGGAGGGGTCAGATCAAACCGGAATCCCAGATCATGAAGCTTTGTTACTGCCTGGGCAGTGATCAGATTGGCAAGCTCGGTGATTGTTGCTTTGGCCAGATCATCAAAAGATGCAAGTTCTTCGTTATTCATTTTTGATGCAATGTTCATGGCTGTAGCCATATTCATGTCAAAAATGACCCGGCCTTCCACATCACCGGCGAGACCGACAAGAGCGGCCACACCCATAACCGGCATTGACGTTGATTTGAGATACAGCTCGCCGCGATTAACTTCCCCCCCGAGTACTTCGGTGAGTATATTATAGGCTGCTTCAACAAACGGGTTGATATACTCTACGCGCATTACCTACTCCTTTCCTTACGTAAACCAGTTATTCTTTACCAAACGATACAATGCTTCCATTGACATGACGGAGCCAGCCGCTTTGCTTCGGCATTGCTTCGTGCTGTCCCAGATACACCAGACCATTATCTTTCAGTTTTTCCATAAAATCCTGAATCAGGGTCATTTGCTGTTTCGGATTCAGGAATGATAGTACATCACGGGAAACAATAATGTCCATATTCGGCACATTATTCTGATTATTACAATCATGATACTCGAATAAAATCATTTCGCGAACAGACTCATTAAAACTCCATGAGCCATTTACTGCCTGTACCATATACTTGCGGTACAACGAATTATCGGCAACTTCTCCCACGGAAAGCATGGGCGCATTGGAGATGGAAAGAAGGTCTGAGTCATTTGCATATACCCGTATCCGGCTGTTCGGATACCGCTCGCGCAACGCAACGGCAAGGCTGTATGACTCATAGCCCTTGCCGCAGCCAACATTCCAGACATGAATTTGCTTCGCCTGGTTGTCCGGAAGGGATTCGATGAACGCATCCATGAGTGTTTTGCCCCAGAGCATGCCCGTATCAGGTGAAAAGAACGTTTCAAGATACTTGTCGGCATCCGCGGCTGAAGCAAGCTGGGTCTCGTCCTTCGGACGGAGGGTACGCCACTGACGGTATCGTTCAGAAACCCATTGTTCATTGACTGCAGTCACATGGAACTTTGCAAGAGCGGCCAGACCGTCCCGTATAAAGGAAATATCGAGTTCATCCCGTGATACTTTTTGATTCGGTAACGGAGCTTTGGTAATCTCCATATCCGGCAACGCTTCGGTTTCCTCTTCCCTGATCCTGGTGCTGAATATTCGGTCAACATCAAGCAATATGTACAGCCGCCCATGATTTTCCACCACGCCATGAATGTACTTTATGTTGATATCACCGAAAATGGGGTGCGGTGGCTGTATGCTGTTCCGGGAAATACCGACAACCTTGTCTATCTCGTCAACAACAATGCCAAAAGTTTGTTCGTCTACATTGATAAAAATGAGGCTTTCATTGGCATCTTCTTCCCGCGTTGCCGTTGGTATGTTGAAAAAAATGCGGAGATCAATGATTGGTATGATATCCCCGCGAAGGTTGTACACGCCCAGAACAAAGGGAGACGTATTCGGTACATAGGTAAAACGGCCGGCTTTGGCAATTTCCTTTACCTTCATGATATCAATGGCATAATCTTTTCCGGCAAGAGAAAAAGCCACCATCTTGAAATCGATGACAGCAATCTTTTCTGCCTGTTCTCCGTTTTCACGTTCAGCGGTTTGTGTATCACTCATTTCACGTATTGCAGAATCACTCATGTCTATCCTCTTACCAGACAGCCGCTTCACGGCGCTCTCGTTCATGGAGTTCCTGCTTGAGTCCGAGATCAAGCAGCTGGCTCACGTCGATTATCAGTGAAACTGATCCGTCTCCCAGTATGGACGCTCCCGCAATACCGGGAGAATTGGTAAACTGGTCCCGAAGGGGTTTGATAACAACATCTTCCTCACCGATGAGACTGTCCACCATAAGACCTATTTTCTTGTCCGACGTTCCGACAATTACTATATAGCTGAACTCCGCATTCTCCCGGTTTTGAATACCGAAAAGACGGTTCAAGCGAAGAAGACTGATTACTTCGTCCCGTACATTGAATACCTCATAGTTGTCAATCTTGCTGACATCGTCCGCTGTTACCCGGTGGCTTTCAATAACCGACGTAATGGGAATGGAATACACTTCTTTTCCGACCCGGACCAAAAGACCTTGAATGATTGCCAGTGTCAGCGGCAGGCGGATAATGAAGCGGGAGCCGGCATTCGGACGGGATTCTATCTGTACCGTTCCATTAAGTTTCTCGATATGAGTGCGAACAACATCAAGGCCTACACCACGACCGGAAACATTCGTAATCTGGGAGGCAGTTGAAAAGCCCGGCTCAAAAATGAGCTGATAGGCTTCAACATCGGTCAGGTTTTTACCGGGATGAATAATGCCGCGCGATATTGCCTTGTTCTTGACGGACTCTACATCAATACCGTGACCATCGTCTGAAATTTCAATGACGATCATGTTGCCTTCATTGCTGGCCTTGAGAAGAACGGTACCCTCTTCCGGTTTCCCGATTGATAGGCGGTCTTCAGCTTTCTCTATTCCATGGTCTATGGCATTCCTGACACAGTGCATGATGGGATCAAGAAGGTCTTCAACAACCGACTTGTCAAGTTCGGTATCTTCTCCTTCAATAACCAGAGAAACTTTTTTCCCGAGATCCCGGGAAAGGTCCCGTACCAGACGGGGAAAGCGGCTAAAAATCTGGCTGATAGGTACCATTCGGATTTTCATGACGCCTTCCTGAAGCTCTCCGGTAATCCGGCCGAGATTTTGTGCTGCAGAACGGAATTTTCCCACGGAGCCTTTCATTGATGACTCAAGCGATCCAAAAAGATCAAAAACGTCCGAATACGACTCTACCAGTTCTTTTCTCAGCTCTTTGACATCTTCTCCGTCCTGCACCCGTTCGAGAAAATCGGGGATGTCGTCAAAGAGCTTGCGGAGACGGTCTTTCCAGGTATTCTGGGTCTGCTGAAATTCGGTTAGAAGATCGGCAAATTGCAGGGAACTCTGATTAAAGGATGCCTTGGTTATAACGGTCTCGCTGACCAGATTCAACAGATAGTCAATCCGGCGAGAGTCAACCCGAAGCACGGAACCTGAAGCATGTGTTTGCGACGAAGCAACATTCTTCTTGCGTGTTTCCGTAAAAGAAACATCTTCATGATCTTCGATATCCAGCGAGTTTTCTGCCGGTTCGGGAGCATCTTCTGCCACGGCAGCACTCCGGGGAGCCGGATGTGGCACCGGTGCCGCCACGGAAGTTTTTTTCGTGTCTGCTGCCGTAGGGACAGCTGCGGCGGCTGTCGGGAACCCTGCAACGGTAACGCTTTTTGTTACGTCGGAAATGGAAGCAGCACGCTCAAGGTCATCTGCAGATTCGGTTGTAGCGACATAATACACCACGGTTTCATGGAATTCATCTTCATACAGCGCATCAAAGTCGGGAACAGTCTTGAGAACCTGTCCGGCATCCTTGAGCGCGGCAAAAACCTGGATGCCGCCAACGGAATTCATGGGATTATCTTCGTCAAAAAGAACCGATACGGTAAAGACATGCGCACCGGGCGGTACCGCTTCCTGCAATTCCAGTATTTCATATTCGGAAAGCGTCGGGACAGCCTCCGCCGAAACAGGTTGGGAAGAAGGAACTGCCTTCCTGACCGGCTTTGCCGGTGATTTCTTCGCCGCCTTTTTCTTGTCCACCTTTGCCGGTATCAGCTGTTCCAGTTTTTCCTTGACCGAATCGGTATCTCCGTCATAAACAGAACCTTCGGAACGGGCCTGAAGCATCGCCTTTATGCAATCCAGGGCCTGCAGGAGCACATCAACCACTTCTTCGGTAATGCCAAGGGAGCCTTCACGAATAACGTCGAGAAGGTCTTCCATTACGTGGGTAAAACCGGAAAGCTCATGCATTTCTACTGTTGCCGAACCGCCCTTGAGTGTATGGGCTGCACGGAAAATTTCATCGATTGCATCATGGTTTCCGGGATCATTTTCTATAACGAGGATATTGCTTTCCAGGGTAAAAACCTGCTGTTCCGCTTCACTGAAAAAGTCTTTAAGCAGCTCTTCGTTGTTGATATCCAGATAATCACTCATATCTCTAAAGTGTATACGGTTTTATTGATTAGTCAAGAATAAACAGGGTCTGTCACTTTTCTTTTCGCTCATTTATGATAGCGGTGTTTTCGCTAATGGTATATACTGTACCAAGGAGAATGCATGAGTATCCGTTCCTTACCAACTTTTTCCTTCCTGTTTCTCTTTTCCCTGGCAGTATGTGCGCAGCAGGTTTCGCTTGCCCGGCTTGAAATGGAAACAACCGCGTATGTTCCGGATGGATCGACCACTCCCGTTTTTTCTACCGGAGGGGTCATTGCTGGCCGTTTTCTCCCGGCACACTGGATCCGCCTCCGGGTTGCCGCAAGTTTCTCCATTGCGGACACCGCGGAGTTTTTCTACGGGCTTGATAAAGACACTGACTCGGGGTCAGTGTTGTTCAATGGTGCAGACATCACGTTTCCCTCACTCAATGGTTCAACCTGGTCTCTCATTCTTTTTACCGGACTTCTTGATGATCCAGCCTCAGATTCACTGCTCCGCGAATTTTTGAAAACACGCATGGACAGCCCCGAATTTCACGGGCTTCCTTCAGGCATGGTATTTTCTCCCGAAAGTGAGATCAGGGGAACCGGGGCCGGTCTTGCCGGCGTTCCGGGGAATGCACAGGTTGCAACCGGGTTCTACTGGTACTGGAACGATCATACCGGTTCTGATGCCGCCGGTTCCTTTGATGCCCGGATCGGCATTGCAGGGAGCGTTCTTGTGGCGACAATATTCGGTGGCGCCACAATTCAGGCGGACGGAAGCGAGGCCGTATTCCGGACCGGTATTGCATCATGTGCAAAACCCGGTGATTCATATGAGCTGTATGCTGAAGCAGGATTACGGCAATTTGATACCGGTTCGCGGGATCTCGGAAAAAACATGTATCTGCTTTTTGAGCCCCGCTTGTACCTGGACAATTCAGAAATTGCCCTTTCATTCTTTTCGTCACCGGTTTTTCCGGAAAATGCACCACCGCATATTGCCGTGGAAGCAGAAAGCAACTACATCGGGCTCAATGTTCTGTTTGCCCTCGGGGATATTGATGTAAAGAAATGGAGAGGCGGCATCAGTTTTCTAGCATCCATGGATCCCGAAGATCCCGGAACACTGACGCCCTTTGCATTCACAATCAGCCCTTTTTACACAATACGGCTTTCGGACTATACTCTTGATGTAACAGCGGTGCTGAAACCGCTCCACCTCGACGATATCAACGAAGCCGGTGAAATACGGTTTCTATTCAAGGCGGTTTACTGATGAAAAAAATCATGTTCCTTCTGCTTTTTGCTCTTCCCCTTACCCTTTTCGCAACGGATCTGGATATATCGGCAACAAGCAGCAACTTTTCGTTCGACAGCAACGGATCACTCGATGCCTGGGATCCCTCGTTTGGCGGGAAAATCGCCGTTACGGACAAACTGACAAACAGGATTGACGGAACCATTACCTTCGAACGGGACACGGTCAGCGGCAACACGCTGTCAGCGCGGGGAACATACCGCACCTCGTTCCTAGAAATATCCGGCGGTCCCTCTTTCGGTGTGCTGAACAGCACCGAAGATGACGATGATGTGGCGATGCTCTTCCAACCCGGTCTTGCACTGGGGTTCAGTGTCATAATACCGGGAAAACTGATAGCCCGTGCGAATTCAGAATTTGCGCTTCCCCCGGCAGCGTCGTCTGACGGACAGGTATACCTCCAGCGTGGAGAACTCTCCGTCGGATTCTATCTACCGAATATACTGTGTACATTCAAGGTATCCCAGCGTAGCACCGTAGGACTTCGTGCAGGGGCAACGGTTACAAAAAGCATTATCGACTATGGGGTCTATTCCGAAGCATTTCAGAAAGGATCACCGTTCAGAATTGATGTTGACTTTATCTACCGTGTTACCGACTACTATATAGCATCCGGTGATCCGGACAACCGCAAATATGGCCATCTTGTCCTCGGCGGAGGAGCGACATGGGCTCCCCGCAGCGACTTCAATGTGTATGTCAAGGCTGCAGGATCCCTGTATTCGTTCTCCCTTCTCGATCACGTAAACGATCTCGACGACTTCTTCTTTGATCTTTCTGTCGGAGTCCGCATGACACTGGGAACTCCACCGACC
>CAZGQQ010000062.1:0-11566 GCA_964527175.1 uncultured Treponema sp.
ACCTGAAATTTTGCCTTGAGAAAGCCGACAATGCCGCCCCAGAAGGCTCCGGCAAACACGGCTAGAACAAGAGCCAAAATCCAGTGAACACCGGTAATCTGCGGTCCAAGAATCGCAACGAACTGGGCAACCGTCAAACCGACGACATACTGCCCTTCTCCACCAATATTAAACAGGCCGCATCGTGCCGCAAAACCCATTGAAAGACCGCACAGGATAAACGGCATGGACTGGGCAAGCCATTCACCAACATACCGGATATAGAACCGGTTACGGTCAATATTGTACCCGGTAACAACCTGAAGAATGGCTTTATACATACCGGCGGGATTACGCCCGACAACCAGAACAAGAATCGTTCCGCAGAGAAAACCGAGCAGGACAACCATCACAGAAAGAGCGGCATCGGATGTCATGACCAGATCACGGAGATTTCTACCTTTTTTATCGTTACTCATGATACCGTTTCCTCCGTTTGCGCATCCTTTTTCGACCCGGCCATCATGAATCCGATTTCCTGTTCATCAATGTCACCGTCCCTGAAAATACCGGCAATCTCGCCATGAGAAATAATGGCTATCCGGTCGCACAGATTCATGATCTCGTCAAGCTCGAATGAAACAAGAAGTACCGCACGGCCCTTGTCGCGCTCTGCAACAATACGGGTGCGTATGTATTCGATGGCACCAACATCAAGCCCGCGTGTCGGCTGCGCAACAATGAGCACCTCCGGTGAAAGATCAATTTCCCGGGCAATAATCGCCTTTTGCTGATTTCCCCCCGACATGTTCCGTACCGGCATATTCGGTCCACCGCCGGCCTTGATGTCATATTCATCAATAAGTGTTTTTGCATGATCGAATATTGCCGGGTAGTCAAGAACTCCCAATGGAGATGAATACGGCGGTCTTTCATAATTCTTGACAACAAAGTTTTCGCCTATACTGAAGTCCATTACGAGACCATGGCGCTGGCGATCTTCCGGAATGTGGCCGAGACCGGCTTCAATGCGTTTCTTGATTGAATACGCTGAAACATCCTGCCCGTTGAGCCACACCGTACCGCTTTCCAGCGGTACCATGCCGGTCAGGGCATAAATGAGCTCCGTCTGTCCATTCCCGTCCACACCGGCAATACCGAGGATTTCACCCGAATGCACCTCAAACGAGATATTTCTGACTGCCAGAATTCCCCGTGAGTTTCTGCAGGAAAGGTTCTCAATTTTCAAAAGCGGTTTCCCGGTTTGTGCCGGGGCACGGTCAATATCAAATCGCACCGCACGTCCTACCATCATTTCAGCAAGCTGCTCCTCGCTCACGTCTGACACGGTTACCGTATCGATGCTTTTTCCCCTGCGGAGAACGGTGCATCGGTCTGCGACTTCCTTGATCTCCCTGAGTTTGTGGGTAATGAGAATAACCGTTTTCCCCTCATCCCGGAGACGCCGGATGATATCCATGAGTTCATCAATTTCCTGCGGGGTGAGAACGGCGGTTGGCTCGTCAAGAATGAGAATATTGGCATCACGGTACAGTGTCTTGAGGATCTCCACCCGCTGCTGCATACCCACACTGATATCCTCAATACGGTCAGACGGGTTTACTTTGAGCCCATATTGTTCGGAAAGCTTCGCAACCTTTTTTTCGGCCGCGGCAAGATCAAGCATGCCAAGACGATTGGTAGATTCCATGCCCAGGATAATGTTTTCAGTTACGGTATAGTTATGGACCAGTTTGAAATGCTGATGAACCATACCGATTCCCAGGCGCGTTGCCGCATTGGGATCCTTGATCTTTACTTCCTGTCCCCGAACCCGGATAATTCCGTCATCCGGATCGTATATTCCAAAGAGAACCGACATGAGGGTCGATTTGCCGGCTCCATTCTCACCGAGAAGCGCATGAACCTCATGGTCATTAACGGTCAGATTGATGTGGTCATTCGCAACAACACCGGGAAAGATTTTGGTTATTCCACGCAACTCAATTGCTGCAGATTCCATTGTCATCTCCTTGCGGGATATCATGTAAAAAAAGAGCTGTCCGGCTACTTACCACCGGACAGCTCCGTTACCATACGGTACGCTTAGTTGTCTTTTGCTCCAAGTCCTGCAGGAACCGCTTTTGCCGCAAGAGCTTCGCGATATGTTGCAAAGACCTTGATCTTGCCGTTCATGATGTCACGTTTGATCTTCTCGACAGTACCCACGATGTCTGATCCGAGGGCCTTGTTCCGTGAGGAGTAACCGACACCGTCCGCTTTCATGTCAAGTACGACAACCTTTTGGGCAAAGGTTCCGTCCTGCACCGACTGTAGCGCATAGGAAGTGGACGCTTCAACTTTCTTGAGCATGGAGGTGAGTACGGCAGATTCACCATCCTTGTACACCCCTTCTTCATACTGATCTGAATCGACACCGATTG
The DNA here is from genome assembly GCA_964527175.1 of uncultured Treponema sp. Classification (GTDB taxonomy): domain Bacteria; phylum Spirochaetota; class Spirochaetia; order Treponematales; family Treponemataceae; genus Teretinema. The sequence goes on from CAZGQQ010000062.1 coordinate 2,424, forward strand.
CCCAGACGTTGCGTCCCTGGCTCCGGTATTCTTTTGCCTGGGCGATGGTTCCGTTGCCGGTTCCGCCGGCAGCAGAATAAATTGCGTACACACCGGAATCATACCAGTTCTTGGCCTGGGCTTTGGCAAGCTCGGGTTTTCCCCAGTCGTTGGCGTAGTAGTCAACAATTTCTGCATCGGGAAGCACGGAAAGGATGCCCTGAATGTATCCTACTTCGAATTTGGTGATTACCGCACCGGGCACACCACCGATAAAACCGAAGCGGGGATTCTTGATACCGTCAGCTTTTGCCTTGAGCGCGGCAATAACACCGACAAGATAGGAGCCTTCATGCTCGGCGAAGGTAAACTGCATGACATTCGGCAGCGAAACCCAGTCAACATCCACAATCATGTACTTTTGATCGGGATACAAAGGAGCAACTTCACCGAGCGCATCTGCAAAGGTAAATCCGGTTACACAGATGAGGTCATATCCTTCATCCGAGGCCTGCTTGATGGTAGGAATGTAGCGGTCCTGGGTCTGGCAGGTTACTACATCGTACAATGCCCCGCGGTTTTTCTGATTGTCCCAGGTATCACCATAGAACGAGAGAATACCGCGCCAGGCCGCGGCATTGAATGATTTGTCATCAATACCGGTAGCGTCGGTGATAAGACGGATAGTCGGGCGACCATCGGTGGAAGCGGCATCGGTGCCTCCTCCTGCATACAGAGAAAACGCCATCAGCGCAACAAGCGCACATGCAAGTATCTTTTTCATAAACCCTCCTGATTTGACTTGACGCAACAGATTGAGCACGTCAACACTATTGAGTATACGAGCTTTTATTCGATAACTCAATAGAAAGGAGAAAAACCGTTTTGATTGATACATTTCTTGTTGTCGGGAGCATCAATACCGATTACAACATCCGGGTCAAAAGCCTGCCGGAACCGGGAGAAACCGTAACCGGAACATCTTTTTCACGAGCCTTCGGCGGAAAGGGGGCGAATCAGGCAGTTGCCCTTTCCAGGCTTCTGGACGGTTCGGGAAGAACGGTATATTTTGCCGGTCAAACCGGCTCTGATGACGATGGGAGACAGGCGAGAGTAAACCTCTCAAAAAACGGGATAGATATCAGTCTTGTATCGTATTCCCCTTCCGCAACCGGAATTGCGCTCATCGAAATTGATGAACAAGCAAACAACCGGATTGTTGTTGTTCCCGGAGCAAACGGAAATTGCGACACCTCATGGGCACATCAGGTGTGCGTATCAATTCTCAAGACCGTTTCCGATCCGACCCGATTATGCTGCCTCCTCCAGCTCGAGATCCCGCTGGGGACAGTAGCCGTATTGCTGGAAACACTGCACACCGCCGGTGCATACACCATCCTTGATCCGGCACCGGCGGTGCCGCTGGATGATACACTGTGGCCATTCATTGATGTGATAACACCGAATCAGGGTGAAACAAAAAAGCTGACCGGCATCTATCCCGAAGACGATTTGTCCGCCGGCCGCGCAGCCGGCATCATGCTCGCCAAAGGAGCCCGGTCGGTCATGATAAAAGCAGGAGCGCGGGGTTCCTGGTATTTTGATGAAAAAAAACAGATATATTGCCCGGTCTTCCCTGTCGATGCCCGGGACACAACAGCAGCCGGAGACGTATGCAATGCGGCTTTTGCCGCTGCGATTTCCGGAGAAATGCCGGTGGACAGGGCCTTGCGCTATGCAAATGCGGCCGCAGCCCTGTCCGTTACCGGAGAGGGCGCACAGGGGGCTATGCCAGATTCCGGTACCGTCGAAGCGCTTCTTCAAGCAGAGCCCAAAATCGTTCCGCGTCAATTGTTGTGACAAGACGTATATTCGGGTCATTTTTCAGGACACCCGCGTGATCAACAACCGTAGCGCCACGCGTTAACCTGCTTTCGGTTTCAACTGATATATATTTCTCTTCTGTCGTAAACATGTCCGGCTCTTCCAGCCAGGCGATACAACAGGGATCATGCATGGATGCGCTTTCACCGATATACTTGGAGCAAGCTGCAGAATAACAGGTCATGCTCGCAGAGAATAGTTCGGCTGCCTTTCCGGGAACCCGTGACAGGTGTGCGAGACGTTCCTTGGTCAGCGTAACGGTGCGGGTAACATCGAGCGGAACGAGTGTAATTGGTGCGCCGCTTGCAAACACAATACCGGCAGCTTCGGGATCAGCATATACATTGAACTCCGCGGCAGGCGTAATGTTGCCCCGCCCCGAAGCGCCTCCCATAATGACCAGTTCACGGAGTCTTCGCGCAATTGCCGGTTCAATCAACAAAGCCATGGCAATGTTGGACAAAGGTCCCGTGGCCACAACCGTTATCTCTCCGGCAGGAGCTTCCATGATCCGGTGTGCCAGAAAGACAGCGGCATGTTCTTTTTGGCTCTTCAGAGAACACTCGGGAAATTTGGGTCCGTCAAGGCCGGACTGACCATGGATAAGGGGAGCCGGTTCAAGCTTGCGAAGGATGGGACTGCGCATTCCCGGGTACACCGGTACATGAATTGCAAGAGAAGAACAGACATTCAGGGTATTTCTGAGGGTTTTCGGCAGCGTCTGGTTTCCGGCAGTGACCGTAACCGCTTCAAGATGCAGCTGCTTGCTGCGGCCGGCCATCATGATGGCAACCGCATCATCGTGTCCGGTATCAACATCGAGAATAACTGAACGCCTGGTCATTTTCTCTCTGATTCCTTCTTCTTGTGATCCTTTTCCATTTTTTCTTTCCAGATTCCCGCCTTGCGCTTTATTTCCTCTGCTTCGTTTGTTTCTCCGAGAATTATGTGGATACGCCGGAGTGCAAGAAGATAATTGATGGCGAGACGGAAATCGTCAATTCTGCCGGTTGACAGTTCATACTTCTCCCGATACCGGTCTGCCGCTTGTTGCAGCAGCCGCTTGACCAGACGGAGATGATACACTGTATCATCGTATTCCGGTGAATGCGGATCAAGACCATTTTTTGATGCAGCCTTCAGATCCAGAATATTTTTCGCAACAGCAGCAAAACGTGCTTCAAGTTCAACGAAGGTCCACCGCCATTTTGTATTGTCACCGTAGGCGTCTACAACAAGACGGATTGCAAGGCCCAGTTTTCGTACCAGGTAATACCGCTTCGATTCCGGAAGATTCCTGATTTCGGAAACCTTGTCTTCATATTCGGAAAAAGCGGCGTCGATATAGTTTGTTACCACTTCTTCGAGATATATAACCGCTTTATACAGCGTTTTGCGGGCATCATTGAGCGCATCTTCATTTTTTACCCCAAGTTCGCTTACGGACAAATAATGTTTTGCCAGAAACAAGGTGGTAAGAAAAAGCATTTCATCCGTAAGCATGAGTCGCTTGTACGAGGCACCGTTTGAATCCTTCTCGATCATGTTGACCATGTTCTTTTCCCGGATTAACAGCGCGTCGATCTGCTGCTGATACGTGGCGACACGTTCAGCATACACCTGACGGGCAGATTCGGTTACCTTTGCCATGTACGGACTCCTCGTAATTACTTATACGGCATATCGGGAAAGCAGCTCCTCCGCATGCTGTACCGACGCAGCACTCAGGCCGTCTCCTGCAAGCATTCGGGCAATTTCCTCAACACGCTGCGGCCCTGATACGGGAAATGCGCGTGTACTGGTTTTTCCGGACGATACCGTCTTTTCGATCTTTATCTGATTATCGGCACGAACGGCGATACTCGCCAGATGTGTTATGCATATTATTTGTTTTTTTGCAGAAAGAGCTTTCAGATGGGCTCCCACCGAAAGGGCTACTTCCCCGCCGATTCCCGTGTCTATTTCGTCGAAAATGAGCGTTCCCGCTTCATCGGCGGAGGCCAGCACCGTTTTGAGCGCCAGCATAACCCGCGACAATTCGCCACCCGACGCAATCTTGACCAGAGGACGCAACGGTTCACCGGCATTCGGACTGATCATGAATTCAATATTGTCAAAACCGTAGGGGCCGGATTTTTGAACCGTATCCGTACCGTCTCGCAAGGTCAATTGAACACGGAAACGGGTGGAGATCATTCCCAGACTCTTGAGAATTTCTTCTACCCGGTTCTGCAGTCCTCCCGCCGCAGCCTTTCGTTTTTCCGAAAGCAGTGTACCGGCACGAAATACCGCCTTCTCCAGTTCTGTAATTTCGGCCTCAATCTGTTTCCGGTTCGATTCCCATCCATCGAGTTGGGAAAGCTGTGTTTCAGCTGCTGAAACATAGTCAATAACGTCCTGAACAGTAGTACCGTATTTCTTCTTGAGCCGATAAATAAGCGACAGGCGCTCCTGAATGTATTCAAGCCGTGACGGATCAAAGGTTAGCCCGGCATGATACTGACGGAGCGTATCGGCAAGATCATCGAGCTCATAGTAGGAGCTTTCCAGACGCGAGAGAAACGATGAAAGGGTTGGATCAATTGCCGAAGCAGATTCAAGATGGGATCTCGATCGTTTGAGGGACGGCACCACTCCCTCCGGAGAAGAAAGGGATTCGGTGAGTTGTTCAACGAGCGCAAAAAGCTTCTCATGCTGGGACAGACGCTGTTCTTCTGCAGCAAGCTCGTCTTCTTCGCCGGGACTCAGCTTGGCTGCGGTTATTTCGTCAATAGCAAACTTAAGCAATTCGGCTTTCTCGGCACGTTCTTTTTCCGATGTACTCATCTCGTCGTGCAGTTTTCGTTTTGCCGCAAGCGATGCATACATCGAAGTAAACTCTTTTACCTCATCAACGATACCTGCATATGAATCAAGAAAACGACGGTGTTCTTCAACGCGGAGCAGGGACTGATGTTCATGCTGACCATGAATGTCTACAAGATGTGAAGTGAATTCCACCAGCTCGGCACGGGTTACCAGCGTGTCTTCAATCCAGCTCGCACTCTTGCCCGTAGAGCGCATGGCACGGCGAACCAGAACCCGATCATTTTCCGGGACAATGCCATGATCACTGAGCCATGTTCGGGCGGCAACGGCTGTTTTTTCCAGAAATACCGTACCGGAAACACGCGCTTCATCCGCGCCGGTTCGTATGAGATCGGCACTGGCTTTTCCGCCAAGAAGAAAGGTCAGAGAACCGATAAGAATCGATTTTCCGGCGCCGGTCTCACCGGTCAGAATGGAAAAACCGTCCGGAAATTCCAGGGAAACCGAATCAATTAGTGCAAAATCCTTAACCGTGAGGTCCTCAAGCATTGATTCCTCCCGAAGAAGTAATAACCGGAGCTCCGGACCAGTTTAACTTTGACCGGAGCGCCGTGTAGACAACATCAGTATCACACCCGATCAAAAGAGCCGGACGGGGAGCCTTTTCAATAATGACCACATCACCTTCCTTCAGGGGGAACACCTCCTGACCGTCCAGTGTGATGATAGCAGATTCGTGACGCATCGGTTCAACACAAATCTCCATGGTACCTGTAGACGGAAGAACGATGGGGCGGTTTGATAGTGAAAAAGCGCATATTGGAGCCAGAACAAAAGCATCAAGATCCGGTGCCAGGATGGGGCCGCCAGCCGCCGCCGCATACGCCGTTGAGCCGGTCGGAGTGGCAACAATGACACCGTCCGCCTTGTATGAACCAAACGACACACCATTGAAGGTAATTGATAAATGCACAATACGGGCTATTCCGCTGCCGGAGATAACCGCATCATTGAGCGCGTCGGCGGAAAACACCGGAGAGCCATTACGCTCAACCCGTGCAGAAAGCATCATCCGCGCACTTGTTTTCCTGGACTCGGTCAAAAACGCATGAAGCGGATCTTTCCAGGAATCAGGCTGTATTCCGGCAATAAACCCGAATTCACCAAGATTGACCGGAAAAATGGGAATTCCGGCCCGCGAACAATGTCGTGCCGCATATAAAACCGTACCGTCGCCACCCAGCGTAATGGCAAAATCACAGGACTCAAAGGTATTTGAATCAGAAATACCATCGAAAGTATATATATCACAGGAGACGTTTTTGGCCAGAAGTTCGCAACGAATTTCTTCAGCTATCCGTGTAGACTCCGGTTTTGATGTGTTTACAATTGCGATCGCTCTTCGCATTGATGATCCCTCCTGGATCAGGGCAGCGTCGCGAGCACCTTGGAAATCTTCGCGACGTTAGCATTCCCCAGCCGGGGATAGAGGGGAAAAAGAACACAGCGCATGAGAAGGGATTTGGCATTGATACACCCCTCAAGCACGTCGCCCAGTTTTCCCGCAATAGATGACTCAAAAACCGGATCGATTTCTATATCCTTGCGTGAAGCATAGTGCCGGACTTCTTTCAAGCCGCTTGAGAGAACAACCGGAAAAGAATAGACCGCATTGACGCCTTCACCCTGTTGTAACAGTGTTCGATGTCGACTCTGCATAAGCGCACGGGTAAAAGCCGCGGCAATCTCCGTACGCAAACCGGTATTTCGCTGCATTTCCTTGAGCTGAACAAATCCAAGTGCGGAATTGATATCGGGCAGGATATCCGTTAAGGGAGCTTCATCGCAAAGCCGTTTCAAAACCACCGCATTACGGCGTTCCGGAGCAAGCAAAAGCGCACCACCTCCCGCAGTGAGATAATCAGTTTCTTCCAGACCTACAATGGTAAACATTCCGAAAGAGCCCGCCTGTTTACCGGCAAGACTAGCGCCGACACTTTGAGAAGCATCTTCAATGACCGGAATATTCAATGCAAGAAGAGCGGGCAAATCCGGTAAAAATCCCAGAGATTCATGAACCAGAATAACCCGGCCACCGCGCGCGATAGCCACTTCAACTGTTTCCGGAGTCACAAGCGCAGTATCAGGATTGACATCTGCTATAACCGGATCAAAACCGAGACTGACCACCGTCTGATATTGCCAATACGGGGCAAGCGCGGAAAGAATGACTCCCGACCCGGGAGCCAAATCGAGTGCAGAAAGCGCATACCGCAATGCAATGGCAGAGCTTCTGAAAGCTCCCACGCCCTCACTAACGAAAAATTCCCGTGCAAATTGCGATAATTTTTGATTCATTTCACCAGGACCGATTTTCTCCGAAACCATTGTCGTTAAAACCGCATCCATTTCTTTTCTACGAATTGTTGAGCTGTATACCGGTAATTTCATACTATTCCAATAAATGTGTTATATTTAGCTAAAGACTGACTAACTTTTGCAGTTCTTTCGGATCAAAAAGCCGACGGATATCGAGAACAATGAGGTATCCCTCCTCCTGACGGACAACACCATTGATGTATTCAGCACCGATGCCACTGATCATCTGGGGCGGTGGTTGAATATCATCATGCTGAATCATGACAACGCGGGCAATCCGGTCTATAATGATACCAATTTTGTTGCCTTCGATATTCAGAATAATAAAACCTCCGAGAAATTCATCACCCTCTTCCAGAGACGCCTTCTTGAGATGAAACCGTTTGTGAAGATTGATAATTGGAATAATCTCGCTACGGAGGTTGAATATACCCTCAACATAATACGGCGCATTGGGAATGGTACGCACATCCTGAATTTTTACAATTTCCTTGACGTCCATAATGTTAACACCATATAACTCTTCGCCAAGCTGAAATGTAACAAGCTGGAATTGCGTATCGACACTAGCCATAAAAACCTCCAGGCACAGTACTACTACAGAATACTATGCTTTGAGTAAATCTTCAAGGCAGACCGAAAAAACTCTGTGCGATATTCAGGAACGCTCATCCGACGGTAGATACACCGTATCGGGAGAACCGGAATATATCTGCCTTGGGCGGCCAATCTTGAACGGCTTGGTGTCATGCATCTCCTTCCATTGCGCAATCCACCCCGGCATACGACCCATTGCAAAAAGAACAGTGAACATGTTTGAAGGAATACCAAGTTCGCGATAGATAATACCACTATAAAAATCAACATTCGGGTACAAATTCCGTTCAACAAAATAGTCATCGGCAAGGGCCGCCTCTTCCAGTTTGAGTGCAATTTCAAGCAACGGATCGGAAATATGGCGCTTCTTCATGAAATCTGCGCACGCCTTTTTCAGAATTCTTGCTCGCGGGTCGTAATTCTTATACACCCGGTGGCCAAATCCGGAAAGCCGGAATTTTGTTTCAGGATCTTTGGCATTCTGTATTACATCGGAAACAGTCATATTTGAAGAGCGAATTTTTTCCAGCATCTCGATAACTTCCTGATTAGCTCCTCCATGAAGCGGACCCCACAACGCACAAATCCCTGCACCGATTGAGGAATACAGATTGACCCGCGAACTGCCGACAAGCCGTACTGTTGACGTGCTGCAATTTTGTTCATGATCTGCATGTAACACCAAAAGCATGTTCATTATCTTTTCTTCGTCCTCGTTTAGATCATATGGCTTAACCGGACTGTCAAACATCATGTGAAGAAAGTTAGCACAATACTTGAGATCATGACGGGGATATACAAAAGGCTCGCCGATGGACTTCTTGTATGAAAAAGCTGCAATAGTGCGTATTTTCGATATCAGACGTGCAGGCATCAATTGGAAAACATCATCATTATCCTCATCAACAAAGTACTGGGGATGGTATATCGCAAGGGAATTCACCATAGAACTCAAAATAGCCATTGGGTGAGCTGCCGTAGGCATTCGGTCAAAATAGGTAATCATGTCCTCATGTAGCAGAGAGTTTTGCGTAAGCAGATCTGAAAAACAGGTCCGCTCATCACGCGTAGGCAGCTTTCCATAAATGAGCAGGTATGCAGCTTCAATAAACGAGGATTTTTCTGCCAGAACTTCAATATCAATACCACGATATTTCAGGATACCTTTTTCTCCGTCTATGAACGTAATATCACTGAGGCAGCTTCCAGTATTCTGATATCCCGGATCAAGCGTAATATACCCGGTTTTTTTCCGCAATTCGGAAATGTCAACCGCTTTTTCGTTCATTGTTCCGGTAATAACCGGAAGATCATATGTTTGATTGTTTATGGTGAGTTTTGCTGTGTCCATGACTCCTCCTAATTAAGGTGATTATAACCTACTGCTACAAAATTGTTGAAAAATACATCTGAAGAGAATCGTTATACGACAAGATGCCGGGCGACCCAACCGTAATCTTGCTATTCAAAAAGGCCCGCCTGATGGCGAGCCTTAT
>CAZGQQ010000063.1:0-10962 GCA_964527175.1 uncultured Treponema sp.
CGAGCAAAAAACCCGGCGCGAAGAAGCCTGCCGCCGCAAAAAAAACAGCGGCGAAGAAACCTGCGGCGAAAAAGCCTGCTGTCAAAAAAACAGTGTCAACAAAGGCTTCTGCAAAAAAATAACCGTATGAAGCTGAACATCATGTCAGTATTGCTTTCCCTGTTGATCCTTTTGCCGCTTGCGGCAAAGGGGTCAACCGATGAAAGTACCGGGAAATCACCGGTTCGTGTGGCGTCCCTTACCGGGCCATCCGGTCTTTCCATGGCCCGGATGGTCTGTGATCCTCCCCGGATCAATTCGGTTCCTTTTCAATTCGAAATAGCCGGTTCTGTAGACGTACTCATTCCCAAGCTGGTAACCGGTGATATTGACATTGGCATTTTGCCGGTAAATGTTGCGGCTAAACTTCATGCAACGAATCCTCAACTTCTTGTTGTTGGAGCCGTTACCGGACTGGGTATGCTCTGTGTAGTTACCCGGAATTCTGCGATTACCCGGATAGAGGATCTGTCCGGAAAAAAACTGTATGTAGCGGGGCAGGGTGCCACTCCGGAATATGTACTCAGAACACTGCTCAAAAAAGCAGGAGTAGACCAACCTCTTCTCGATTTTTCCCTTTCTCCTGCAGATATCGCTGCAGCCCTCGCGTCGGGAAAAATAGACTATGCGGTACTTCCCGAACCGTTTACCACACTTGCCCTTGCACGTGATACGGAGACACCCCGACTTTTCCGTGCCATTGTCCTGTCTGATGCCTGGCGTACTGCCGGTTTTGCCCGGGATTTTCCCATGACAGTCTGTGTTATCCGACGCCAGTTCGCACAGAATAATCCGGAACTGGTACGCTCCTTTCTGGAAGCATACCGGCAGAGCATTGAATGGACTGTAGATAATCCGGCAGAAGCCGGAGTCTGCGCAGAACGGTCAGGACTCGCTCTTCTCGCGCGGGTCGCGGAACAAGCCATCCCATACTGCGGATATACCTTTATTCCTGCTTCGGAAGCCCGGCCGATCATAGATTCCCTGTTGTCCGTTTTTCTTGACTACGCTCCCTCATCAATCGGAGGAAAACTTCCCGACGGAAGTTTTTATTTCAAGTGAACCGCAGTACAGCGCTCGCTGCACTTTTTTCAAGCCTTGTTCTGGCAGGATGTTGGCATCTGGCCGCCATTCTGGTTGATTCACCGTTCATTGTTCCGTATCCTGCTCATGTTTTTCTGGATATTCTGAATCTTGTTGGAGAAACAGGGTTCTTTTCAATGCTCATTACAACCGTGTTTCGCGGATTGTTTGCCTTTTTTCTTGCGGTTCTTGCAGCTTTTCTTGTTGGAATTCCTGCTGGACTATCAGTCAATGTCGAAGCAGCGGTGCGTCCCTGGCTGGCGGTAATTCGGGCAACACCGGTTGTCTCACTCATTCTTCTTGCGCTTTTCTGGTTTGGTTCATCTTTTGTTCCCGTATTTGTTTCAATACTGATGACCATGCCGGTTATGACTGAATCAATCCTCCGAGGAATCCGTAATACCGATCCGGATCTGATTGCTATGTCTCGCGTTTATCGGTTTACTCCATTTCAGCGACTCCGATATATCCGTATTCCGTCCCTCATGCCGTATTTTTTCAGCGGTGCCGGTTCATCACTCGGGCTTACCTGGAAGGTAGTCATTGCCGGAGAAATACTTGCCTTTCCCCGGAACGGAATTGGCACCGCCATGCAAACAGCAAAAATTCATCTTGAAACGGGGAGGGTGTTTTCACTCACCATTATTGCCGTATTTCTCTGTCTTCTCACAGAGAAGCTTTTTGCGGTAATCACCCGCCGCATGGCGCTCCGAATCGCCGGAGGAGATCTTCCGTGATCATCAAACCAATAACCGTGGAATATTCCGGCAAGACAGTATTCACTGATTTCGTCCATACGTTTCCCGACAATTCAGTAACGGCAATTCTAGGGCCAAGCGGATGCGGGAAAACAACATTGCTGCTCGCACTCGCAGAACAGTTACGCAAAGCAGGCCGGGTTTCTTTTGTATTCCAGGAACCCCGGCTCATTCCCTGGTATTCTCTCGAAAAAAACATAGCGCTGGTTCTCGACGGATCACGGCATGATACGCTTGACCGGGCCCGGCATTATCTCGAGAAGGTGCACCTCGGTACAAGTGCAAAAAAACTTCCGCGGCATCTTTCCGGCGGTGAACGCCAACGGGTTTCCATTGCACGCGCATTCTCCTGCAGATCGTCCGTACTGCTTATGGACGAACCGTTTCAATCACAGGACTCGGGGCTTAGAACCCGCCTTGTGGATACCTTTCTTGAACTGCAGGAATCAGAGCATAGAACCGTTATTGCCGTGACACATGACGTTGGAGAAGCACAGAGAATTGCAGACACCATACTGGTCCTTGGCGGCAGACCGGCACACATCGTTCATCAATGCACAACCGAGCAAGATTGTAATGCATCTGACATAACATCCATACTTGCCGACCAATCACGACTATTCTCTGCCATACAGCAACAGGCATAGGGGAATTGTGCATCACAAACACGGCAATACGGCCAGCCTGCTCCATCAAATTGTATATACTACTGCGCATAATGTATGTTCTGTCTACCATAATGAATTATACACTGTTTTAGTATACCAATAAATACATGTTCATAATATTTCTATGTGTGTCTTTTTGTGTACATGTTAAGACCTGTTCTGGTTATTACTCTCATCAGCAAGATGATCAAACACATCAAAGAATGAGCCGATCTGTCCTGTTACCGGGTGCCGTGCAAGAGATGCCGTTTTGGTTATGGTAACCAGTTCATACACCGGAATTCCGGAAATGTCCGAAAGCAGTTCCCTGAAAGGCCGGTCCGCGTGAAACGGTATGGTAATATCTGCAAACGGTGATCCTGGAGTTTGATCAATGCGCATCTCAGGATTTTCGGCAAGATACTCCTGCACCCGTGAATTATGAATAATCGATTCCAGTACCGCAGTTTTTCCAAAATCATAGGAGAATGAATTACCCCACAAGAAAACTGACAATGATTGACGTTTCACTTTGGTTGATATTGCATAACAGAACACGCGCGTAATCTGGATTGATTCCGGCAGCGATTCATTGAGCACCATTCTCAGTGATTCGGTATTGTCCGGTTTTTCATGCAGCATGAATGTTGCAACTTCATCCTCCGAGGCAATTCCGAGAGACATGCTCTGTGAAAGTTCAAACCGCGGCAAGGGATTGAAACCTTCGGTATACACAACCGGTAATCCGGACCGGGCAAAGGCCTTATGCCAAATTTCCAGGAGCCCAAGATGCGGTATGTACCGGGCAACAGTATGTTTGGTAAATGAAACCAGAACACGATAACGGGACCCGTCAATACCAGTCGGAGCAACCGCTTTAACCGGCGGCGGCACTGTCAAATCGGGATTCTCGGGTGTTTTTTTCACTGAAATATCCCGATTGCATACGCCGCATGGCAATCCGCAGGTTTCTTCACAAGGATCAGTGGCAATTCCTGCTATTGATTTTTCACGTTCCTTTTTAAGAAATGTTTTTGTCGGACCAAGGCTTACACCGTCCCAGGGCAGTTTTTCATCAAGTGACCGCTCCCGGATTGTCTCCTGTTCAACATCCCAGGGTGCCGAGGCCAGAACCTGCTCCCATATCTCCGGCTGTGCCCAGTCTTCCCAGGCGTCCAGGCGGCACCCCTTTCGATACGCTTCAAGAATGAGCTCCCCTACCCGCTCGTCGCCCCGCGAAATGACAGCTTCAAGATATGAACTGAATGGTTTGTGTGTGCTTACCTTGAATTTGCCCCGGGGAAGATTCTTGTAGATATGATCAAGTTTTGTCCTGGATTCCTCCATGGAAAGCTGACGTTCCCATTGATATGCTGTATGTGGTTTTGGAATAAAGGTACCAACGTTCACATTGCACTGAATACGTGTTTGCGACTGAATGTCCAGAAGAAAATCTACAATGGCATCTTCTTCGGTTATACCGGTTTCATCGACAGGAAGTCCTACCATAAAGTAAAACTTCGCTTTACTCCAACCGCGTTTTTTTGCTTCATGAAGGATATCCAGAATCCGCTGACGGAATACATCCTTGTTTATTGACTGCTGCCAGGCATCGACCGGTGTTTCTACGGCAAAAGTGAGTCCGCTTTTTCGCACCTGTGCAAGTTTTTCGAGTATGGGAAGAGTAAACGTATTGACCTTGAGTGACGGAAGCTGAAATGAAATATTTCTTCCGGCATACCGCGCTATGAGCGTATCAAGGAGATGATCAATACCTTCATAATCTCCTGAGCTAAGGGAGAGAAGACTGATTTCGCGATATCCTCCGCGATTTACAAGAAAATCTATATCGTTGATTATTCGGGAGGGATCCTTTATTCGCTGTGGACGATAATACATGCCTGCATGGCAAAAACGGCATCCATTCGGACATCCCCGCATGATTTCAACCGCACCATGGTCCTGAACAATGCGTACATTCGGAACCGGAAAACATACCTGACGGTCAGGACCGTCGGGATTCAGGCCGCCGAAGCCGCCATGGATGGCCCGCCGGGCGCAAACGCCGTCCGAAGTTCCCTGTTTTCGTGCCGTCCATACTGCAGGATGGGACTCAAGCAGGGATAACAGATCACTGCGGTGCGCTCCCTCTTTTTTCCTGTCAGCCAGTTGTGCAATCAGATCAAAGAACCCTGCTTCGGCCTCACCGATAAACAGTGCATCGAAAAACCGTGAAAACGGAGCGGGATTGGTAACACCGCAACCGCCCGCAATTACAATGGGGTCCCCTTCTCCGCGTTGTATTGTTTCAAGCGGCACGCCTCCGCTTTCAAGAATGGAAAGCACACCGGTTATACCCGGCTCGTATCCGATGCTGAATCCGATAATATCGGCAGCATGGAGCGGCGTTCCGCTCTCAAGAGTATACAGGGGAACCGATGCAGATTTGAGCAGTTGTTCAAAATCGGGAGCGGGTGCAAATACCCGCTCACAACGGACAGTGTCAATACGATTGAGCCCGTCATACAGTATCTTCACGGCAAGATTGCTCATGGCAATTTCATAAAGATCCGGAAACGCCAGAGCAAACAGGAGATTACCGGAATCCTTTACAATCTGACCGTACTCACCGCCCAGATACCGGGCAGGGTTTTGAACAGACGCAAGACGTCCGCCGAGATCAACAAGTGGTTTAACAGTATTCATGGTTCATACTCCGGAAGAATTAATGGTCGAGCCGGCGCATGTTGATACTCATGAGCAAACCGGTAGCTGCCAGGGCTGTCCATAAAGAAGAGCCCCCGTAAGAAAGAAAGAGAAGCGGAATACCGGTTATGGGCATTATTCCCATAACCATGCCGACATTGATCATGAAGTGAAAAAAGAACATCGATACAATACCGGTTGCGATAAGTACGCCGAAACGATTCTCGGTTTTTTTGATAATGATTATTCCGCGAATCATGATAAGAAAATATACCAAAAACACCGTCAGTCCTCCCAGAAAACCCCATTCCTCGGAAAGGATACTGAAAATGAAGTCTGTACTTTGCTGGGGAAGAAACCGGTAGTGACTCTGAGTTCCCTGAAGAAACCCGAGACCTGAAAATCCGCCGGATCCGATGGCAGTGATTGACTGTATGATATTCCAACCGGACCCGAGGGGATCGACCTGTGGATCAAGGAAAACAATGAGCCGCATTATTTGATAATCTTTGATGACAAGGGAAGCAGCTCTTGAGCCGATAATGGCGAAAATGAGCAGACCGGTACCATACGTAATCCAGTAATAATACTTGTTTTTGTACCACAAACGACCAAGCAGCGACATGGTTGTAATAATGGAGAGCGTAACAAGAGTAATTAATGTCAGACGGGTATCGGTAAGAATGCGGATAACAGGAACCGGATGGCGAAAGATATTCTCTGCCCACAGGGGAAGCACGGTAAACAAAACAAGGAGGCCTCCCCCGACAAAAACCATATTGATATATCTGAGCGGAATTCCGGCAACAAGACACATACCCAAAAAGATGGGGATATAGACCATGGAGGTTCCCAGATCCGGTTGTGCGAGAATCAGCAGCACCGGTACAGCCATTATGACTACGGCTTTGGCAAAACGGCTGAATGAGGATTCGGATTTATCCGAACGATCCAGAAAATAGGCCAAATACAGGATATACACAAGCTTGGTAAATTCTGAAGGCTGTATACCCAACTCCCTTATTCCGATCCAGCTTTTTGCGCCGTTTACGTATCTGCCAAATATACGGGTATACAAGAGCACGGCAAGTGCGATCACATAGATCAGGAAGGTTCGATCAGCAAAGCGTCGGTAATCGGTAAATACAATTATTCCGAGAATCATCATTCCCGTAACGGCCCAGAGTATCTGCTTTGAATACTCATTCGATACGAGCATGCCCTCCGAGTTTATCCCCGAGGAGTAAATGAACAGAATCCCAATGACGGTCAAAATGGTAACGGAGAGAAAGAGTAAATAATCAAAATAGGTAAAATTTCGTATGGTCATTCGCGCCTTCCCCGTGGATACGCGATATTTCTGAAACCGAGCGTATCTATCGCTTCTTCATAAGTCTCGTCCGCAAATATTCCCTGAAAGATGATATTGGTAGCATACGGGGCCCACCATTCCCAGGGATTGCTTGCTTCCACCATGACAACAACAACAATAGCCTCTTCCGGCGGAGCATCATAGGGTCCATAGGCAACCATCCATGAGTGCCAACGATCATTGAGACCAACCTCTGCAGTTCCTGTTTTACCCGCAGTTTTCACCACACGGTTTCTCATCGGGAATTGCGCCGTTCCGTTTGCTATTACATTTCGCATGTCGCTTCGAACCTGTTCGAAAACTTCAGGCCGGATGGAACTGGTAATGAGGGTTTCCGGCTTTACTACGGACAATACTGCACCGGAAATGGGATCGTGCACTTCCTTGAGCAGATGGGGGCGCACGACTGTCCCTCCGTTAACAACCATTGAAACAACATTTGCCATCTGCAACGGTGAAACAAGCATGAACCCCTGACCAATCGACATGTTCATGGTATCTCCACCAAGCCACCGCTCGTGAAAATGCCGCTCTTTCCATTGCGGTGTGGGAATAAATCCGGTGGCCTGGCTTGGAAGGTCTATCTCGGCTGAATGTCCAAGGCCGAATTCGTTACAGTAGGAAATAATCCGTTCAACACCGAGATTATCACGACCAACCACCCAATAGTACACATCGCAGGACTGGGCCAGTGCGTCTGTCAAATCAACGGGACCATGACCCGGCCGCCGAATGTGACAACGAAAAATACGGTCACCGTATTCAATTTCGCCTTTGCATTCGATTGTCTTTTCCGGAGGAATCAATTCTTCTTCCAGAAGTGCGGTTGTCATGAGAATCTTGAAGGTTGAAGCCGGAGGATAGCTTGCATTGACAACACGGTTCAACAGCGGATTTCTCGGATCATTCAAAAGACGCATGTATTCTTCACCGGATTTCTCGCTGCTGAAAATGTTCGGGTCAAAATAGGGATACGAAACCATGGCAAGAATTTCACCGGTTGCGGGTTTAAGTACTATCGCTGATCCGATACGCTCTCCAAGAGCCTGTTCGGCAAGATATTGAATTCTCCGGTCTATGGTTAATACGATATTCCTTCCGACTTCCGGAGGCCTTTTCCAGGTACTGTTTTCGATATACCGCCCCTTGACATCAACAGTTCGATACTCGAATCCGTCCTTGCCACGCAGCAGCTCATCATACTGGTTTTCGATACCGGCCTTTCCAATAACGCTATTTGTGTGATACCCCTTGTTATACAGAATTTTCAATTCTTCCCGGGTGATATCACCTACATATCCGAGCACATGCGACATTGAACCTGTTTCAACATAATTCCTGATCGGCTTTGAATGCCATGAAACACCGGGCAACTCGTCAATACGCTCGGCTATTGCAGTAATTGTTTCGAAACGGATATTTGACCGCACTTCAATAGTCTGAAATGACCGGCGTATTGAAGGTGGTATTTTTTGGCGTATTTCATCGGCTGAAACTCCGATTATTTGCGCAAGACGGGTTAATACTGTTTCAAATTGATCCCGCGGTATTTCTCCGGGCACCACATCAATGGCAAATGAATCAATATTGAGTACCAGGGGCACCGTTGCATGACGGTCAAATATCTCTCCCCGCTGTGCCGGTATCCGTTTTGTTCTTTGTGAAATATTCCGTGATTGTGTACGGTATACCTCTCCCTGAATTATCTGCAGGTGAAAAAGCTTTGCCGTATATACGGCAAACAAGACACCGATTATCAGTACAAGAATCGTTATCCGGTTTCCGGCGATACCCTTTGAAGCCATACAATTATCGGTTTCCCTTTACCAGAAACAGGGAAGGAAACAGACCAAGCAATCCAAAAACAAGGGGAGCTGACAGTCCATTAAACAGAAGTTCCAGCCAAAACACGCCTTCTCCCGGGCTGAACACGGTTATGGATTGGCCAAACAGAAGGGAGAGCAGAAAAACGGTCAATGCTTTCAAAACAGTTGCGATAACACCCATGATAAAGGGAATAAAAAATCGGTCAAGATTGTAGGTGCCGGAAAGTTTTCCGGTGACATATCCCGTAACGGCTTTGGTGCAGGCGTTGAGCCCGATCGGGGCAGCAGACAGAAAATCAAGCAAAATCCCGGACATAAAACCAAGAGTGCTCCCAAGTGTTGCGTTATTCATGAAGGAAACATATAAAACAACAAGGAGTACGAGATCAGGTACTACGGGGAGAATCTGGATATTTGCCAAAATGGTCGCAGAAAGCAGGGAAAAGAATACCGATGCAAAACATGACCAGAACAGTACCCGCCCCATTATTCATCCTCCTGCGACAGTGTTTCAAGATCAAGAACAAAAACATTTTCAAGGCGTGAAAAATCGATTATCGGTTCAATGTCCAGTTCCAGTGATGTTTCATAATCCAGGGATCGAATACTCGAAACAAATCCGATAGGAACATCACGGGGATAATTGTAATTCTCTCCGGAAGCTACGATTTTATCACCGACCCGTATTTCATCACGGGCGCGTTTCTTGAGGTACCGCATTAAAAGCGGCGAGTCTGCGGATCCCCGGCCATTAACAAGACCCATATATCGTGATTCTTCCAGACGGGCCGAAACATAACACTGATAATCATACACCGGCATAATCATGCTGGTGCTTCTGCCAACCTGGACGATTTTCCCTACCAGTCCGGTATTGCTTCCCTGAAAAGAAATAACCGGCATGTTCTTTCGAACACCATGACGAACACCCCTGTTAATGGTGATTCCGGAGTACAGATTGTTCGGATCACGGCCAATGATCTGTGCCGGGATGTTATCGAGAGTTATTGATTCCGAAAACCCGAGCAATTCCTTGAGCCGTTCATTTTCAAGACGAATATCAGCATTTGAACGCTGCAGAAGTTCATAGTCCTTGAGCCGTTCTTCGAGTGCTTCATAGCGATCTTTTAACTGTGATAGTTCACGTATGGCTGCAACGGTACCGGAGAAAAAACCGGTTATGGAGTAGACTCCCCGCTGGGTACCCGACATGAGATTGAATCCGATGGAACGGAAATTCATGACCATTCCACCGGTTGAAAAAGCAAGAAAAATACCGGCAAGTATGAGATAGACAGTCAACAGGAACGCATCAAGATGAAACCTGAACGTAAACGGTAGTTTCTTCATCAGCCATTCAGATTATCATAAATACTGCGGTCAATCGACATATCCTTGAATATTTCGTAATACTGACCCGCACCGATCGCAACACAATTCATGGGATTCTCTGCGAGTATGACCGGTACCCCGGTTTCCTTCGAGATCAATTTAGGGAGGCCTTTGAGCAGTGCTCCACCGCCGGTCATGACAATGCCGCGTTCAACAATATCAGCGGCAAGTTCTGGGGGTGTTTGCGCAAGGGTACGCTTTATTTCTTCCACAATCTGGGTAATCGGATCCTTGAGTGCCTCGCGAACTTCGACAGAATCAATTTCAAGGCGGCGGGGTAATCCGGTAATCGCATCAGTTCCCTTGATTTCTACTTTTTCGATATTTTTCTCGGGAGACGCATTACCAATTTCCACTTTGAGCCGTTCCGCGGTCTGCTCCCCGATTATCAGATTGTGAACAGAACGAACATGTTTGATAATGGCCTGATCAAACTCGTCTCCACCAAGACGGATGGCATTGGTAACAACCATGCCGCCCAATGAAATAACGGAAACTTCAGTTGTCCCGCCGCCGATATCACAAATCATGTGTCCGGCTGGTTCATGAATGGGGATTTGTGCGCCGATTGCAGCAGCAAGCGATTCTTCAATAACCTGAACTTCCCGGGCTCCTGCCTTGAAGGCACTTTCCTTGACCGCCCGGTTTTCAACATCGGTGATACAGCTGGGTATTCCGATAACCATACGCGGCTTTATCAGCCCGTGCCGCGGCATGATCTTTGAAACAAAATACCGAATCATTTTCTCGGTGGTGTCCATATCGGCGATAACACCATCTTTGAGTGGTCGAATGGCTATGATATTTCCGGGTGTTTTCCAGAGCATCCGCTTGGCTTCCGAACCAACGGCTACAACCCGTTTTGTACCCCGTTCAACTGCAACAACAGACGGTTCGTTAACGACAATGCCTTTACCGTGAATGTAAATCAGTGTATTACAGGTACCAAGATCGATACCGATATCTGCTGAAAGACTTTTGAAAAAACCCATAATTGATGCTCCTCCACCGTGTATTGCCTGTTATTTACAATGTCAATTTTTCCCGTGACTGTTCGTGCATCGGGTTAAGCCTCAATGCACGACGCCAGGCGGCACGCGCCTTTATCATGTCTTCCCGGGACTCATATACTACACCAA
>CAZGQQ010000064.1:0-5789 GCA_964527175.1 uncultured Treponema sp.
TCAAACCGGGCGGCTGGTATGTCTGCGCGACACCCAATATTGCCAGCTTCCAGGCACGATGCTTCAAATCTGCCTGGCGGAGTGCCATTGCCGATCATGTACACCTCTTTTCCGTTTCGTCTCTTTCCCGACTTCTCGCTCAGGCCGGCTTTATCCACTGCCGTCACAAAACCTGGGGAGGCATACCGCAGGGGCTGGCACCGGCGCCAATCAAGAAGGCTGCGGACCGGCTTGCAAAGATTTTCAGCATTGGCGATGTGCAGATTCAGCTGGTGCAAAAACCGCTCTGACAGGGGACTATCACTTTTTTTTACTTTCTGATAGTATGTGCCTCAGTAATTAGTTTTCTCCGGGAATCGGGTTATACGGCATTCCCGGGAGCCGTTTCTGCCAGGCTGATTTTCAGCCGGTACAAACTGTACACGGTCTTCATCCGTTTATGGTACTCACCGCGCATTCCAGACGCGGAACACGGGTACCCCTGCCCATGAGTTCCGATCATTCTATCTACAAATTTTTTACACAAAGGTATACTCAATGTACACATCCAACAATGCGGGCGCACGTGCGTCCACCCGTTCATCGTCACGCTCAGCTGCTCCGATCCGTCTTCCTTCTGACCGTCGCCGTCAGGGAGGCAATACGCAACAGCTTCGCGGAGCTAGCCGCGCACTCAGAAACAAGAAGTTCATTCATCCGTCGAAGTTTATCAAGACGGCAACAGTAACCGAAAAAGCGGAGTATGTTTCTGTTCACTCGTTCAGTGATTTCGCTCTCGACAGCCGGATATTGGCCAATATAACCGCAAAAGGGTATGTGAATCCTTCTCCCATTCAGGACAAGACCATCCCCATTGTAATGGAAGGACGGGATCTGGTGGGTATCGCGAATACCGGTACCGGTAAAACGGCGGCTTTTGCGCTTCCGCTCATCCATGATCTCATTCATGCCATGGATCACCGGTCGATCATCATGGCTCCTACCCGCGAGCTGGCACAACAGATTCAGGAAGAGTGCATGGTCTTCAGCAAGAACTGCGGTCTTCGTACTGCGCTTCTCATTGGCGGGGCATCAATGAACATGCAGATACGGGATCTGAGACGGAACCCCCGGATTATTATCGGAACCCCCGGTCGTATCAAGGACCATCTGCAGCAGGGAACTCTTTCTCTTGCCGGAATCACTACTGCCATTCTTGACGAGTTTGACCGCATGCTGGACATGGGCTTTATTCGTGATATTACCAAAATATTTTCCGCAATGCCTTCAAACCGTCAGACCCTGTTTTTCAGTGCAACCATGGAAGGAGAGATTGAAAAACATGTCCGTACCTTCTCACGGGACGCAGTAACAGTTTCGGTTCGTGAAAGTGTCACCGTAGACAGCGTTGAACAGGATGTTGTGTATTACCGGGCAAAGGAAGAAAAAATTGATAAACTACATGATCTGCTTATAGCGGGCGGTCGGGGAAAAACCATCATTTTTGACGATACCAAACACTCGGTTGAGCGTCTGTGCAAAGCTTTGGTGGGCCGCGGATTCAAGGCTGATCGTATTCATGGCAACAAGAGTCAGGCTCAACGGACCCGCGCTATCAAGCGGCTCAAGGACAGCGAGATCGACATTCTGGTTGCAACAGATGTTGCCGCCCGTGGTATTGATGTTGCCGACATTTCGCATGTTATCAATTATTCGCAACCCAACACATACGAAGATTATGTACACCGCATTGGCCGAACCGGCCGTGCCGGGAATACCGGACGTGCCTTTACCTTCCTCGAGCAGCAGTAAGGGTCGGCATTGAACAGGGCAGGGTTAATGGTGTATAGTCAACCCTGCCTGTAGTGATCCATTAGCTCAGTTGGATAGAGCGGTTGCCTCCTAAGCAACAGGTCGGACGTTCGAATCGTCTATGGATCATGAAATACGGTCCGGTATGTATGTGCCGGACCTTTTTTATGTTTGGGAAGATTCCTTGTTCCATGCAATTGCCAGACGGAGCAGTTCCTGCGCAGAAACGCAATCCAGCTTCTTTTTTAACTGCTCTTTGTGGGCCTCCACCGTTTTTACCCGTATGCCAAGCCGCTCTGCAATTTCAGGAGTGCTATGACCGGTTCCGAGCAGTCGGAATATCTGAAGTTGGCGGTCTGAAAGCGTTTCCAGCGGATTCTTTCTACTGGAGCCCGGGCTGCGCGGGTGAAAGAGTGAGTCAATGTACCGGTTTTGTTCGCTGTCGCTCAGCCACACCTTGCCGGAAAGAACCGTTCTCATTGCGGAAATGAGTGTGTCTGCGGCGGCATCTTTCATGACATAGCCACGAGCTCCGGCGGCAAGCGACCGTTCTGCGTAGTAGCGTTCCTGAAGCATGGAAAGAACGAGAATATGTATGTCAGGGTATTTTTCGGAAACTGTTTTTATCAGTTCAAGGCCGTCTTCATCCCCAAGATTGAGATCCATGATCGCCATGTCCGGATTCCCTGAAGCGATGAGTTCAAGGGCGCTTGCGGTAGTAGTTGCGGAACCGGCAACCACAAAATCCCGCTGTGCTTCAATGAGCAGGGAAAGACCCTGGATAAAAATAGCATGGTCATCCACAATCACAATGCGATACTGTTTCATCGGGTCTCTCCCTTTACCGGAATTGATACCGTTATTGTCGTGCCGCGACCGCTTTCGGTGGTAATGACAAAGTCTCCTTCAAGCTGATGCGCACGGTACTCCATGGATCGTATACCGAGCCCCCGCGGACGTCTTCTATTGCGCTTAACAGGGTGAACATCGCCATTCAGATCGAAGCCCTGTCCGTTATCGGAAATGGAAAGGGTAACGGTTTCCGGGCGGTATTCCAGTTGTACCCGTGCTTCACGAGCCCGTGCATGTTTTAC
Organism: uncultured Treponema sp.; assembly: GCA_964527175.1. GTDB lineage: Bacteria > Spirochaetota > Spirochaetia > Treponematales > Treponemataceae > Teretinema. Next base: position 2,886 of record CAZGQQ010000064.1, read on the forward strand.
GACATTTTGAAGCGCTTCCTGCGCTATACGGAACATGTTTATCTTTTGTTCCCGTGCAAGTGCGCTTACCGTGCCGTTCTGGACAAAGGTAATGCAAGTGCCGTCCGTATTGTCCATGTCACGGCACAAGCGGTGTAATGCATCGGATATGTCGAGTGAATCAATTTCAACCGGAAATGAATCATGCGCATACTGGCGGGTTTTTTGCAGTGTTTCACTCGCCATTTCAAACAGGGTTTTCATTGATGGATCGTTTTCTGCGTCCTTTTTGCAAATCATGGTCATGGCTGCAAGCCGCTGACAAATATCGTCGTGAAGATCCAGACTGAACCGCAGTCGTTCCAGATCGCTGATTTTCAGAACTGCTTCTTCTACCTCTCGCCGCCGAAGCGCTTCTTTTTTAAGTTCCCGGGTTCGTTTCTCAACTTCCTGTTCCAGCACCCGTGCCCGGTCATGCTCTTTTTCCTGCTCATGCAGGCGGCGAATCGCATGGGAGAGAAACATGCCGGAGAGGCTCATGTAACTATGTGCACTCTGGTCAACCGAGTATAAAATGAAACCGAGACGGGTATTGCCCGAACGCAGGTGGAACAGGCAGCGGGGTGAGCCCGGGATGAGCGGACTTTCAAAAAGGCTGTCAAAAATATCCCGGATAGGGCGCAGTCCGGTTTCACGGTACAGCGCCGATCCTGCTATGGGCGTTATCTTAAGCTGAAGCCGTGCCCTCTCCGGCATCCGGGTAACCGGTGAGTCATAGAGGACGAGCGCAAAGTCACGGGACGCGACATTGGTCAGGAACTCACAGAGCGGACGTTCGACTGCCTCCAGCGATTGAGCGCCCATTATCTCCTGGCCAAAATAGCTGACGTCGCGAAGGAATTGTTCTCGCTGAAGGGAACGGGCGGTTTCTTCGGGGAGGACAAGCGGCTGGTAGTCGCGGCATCCGCAGGAATTCCTCCTGATTGCTTCTCCCGGTATTTCAAGAATTGCGGGCGGGTTTTTCCCGGAAAGCAGATCAAAAAGCATGCGAACGGCTTCCGCCCCCATCCGCTCTGTTGGTTGATGAATTGTTGTCAAAGACAGCGGAGATGACGCGGCAAGCGGTATGTCGTCAAATCCGGTAATGGGACAGTCTTGCCAGCTTTCCGGTGCGCCGGTACGGAGATACTTGAGAATCCCTGCGGCCATATCGTCGCTTCCGGCAAGCAGAATGTCCGTATCACGTACCGGATGTTCAAGACAATACCGTTCAATACACTGGAGAGCCGCTGTTTCGCTGAAAAGTTCTCCGTTTCGAACTTCGAGTGAACAGGGGTTGAAGGAATCTGATATGTCATTCAATGCGGTACGAAACGCGACTTCCCGTGTACGGTTGTCGTTGTTTCCTTCTGGCCCGCCAATGTACAAAAAATTATGATAGCCGTGGTCATGAACCAGATGTTCAACAAGACGGGTAATGGGACCCGTTGTTTCACAGACAACAGACGGAATACCTTCAAGGGCGGTACCGATTGACACAAACGGTGTCGTACCAAAGTTTTTTCTCAGTATGGCGGGAAGGCTCGAATCACTGTTGTTGAGTAATATAGAAGATACAAACACAATACCATCAAGAGACAGTGCCGAGGAATTGGCGAAAAAAAAGGATGATCCGGACAGTGTCTGGTCAAACTGGTCTCCCTGTATGCAGACAAGCTCAAGGCCAAGTTTCTCTGCTTCCTTTCCTGCTCCGCGGAAAATTGACGCCTGGTATTCCTCGTCGAGATATTTTAACACAAGTCCAATACGGTATGACATTGTCTGTCCAGTATATCATTGACCGACATCATGTCAAAGCGGTGTAGCACTAGGTAATTTTACCTATGTACTCGTACGAACTTTTCCCGATTCCGCGACGGGGAAACCGGGGGTACACTGGGCATCAGGAGGAACGAATGAAAAAGGTTCTGGTATTCGCTATACTGGTGACGATGGTGGTAACTATGTCCTGCAAAACAACCGCAAAAGACCAGGGCGGATCAAAGGGTCAGGCAAAGCTGGTTGCGCTGACATTCGATGACGGGCCAAACGAAGAAATGACCGCACTTGTTCTGGACAAGCTTGAAAAATATGATGTAGTCGCGTCGTTTTTTGTTATTGGTCAGCTTGTGAATGAGTCTACTCAACCGACACTCGAGCGCATGGTCAAAATGGGATGTGAAATCAACAATCATTCATGGGGTTGGGGCAGCATGAACGAAATGACACCGGAGGAAATCCGTGAGTCAATTGATCAGACCAGCGCTGCAATCAAGAAATACAGCGGACAGGAGCCCAAGTTTTTCCGGCCGCCGAATCTCGCATCAAGTGATGTTCTCCATGAAACAGTTGGACTGCCCTTCGCAAGCGGTGTGCTTGGTATGGACTGGGCTGGCTGTGGAACCGAGGCAGAAGACCGCGCCGAAAATGTACTCAATGGTGTTCGGGATGGTGCAATCGTACTTCTTCACGACGTGCAGCCCTATCCGCATCCAACCCCTGAAGCGCTTGATATCCTTATTCCGGAGCTCAAGAAGCAGGGGTACGAATTTGTTACCCTATCCGAATTATTTCGGCGAAAGGGTGTTACCCCGGATCCGAAAGAACCCGTCATGTGGGTGTATGTTGAATAAAAGAGAAGGAGAAATTGTATGAAAAGAACATGTGCTGTATTGATTGTATTGACCCTTATGGTTGTAATGGCTCCAGCAGTATTCGCCGAACCGGAGGGAGAGCTTCCCCAAATGGTTCAGGCCGGATTCTATACTCCGTCGTATCAGTGAATTTATCTGAAGGGTACCGATGATCTCGGTCTCAAGTACACTGCCAATGAATGGAACTGTTGTTGAAAAGGACGGACGGAAGTGTTTCATGATCAATATGAAA
>CAZGQQ010000064.1:5889-10893 GCA_964527175.1 uncultured Treponema sp.
GAATGGAACTGTTGTTGAAAAGGACGGACGGAAGTGTTTCATGATCAATATGAAAACACAGAACTTGTACGGGTATAACGGGGTTGAAGTACAGTGGAATCTTCCTAAAACTGATACCACCAAGGACGGATATTGGGACTTTACCTCCGGAAAGTATTCCATTAGTTATGAATACTATATTGCAGTGGCTGAGTAAGCATCTCGGTGTAAGTACAAAAGACAGAAGGTAAAAAGACCTGGTACAACCCCGGATACGCCGGGGTTGTTTTTTTGCCTTTTACTTGACCCGGAAGTGGAGATATATTATATTTTTAGCATACACCCCACGGGGGTGTGGTATAATGCCCGGGAGGTATCGATGCGTATAACCGAGAAATTTTCTGTTAGCGGCATGAATTGTTCTGCTTGTTCTTCTCATGTTGAACGTGATGTGGCTGCTCTGGACGGTGTGAGTTCAGTACAGGTGAATCTTTTGGCAGGCTCCATGACCGTGGAATATGATGATAGTATAGAATCCGCTGAATCCATAATTACAGCAGTTGAAGCAGCGGGTTATGAAGCAGCGCTGCTGTCTGAAAAAAAAAACAGTGAAAGGAAAGACCGGAGTTCACAGCAGCTGAAAAATGATGCAATTAAAGCGCGAAACACGATGAAAACACGGTTGGCTGTGTCATTTGGATTCAGCCTTCCATTGGTGTACCTTGCCATGGGACACATGTTTTCCTGGCCGCTTCCTGCTGTTTTTCATGGAACCGCCAATCCGCTCATGTTTGCTTTTACCCAGTTTTTGCTCATACTGCCGGTTCTTGCGGTAAACAGTACCTATTTTGTACGCGGTTTTGCCATGCTCTTTCGCGCTAAGCCAACCATGGATTCTCTTATTGCGATTGGATCCGGTGCGGCCGTGGTCTATGGAGTTTATGCAATATTCATGATCAGCCATGGCCTGGCAACCGACAATCTTGACCTTGCCCACCGCTATCAGATGGATCTGTATTTTGAGTCAGCGGCAATGATCCTTTCTCTTATTACGCTTGGCAAATATCTTGAGGCAAACGCAAAACGGCATACCTCAAACGCGGTTGAAAAACTGATACGCTTGCGGCCACGTACGGCCCACGTACTACGTAATGGAAAAGAAACAGAAATACCGGTACCGGCGATTCTCCCCGGAGACCTTGTTGTTATACGTCCCGGAGAAAGTATTCCGGTAGACGGCAAGGTCGTAGACGGGCATTCTGCAATGGATTTCTCTGCAATTACCGGCGAGAGCATCCCGGTTGAAGTGAGAGAAGGAGATATGGTGCTGAGTGCCGGAATCAATATTTCCGGTTCAGTTACGTTCCGTGCCGAACGTGTTGGTGATGATACGACCCTTGCCCGCATAATTGCGCTTGTGGAAGAAGCAGCATCTTCCAAGGCTCCAATTTCTCGGCTTGCCGACAAGCTGAGTTCCGTTTTTGTTCCTGTTGTCATGGGTATCGCCCTGGTAACACTTATCGTATGGATTATTACCGGTGCCGGGTTTTCTTTCGCCCTTTCTGCCGCGATCAGTGTGCTGGTTATTTCCTGCCCCTGTGCGTTGGGGCTTGCTACGCCGACTGCCATAATGGTTGGAACCGGTGTGGGTGCACAACACGGTGTGTTGGTAAAAAGTGCGGAAGCCCTCGAGATTGCACACAGTGTTGATGTTATTGTGCTGGACAAGACGGGAACGCTAACTACGGGTCGTCCGGTGTTGACCGATATTGTTTCCCTGAGTGATATGGATGACAACGAGTTGATAAGTCTTGCTGCGTCCATAGAAAACAAATCGGAACATCCGCTCAGTATACCCATCAGGATGGAAGCGGAAAAGTCGGGACTTCCGCTCAAGACGGTTACCGATTTTCGGGTTCATTTTGGATTGGGAATCAGCGCGGAGCTGGACGGTACAAGATATTATATTGGCAGCCCGAAACTGATGAGCGACAGCGGTATCGATATTACACCTGTCATAACCAAGGTACAAAAGATTGCTTCCCAGGGAAAAGTACCGCTCAGCATCGGCAGCGAAGGCAGAGTACTTGGTATTATCGCGGTTGCCGACACCATCAAGCCCGGCAGCCGTGAAGCAGTAGCGGCGTTCAGGAAGGCCGGACTTGAAGTTGTCATGCTTACCGGTGACAATCCGGCAACTGCAGAGGGTATCCGCAAGGAAGCCGGTATTGATCATGTGTTTTCCCAGATGATGCCGGAAGACAAGATAGAAATAGTGAAAAATATGCGGGCAGAAGGAAAAAAGGTAGCAATGATAGGAGACGGAATAAATGATGCGCCGTCGCTGGTTGAGGCAGATGTGGGTATCGCCATTGGCGCAGGAACCGATATAGCTCTTGAGTCTGCAGATATCGTTCTTGTTCGCAGTGATTTGCGTGATGCCGTGACGGCAATCAAACTGGGGCATGCCGTTATTGGCAATATAAAACAGAATCTTTTCTGGGCATTGATATACAATACCCTGGGAATACCGCTTGCGGCAGGTGTTTTTTATGCAACGCTTGGTTGGCAGTTGAGTCCCATGTTTGCAGCAGCAGCCATGAGCTTCAGTTCAATTTCTGTGGTTCTTAATGCCCTGCGGCTGAATTTCTTTAAAAAAGCGAGGTAGATGGTATGCAGGCGGATAATGAAAAAGTAGCACGACTGCTGCGGACTGCCCGTGGGCAGATTGAGGGTGTTCTCCGGATGATCGAAGAGGATCGCTATTGTCTGGATATTACCGGCCAGATAACGGCCGCCGCTTCAATTCTGAAGAAAGCGCGCTCGGAGGTTCTTCGGGCACATTTGAGAAACTGCGTGCAGGATACTCTTGTGGCCGGCTCTCCGGACGCCATTTCGGAAAAGGTAGAAGAATTGATAGCAGTAATGGAAAAAAATGACTGAATCCGCTCGACAAGAATTTACACCCGGGGGTATAATACTCCAAAAGTATATGCGGAAGGTTGTATGATGAAAAAAGATGATTCTGCCCGGCTTCTCGAGCGAATCCTGGGTTTGACTTCCAATGGCGCAAACGGTGTGTTTGCCGAGCCAATGGGAGAAAGAAGAACGTTTGCCGGTCTTCTTGAAACATTTGTCCATCTTGAGTTTACCGAGCAGGAAGCCATAGCCCACTGGGAAAAGATTCTCCATAACATGGAACATCTCACGGAAAAACTGGGCCGTCCGGCAAGTGTGTATTTGTCACTCGTTGACTATTTTACCAATGAAAATCACGCGTTCAATTCTCCCATGCTTGTTGAAGTCCATGTATTCCGGCAGGCAGAACGTTTGGCCATGATAGACGGTTTGACCGGTGTTTTTAACCGGCGGTATATGGACATGATTCTTCGGAAAGAATTCAATCGGTGCGACCGGTATGGAAAAGCGCTGTCGGTATGCATTCTTGATATAGACAATTTCAAATCCATTAACGACAGCCGGGGTCATCTGTTTGGTGATGAAGTACTACGTGAAATAGCCACGCTTATTCGTGGAGCGCTTCGCGAGGAAGATATCCTTTGCCGGTACGGCGGGGAAGAGTTTTTGCTCATACTGCCGGAAACTGATGCGGAAGGTGCCTATACCCTTTCCGAGCGTATACGAACGACTGTAAAGGCAGATCCGTTTTTCCGTGATAACGGGGTAACATTCTCCGGAGGAACTGCTACGTATCCGGCTTCTGCCTTTGATATGGTCAGTCTTATTGAAGCCGCGGATCGCGCACTGTATCAGGCAAAGTATGATGGCAAGGATTGTATTGCCGAAGCTACGGAAGAGCGACGGAAGTTTGGACGATACCCCCACGCCTGGGATATCGAGATCTATCACGAAAAAAGCAGGGAGCCGGTAACCGGTTTGCGGACACAGAATGTTTCTCTTGGCGGTCTTCAGTTTGAATGTTCGTCATGCTTTTGTGTTGACGCTTCAATGCGCTTTCAGTTTGTCAGTTTGTGCGATGAACGGAATGTTGAGGTTCCCGGTAAAATTACCTGGGTAAAAAAGAACAAGAACAAGTATCTGTACGGGGTATGTTTTATGGATACTCCCCGGGACATAGAGGCAAAACTGGGTTGTACCGAGTATGCCCTTCAGGAAACAATACTTCACTAAAAAAAAAGACCGGTGAAAATCACCGGTCTTTGTACTGTTTACCAGTTTTCGGCGAGCCGTTCGAAGTACGCCTTGGGATGTGCACAGGCCGGACACATTTCCGGAGCTTCCTTGCCTACATAGATGAAGCCACAGTTGAGGCACCGCCAGGTAGTAGGGGATTCCTGTACCCACATGTCGTTATCTTCGATGTGCTTTGCCATGGCTTCAAAGCGCTTTGCATGCTGTTTTTCCGCAACGGCAATGTTATTCATGACGGCCGCAATGGTATCATACCCTTCTTCCTTGGCGATCTTGGCATAGTCGGGATACATGTGCTGCCATTCATGATTCTCGCCATGAGCCGCCTGCTTGAGGTTTTCGAGTGTTGAACCGATGATTCCTGCGTCTCCTGAAGCCTGGATCGTCAGTTCTCCGCCTTCAAGAAACTTGAACAGCCGCTTTGCGTGTTCCTTTTCCTGGTCAGCGGTTTCAAGAAAGATCTGCTGAATCTGTACATAGCCTTCACTTTTCGCCTTGCTTGCCCAGAATGTATATCGATTGCGTGCCTGGGATTCGCCCATAAAGGCCGCGAGAAGGTTTTTCTCGGTCTGTGAGCCTTTGACTGATTTCATGTATTCCTCCAGAGTGAAAATATTGTAAACAGTATACAACAATTCCCGGTAAATAGAAAGCGGTCCAGAACCCCTTGCCTTGACCCGACGCACTTTTTTCTATATAGTGAGCCTTGCAATTCCGGCTTTTTGGTATGTTATTCCCACTCGTTATTCCTGTCCACTTAGCCGTTTTTGCACCCGGGCCTATAGCTCAGTTGGTTAGAGCTGCGGACTCATAATCCGTCGGTCCCAGGTTCAAGTCCTGGTGGGCCCAAAA
>CAZGQQ010000065.1:0-10682 GCA_964527175.1 uncultured Treponema sp.
CCCCTTCCACGGTTTCATACACCCGCAAGTGATCAATGAGATTTTCCGCGCCGTCTGAAAACTCGGGGAGTGTTTTGAGGCGCTTCTCCAGCGCTTCGATACGGTCTTCCGTCCACAGCACTTCCCGTGCAGGATGAAGCGTCACCGATTCCGCCGTGCCGACCGAACTCTGGTTCTCCGGATCAAAGAGTTTGATGGTCTCGATGGTGTCAAAGTCAAACACGATGCGGTGCGCCACCTCTCCGCCCGGCATGAAGATGTCGAGCACCTCGCCGCGGAGGGCAAACTCGCCATGCACGGTAACCCGCGGGACCCGGAGGTACCCCTGAAGAACGAGATCTTCCGCGAGTACGGCGGAATCAAAACGATCCCCTACCGAAAGGGTGGTCAGCAGGGATGAAAAGTATTCGGGCGGCGGCACCGGCGTACAAAACGCCCGCTGGGTCATGACAAGAACCGTTGTGCCACCCGAGGGGGTTGTGCCGCCCGCCCGCGCGAGCATGGCGAGGCGCGACGCCCGCTCACCGAAGACCGCGGCGCCGGTCGGGACCGGGCGGTACGCCATGGTTCCCCACCAGGGTAGAACTTCCCAGTCCATCCCGGCGAGATCCAGATCGGCGGTAAGTGAATCGATCTCCTTTTCCGTAGGGACCACAATAACCAGCTGACCGGGAAAGGCTTCCAGATATTCTGCAAAAAAAAACGCGAAAAGGCCGCCGTGAACGCCGTAGAGTTCCCGGGGCCATGTATTTTCTTTTAAATCGCCTATAACACCGGTCATGCTGTCCCACCGGTGTATGGCCTGTTTAAGGTGTGCAATGCTCATGTCGGAGGGGATTTTACCACTAATGACGAAAGTAAAAAAGGCCGATATACTGGAAAAGGGGAGATTTTCAGGTGAAACAACTGTTGACCATTATCGCATTAACCATTGTTTGCGCTTCGGCGGTATGTGCAGCCGAAACCGCCGATGCAACCGGCGCAGAGCTTTCCATACGCTTTTATGAACGATCCCTGTATTATCCGGGAACTTCTCCGGCTGAACCGGTTCTGGTACAGGTAACCATATCAAACAAAACACCCCGACCGCTTCGCTTCAAACTCGCCGACGACCATTTTTTCAGCCTGGATTTTTCTGCCCGTACAACCCGGGCGAGGCAGCTTGATCATACCGAAGTATGGCTCCGTTCCCGCAGTTCTGCACGTCAGGTCTATTTCCGCGAAGTCAGCCTTGAAACGGGGGAATCGCTGTCCTTTGTTGTCGATATTAAAGATTTTCTCAAAATTCCGACACCCGGCATGTATGTACTCCAGTGTCATTTTTATCCCGAACTCAAGCGTCTTTCAGACCAGAGCGAACCCCGTATTGCGTCAAACAAGCTGACTCTTGAAGTAAGCCCCTCGCCTTCGGCCGCTGCGGCAACCATACTTCCGGTGTCCCCTTCAACCGCCGAAATACTCCGCCCCGAACCAATGCCGCCTGATCAGGTTATTACCTATATCCTCACCGCACGGCAAAAATCTCACTGGAATCAGTTCTTCCTGTACTTTGATCTTGAACGCATGCTTTCCCGTGACCCGGCCCGCAAGCGCCGTTTCCGTGCAGAATCCGAAGACGGCAGACTTTCCATGATCGAGAACTATAAATTCGAATTGAGCCAGGCTACCATTGAAAAGGAAATTGCAACGATCCCGGTAGACTTCCGTATAGAAAAAACGATGTACAGTGAAACCGAGGGAACCGTGTCCGTCATTCAATGGTTCGATTACCGTACCTTCCGCGAGAAAAAGCGGTTTACCTATTATCTTTCCCAGCAGGATGGTATCTGGCGTGTGTATGACTATACGGTTGACAACCTTGGTACCGAGTAAGGAACGGGAATGATTGCATTATTGATATCGGATACTGACACATTTGTAGATACACTCGAAGAAACGGTAGCTCCCTGCGGTTTTGATATTATCCGGTATCGCTCTGCCGTGAAAGCACTCGATAACATTGAAGAAATTCGGCCCGATGCCGTCCTGATATCTGCTGCGGACTTCCCCCGCCACTGGAAAACAATCGTTCAGTTCATACGGTCAGACACGTCACGCGATGAAACAATCATCATCTTGCTCATAAACAGGCGGTTTACCGGCGACGATGCAGACAAGGCGATTCATATCGGTGTACAGGCAATGATACAGGAACATGCTCCCTCCCCGGCAGATGAAAAGACCCTTCGTGACATTTTTTCCCGCTACCGTTTTGTGGACAGTACGCGAACAGAGCGTGTACTTACCATCCTGCGGGACAAAACGTCGTTCATGTTTACCAATCCGCTCAACGATACCATCGTTACCGGGAAAGTGGAAAACCTGCTTGCCGACGAAATTCGGTTCAAGCCGGATGCTCCGGCAGCGGTTTCCGATCTTGCAGAGGGTGAAATTGTTGATGAGGGAACACTCAAGATTGGCGACAAGGTCTTTTCACTGCGATGTCAGGTTCAAAAAACAGGACCGATGATGATACTCAGAATTACCGGAAATACGGAAGGTCTGGCCAGTGCGATAGAACTTATCGGGCATTCAGGATAATCAGGACCAGTACCACCGCAAGTAACCCGAGCGAAAGACCATATATCCACCAGGGAAGCGGATCAGACCCGCCAGCCGGTGTTTTGCCGTTTCGGGATGCCGGTATTGACGAATTGTGACCATCCCGATAGTCCGTATGAAGGGCATATCCGCATGCCGGACAGCCATCCTTGAAGACCCGGGAATCTCCGGTAAAACCGCACGAAGGGCATTTCACGCTGGCAAAAAAACGTCCGCAGTGTGGACATACCCGATCGCGCTGCCGCACCTCGGTACCGCAATGTTCGCAAAAGAACTTTGGAACCTTTTTCACCCGTTCGTGCCGCTCTTTGATGAATCCGGTTTGTCAGATTTTTTCTTTTCTGCCGGTTTCTTTGATGAATCCGTTACATAAAAACCAGATCCTTTGAATCGTATGCCCAATCCGCCCGAAAGGATACGCCGAACCTGCTTTCCGCACTCCGGGCAGGTATCCAGCGGATTATCCGACATTTTCTGGAAGACTTCAAAACGGTGGCCGCAGCCGTTGCATTCGTATTCATACGTTGGCATTTCGTTTCATCCTCAACTTTTTTCCAACAATTTTGGTAGCAGTGTCAAAAGTACACAAATTTCAACAGATCGGCAATATCTTCCGGTTTCATCGACAAGTCAAACACCAGTGTTGTTCCATCCAGTTTTGCGCTGCCGGTGAACACAAGGCGTACCATCGGCACCATTGCCCGGGCGGTTCTTTCATCCGGAAAATACATCCTGAATACAAGCCGGTAATTCCCGGTATCGGACGCGCGTTTTGCCAACACCAGAATACCCTGAATGGGCAACTCGAGATTGGTACCCTTGAGCATGGTTTCTGAAATAAATTGCCGGTCCCGTATGTACAGGGCAATAGTGCCGTCTCCCGAACCGGTACGGGGAATCGCTTCCCGGAATTCGGGAGGAGCAGGTACCTCTTCTCCCGGCGGATTCCGTAAGGCATTGAGCATGCCGGGAATCGTGGAGGAATCACTCATGCACAGAAGTCCCGCACGGGGAATTGCCGCACCCATGTGACCGTTCCGGTACCATACACCGTCTCTTCGTGAGCCCATTTTCTCCCAACCGTCTTTTTTTGAAAAGGCAAGGCCACTCATGGACGAAGGAAACGATCCGGTCGCGACCAGGGAAAACGGAAGGGTTTCACCCCCTTCCCGCCTCCGGGAATGACCGGCAAGATACAGAACGCTGGCACGTTCAATATCTTTCATGAATGAAGTACCGCTTTCGAGTGATTCACTGAATGCCTCAAACACCGAACGGTTTTCCTCTACCGGAAGCACCGCATACCAGGGGGCGTCCTGATTCAGAATGCCGAGGGGATCAAAAGAAAAAGCGTACGGTGCCGTTGCACAGGACTCAAATAACAGGGCAACGGCAATACCCAGAGCAAGAAGGATACTGTATCCGGTACGAAAGCCACCTGTTGGTCGCAACGGGCGTGGCTGCCGTGAACTACTCTGATACACGAACAATATCCGCCATCCATGAAGATTCACCGCTTTCTATGGAAACCGCGCCTTCGGGGGCGGTGTCCACCCAGTGTGTACGTACGGCCAGTGTTTCGTTCATCACGTATTCACTGAAACGGTCAAACGCTTCTGCAAGAACCGTGTCTGAGCCGGCAGCCGATACAGTCAGTTCTATGCGGTCGGTTACTTCGAGGCCCCGCTCTTTCCGTAAATTCTGTACGCCGCGTACAAGATCCCGAACGGCACCTTCCTGAAGCAATTCCGGCGTTACTTCCGTATCAAGGGCAACAGTCAATGTGCCTTCGTTTATAACGCGAAGGTTTGCTTTTTCCTCGCGATTCACCATGATTTTATCAGTTGTCAGTTCGAGATGATTTCCATCAACTTCAATACTGAGTGTTGCACCCTCAAGAATGGACTGAATCTCGCTTGAGGAGAGTTTTTCAATTACCCCGGCGGCCAGTTTCATCGAGGCGCCGAGTTCTTTTCCGAGAACACGGAAGTTCGCCTTTGCACTATATTCTACCAGTTCCTCTTCCTTTTCATGAAAGAGTACTTCCTTCACATTCAGTTCCTCACGGATACTCTCTTCCATTTCGAGAAGCACTTTCTTTTCTTCGGGGTTCCGGGTTACCAGCTCCACCGCACGCAGGGGCTGGCGGGTTTTTAGATTGAACTGATAGCGAAGGCTGCGGCCCATGGAGACCGCTTTCTGTACGGTAGCCATCTTGAACTCGAGTGCTTCATCGCGCAACGCTTCATCGTATACGGGATAGTCTGCAAGATGTACCGATTCAGCATCACCTTCCACCCGGAGGTTCCGCCAGATTGATTCAGTAACAAAGGGAACAACCGGCGCCGCAACGAGGGTAAACTTTTTGAGTGAGCGATACAGTGTGTCATAGGCACACGTCTTGTCTCCGTCATTCTCACTCTTCCAGAACCGGCGGCGGGAACGGCGGATATACCAGTTGTTGAGCTGATCCACAAAATCAACGATCGGGTCAATGGCCCGGGAAAGATCGTAGGCATCGAGAGCGCTGCCTACTTCCAGCACCATTTTCTCCGTAATGGACAGAATCCAGGCATCAAGCGGATTGTCGCCTGAAACACAGGTTGCCGAATCAGGCGGGGTTACTCCGTCGATATTCGCATACGTTACATAGAAGCTGTAACTGTTCCACAAGGGTATGAGGATGCCCTTGAGCACGTCGCGTACGCCTTCGTCGCTATATTTGAGGTCATCGGCCCGAACAACACCGGAGTGCATGAGAAAGAGGCGAAGCGCGTCGGCTCCGAATTCGTTCACGACCTTGTTGGGGTCGGTATAGTTTCTCAGGCTCTTTGACATCTTCTTGCCGTCCGAGGCGAGCACAAGACCATTTACAATACAGTTCTCGAAAGCGGGACCGTCAAAGAGCGCGGCAGCGAGGACGGTAAGCGTGTAGAACCAACCGCGGGTCTGGTCGAGGCCTTCCGAGATAAAGGCAGCCGGAAAACGCTGTTCGAACGATTCCTTGTTTTCGAAAGGATAATGACTCTGGGCATAGGGCATGGCACCGGATTCAAACCAGCAGTCGAGAACTTCGCTGATACGGCGCCTGGTGCCGCCGCATGAACAGGGAAAGGTTATTTCGTCCACAAAATGCTTGTGGAGATCGTCCGGGTACACGCCGGACAGTTCTTCGAGTTCCTTGCGGCTTCCCACGCAGACGGTGTCGCCGCAGGTGTCGCATTTCCACACGGGAAGCGGGTTCCCCCAGTAGCGGTTCCGGCTGATTGCCCAGTCGCGTGCGCCGTCGAGCCACTTGCCGAACCGACCATCCTTGATATGCACGGGCTGCCAGTTAATTGTCTGATTTGCCGCGATCATGCGGTCCTTTATTTTTTCAACACTGACGAACCAGCTTCCCACTGCGCGGTAGATGAGCGGACTTGAACAGCGCCAGCAGTGGGGATACGCGTGGAGAATCTGTTCGCGTTTTACGAGCTTGCCTTCCGCTTTGAGCCGGTCGATGATCGCCTTGTCTGCGTCCTTGACGAACTGGCCCTGATAGTCCGGCACCTCGGCGGTAAAACGGCATTCAGCGTCTACCGGACAGATGGTGGGCACGCCGGTTCCCTTGAATACGCGGTTATCATCTTCACCAAAACCGGGAGCGGTGTGCACAATGCCGGTTCCGTCTTCGGTAGTAACAAAGTCGCCGAGCAGGGTGCGGAAGGCGCCGGGAGAGCCGTCTTCATTCGTGGCGAGATCGGCAAAATAGGGGAACAGGGGCTCATAGGTGATGCCTGCAAGTTCGCTCCCCTTCTTTTTCCACAGGACGGTATAATCGTCCGCTTCCCGGTAATATGCCGGAAGTCGTGCTTCCGCCATGATATAGGCGTCATCACCGTCTGCAACAAGTACGTAGTCCACATCGGGACCCATGGTAAGACCGAGATTGCTCGGAAGCGTCCAGGGTGTGGTAGTCCATGCGAGAAGGTAGGCGTTTTTTCCGGCAAGCTCTTTTGCCGCACTCTTTTCCGCGGCACTTCCGGAGAGCGTTCCGGTTACCTTGAAGCGAATGGTGATGGCGGGATCATGAACATCCTGATATCCGCCCAGATTGAGTTCGTGGTTGGAAAGTACGGTGGAGCAGCGGGGGCAATACGGCAGAATATAGTGGCCTTCATAAAGAAGCCCTTTTTCCCAGAGGCTTTTCATTACCCACCAGATGGATTCCATGTAATCGGCTTCCATCGTCTTGTAGTCGTTGTCAAAATCCACCCAGCGGCCGAGACGGGTTATGGTTTCACGCCACTCTTTCACATAGCGGAGTACGCTTGACCGGCAGGCTTCATTGAAGTTTGCCACACCGAATTTCTCTATGTCTGTTTTTGAATTGAGACCGAGTTCCTTTTCGATAAGGTTTTCAACCGGGAGCCCGTGGCAGTCCCAGCCGAAACGGCGCTCAACCCGTTTTCCTTTCATGGTCTGATACCGGGGAATGATGTCCTTGATGGTACTCGGTACAAAGTGACCAAAATGCGGTAATCCGGTTGCAAAAGGAGGGCCGTCGTAAAAGGTATATTCGGGAGCGTCGGCCCGGTTGGTAATTGATTTTTTGAAAATATCGTTATCACGCCAGAAGGCGAGAATTTTTTCTTCCTGTTCGGGGAAATTCACTTTGGGATCAACGGGGTCATACATGGCATACTACTCCTGTTTGTGGGTATGAATGGGAACGAGTATAGCGAATTTCAGTATTTGTTTCCATACATGCGCTTGACTTTCACCAGTTTCGCGTATATCGTTAAAAAATCATCGAAATACAAGGACGTGTGAATGGCAAAACACAAGATTTCCGCGGCACCCTCGGTTCGCCGCCTGCCCTCCTACCTTTACATCGTACAGCAGGCTCACAAGAACAATCAGGAATATATTTCAGGAACCGTCATTGCCCAGGAACTCAGACTTGAACCGATCCAGGTCAGAAAAGATCTTGCCATAACGGGTATTGTGGGCAAACCAAAAAAGGGGTACCCGACAACCGAGCTTCTGGAAGCAATCAACCGCTTCCTCGGCTGGGATACCACCCACAAGGCCGTTATAGTGGGAGCCGGTAACCTCGGAACCGCACTTGCCGGATACCAGGAATTCCGTCTTCATGGAATCGACATGGCTGCGGCTTTTGATACTGATGATCAAAAGGTTGGTACCACCATTCATGGCGTACCGGTACATCCCCTCGCCGCTCTTGAAAAGCATATAAAAAAGACCGGAGCTACAATAGCCATTCTGACCGTGCCCTCCGAGCATGCGCAGGAAGCGGCCGACCGCATTGTTGCCGCCGGTATTACGGCAATATGGAATTTTACCAACCGGAAACTATCCCTTCCCGACCACGTTATGGTACAGAAGGAAGACCTTACCTCCGGTTTTGCACTGCTTTCCGTCATGATGCGCTCCGACCGAAATGAATAACGAGTCAACGGGGAATCAGGCGCTCATGTTCGCCAACCGCCTGTCAAAGCGGTATGCACACCTCAAAAAATGGGCAAAACGAACGGGGGTTTCCACGTTCCGTCTCTACGACAAGGATATTCCCGAAGTTCCTCTTGCGGTTGACCTCTACACGGACGAGAGCTCCGGCGACCGCCATCTGCATATCTCGCTATATGAACGCCCCTATGACAAACCGGACGAAGAAGAACAGGCATGGATGGCGGTAATGAAAGAAGCCGCCGCAAAAACACTGTCCGTGCCGGAAAATCACGTTCACACAAAGATACGCCGCCGCCAGCGGGGCACAGAATCGCAATACGACAAGGTTTCCGAACGAGGCACCGTTATCACCGTTGACGAAGGCGGCGCGAAATTCCGTGTAAACCTTTCTGATTATCTTGATACCGGAATATTTCTTGACCACCGCCCCGCCCGGCTTCTTGTACGCGAAACCTCGGCAGGAAAGCGTGTTCTCAATCTTTTTTGCTATACCGGCGCTTTTTCGGTTCATGCGGCCCTCGGCGCTGCTTCATCGGTTACCTCGGTGGATCTTTCACGCACCTATCTCGGCTGGGCAGCGGATAACCTGGCGCTCAATGGTTTTGGTGAACGTATTTCAATGGGAGACGAAAAAAACCCTCCGAACGCAGATGCGGCCCTTGTTCTGTACCGCCATGACGTTGTCACTTTTCTGAAAAGTGCCATACGCAGAAAGGACCGCTGGGATCTTGTTATCTGTGACCCGCCAACATTCTCCAACTCGAAGAAACTCGACGATGTATTTGACATAAATCGCGATTGGGCAGAGCTTTGCCGCCTTTGTCTGGCCGTTCTTTCTCCCGGCGGCACCCTGCTCTTTTCCACGAATTCACGCAAACTCAAATTTGAAGCCGAGCTCATCGGCGGTGCCGCGGCAAACCCCGACACCTGTATCAGCGACCTGAGCGACTGGTCCATCCCGGAAGACTTCCGCAACCGCAAAATTCACCGCATGTGGAAGTTTGACCTGACCTGAATGCACACCATCCCCGGCGGGGTGCCCGCTCATCCGGCGGGGTGCCCGCTTACCCGGCGGGGTGCCCGCTCATCCGGCGGGGTGCACGCTCATCTGGCGGGGTGCCCGCTCATCCGGCGGGGTGCCCGCTTCCCCCGGCCGCAGACGGCTTCTACCGCCCGGCCTCTCTCACCCGGTCAATTATACTGAAAATCCCGGCATAATAGCGCATGAGCGCCCAACGTCTGAAAAAGTGCGGCAACATGGCGACTTCACCATGGTCGTACTTGCGGGAACGCCGCACAAGATGCCAGATACCCTTTTCCCAATCACCGGTTTTCCGTGCCCTCCTGCTCCGCCTGGCAGAACGTGCCGGGCGATCCCGACCCAGTTTGGGACAATCCTGTGACCAGGCATTGCACATACCGTCGTTGGCACGCCAGAGTCGTTTATACTGTTTTGGAATCGCTTCTTCGGGAAATCGTCTCATTCCCATTGCCAGCGCCGAGGGAAACAAAAACAGATGAGTCCAGTATGGTACCGGGAATCCGATACGTCCAAAGGGAATGGTTGAACGCGTAACATAACTGAAGTACCAGGTGTCCGGATATTCCACGAGGCGCGTATT
This sequence comes from uncultured Treponema sp., assembly GCA_964527175.1. GTDB lineage: Bacteria > Spirochaetota > Spirochaetia > Treponematales > Treponemataceae > Teretinema. Next base: position 9,699 of record CAZGQQ010000065.1, read on the forward strand.
GAGCTTCTCCATGGCATTTGGAGCAAGGTCATGGAGCGCATTGTCGAGGGAATCTATATAGGCTGTATCCTCAAGGAGCCGGCTCATCTGCTCCCGTTCAAGCGCTCCGGGAGTAATACCCCATTGATCCAGCATGAGATCATAAAAACGCGACACACCCGGCAATTTTGCCTGCAGGCGGGCATATCGCTCCAGAATGCCAAGGAGTATTTTCAAACCGGAAGATTCCTTGTTGATCTTGCCGGTGAGCGGATCCACACCAAGGATCCAGGTAAGGGTCGAACCGTTATGGACACCGGAAACCGTCGTTATTGAGCGAATCCACCGTGATTCGGTGTGATACTGGCGGCCGTCTTCACGGGAAAAAAAACCTTCTTCAAGAAGATACTGGAGCATCCGGACAACCGGAGCTCCCATGGAATGACAAACGAAATCCAGGGGATGCTCGGCGTCCCACTGCTGATAGAATGCCTTTCCGGTGTAATCACGCCCGTACTGCGCATGACCGTATGTCCGGGCATGTTCTGCGCCATAATTCACCCGGCCGCCAACAAGCTGATAAAACAGTTCGCAGGCCTGGTCATGAATGGAAGAAATGGGCCCGGTAGACGGGAAAATGCAGGGGGGAAGATCGCGCCTCTTTTGCAATAAACGGTGAACAGAAAGAAAATAGGGAAATCCGCCGAGCTTGTCAGCACCCCAACCAAAAAGACCATGACAAAATACAACCGGTTCTGAATTGTGTATCATTATGAAATACAGTGTACACCGTTACGCCGATGCACACAAAGAAAAAAAAAGCTGCCCGTTTGGGGCAGCCTTGTTCGCCGGATCAGTTGTCCTTGATATTGTAGCGCTTCTTGAAGCGGTCAATACGTCCGGCAGAGTCAACGAGCTTCTGCTTGCCGGTGTAAAAGGGATGGCAAGCCGAGCAAATTTCAACGTTGATATCTTTCGCGGTCGAACGGGTCTCAATAACATTTC
>CAZGQQ010000066.1:0-10599 GCA_964527175.1 uncultured Treponema sp.
CTAACATTTATTGGGCTTTTCCTTAGTGGAAAATCGAAATTTCATACTGTCAGCCTAATCTACTGGGAACCAGCTCCGGGAAACTGTGCTTTGGCCCATAATTGCCTTGTTATTCATCTTTTTGGTACGGCTTCGCCGGTGGATTATGCTGTTCCGCATAATTCCGGGGTGCGGACGCAGGATGCAGACCGCTTGAGAATAACAAAGCTGCAGGCCCGCGCCGAAACAGCGTAACCCGCAGTTGAGCTGCCAACCCGGCAGTTCAGTGTAAGACGCAGGAATGATCCGGCATCATTGGTCGGGATATAATCCCGTGAATAGTATACCCTATAATACATCCAGCGGGCTTCGAATTCCACCAGGGCCTTTGTTGAGCACATGGGTATAGATCATGGTCGTTTTAACATCACTGTGCCCAAGAAGTTCCTGTACGGTGCGGATATCGTAGCCGTTTTCTATCAGATGGGTTGCGAACGAATGGCGGAAGGTATGGCAGGAGGCATGTTTGGTCAAACCGGCCTTGAGTACCGCTTCGTGGACGGCACGCTGCATGAGTGACTCATCCATGTGATGTCGTCCCTCTTCTCCTGTTTTAGGATTTTTCCATCGATGCCGTTGGGGAAATACCCATTGCCATATCCAGTCGCAAGAACCATTGGGATACTTTCGCTCAAGCGCTCCCGGTAAAGGAACCCTTCCCCATCCATCGGCGATATCATGATCATGAAGCGATTGTACTTCTTTCAGATGCTCCCGAAGCGGCCCTTTGAGAATTTGCGGAAGCATGGTCACGCGATCTTTGTCACCTTTCCCGGCGCGGACCAGGATTTCGCTCCGGTCAAAATCGATATCCTGAACACGAAGCTGCATGCACTCCATGAGCCGCAATCCGGTTCCATACATGACCCTGGCAGCCAGCTTCTTTGTTCCGGTCAGATGGGCAAGTACAACTTTGACTTCATCCCGGCTCATCACGACAGGAAGCCGGTGCCCTTTCTTTGCCCGTATAATATGATCCAGCTGGTCGGTCGGGATTCCCAGTACCCGACGATAATAGAAGAGTATTGCGGCCAATGCCTGATTCTGGGTTGATGCACTCACATTACCGTCTACGGCGAGGTTGCTGACAAACCGGTTTATCTGTTCTTCATCAGGACGTGCAAGATTCGGCTCCCCACAGGCGGCAATATACCGCACAAACCAGGAAACATAGGTTTCCCGTGTCCGATCGCTGTAATGGAACGTTTTCAGGGTATTGGTATACCGCTCAACAGCGCTTTGAACACCCGGATCACTCTTTTGTACCGGTGGCTTCTGTGTTGTCTCTGCCGGAAAGGGTGGTACATGAGAACACAGACCGCTTTGTAACAGGGCCTCCCGAAGACACTTACGGGTATGCGGAGTATCCGGAACGGTCCAAATTTTCTCGGCAGCTTCCCACTGACGACCGGGAACACTCTGGATTGCCCTGATGAGGTTCAGATGATACGGTATGGTTATCGCGAGTACACCGGATTTTCTCACTTTAATGGATATATTCATACCTCAAAATGGTACGACCGCTTTCGGGAAATTGTCAAATCTTTTTCCATATAATGATACCAAGGTACATTCAGTTTACAAACTGCATCTTTCTGTAGTATCATCACCTGTCATGAAAGTGCCCTGCCTGACCTGCCCGGTATACCACGGCGATTTTTTCCGCACCTGTCAAGAAAAGCTTGACACTGCCGCAGCCCGCGGGATGCCCCGTGAGAAGCTGGAAGCATTCTTTATCGGTATGTATACCGATCAGGCGAAATCCATCAACACGGCTGATATCCAGCAAGTCAGTATTACGACACTCGAAAGCAGCATCCTCAAACCACGGCAGGATTTATACGTTTTCATCCTCTATAACTGGATTCGATACCTCTTTCTTCCAACACTTGACGAAGAAATACTGGACCGCATGCTTATATTCGGTGTTGGCCGTATTTTTTCTGCCTATAGCAATATCGGGGTTCAGTATTGCACCGATGCGGATCTCAATTTTGTTCTGGACGATTCAGTTTCGTCCGTTCAGGAGAAAAAGTTCATGCGCGCTGTTTCCGGTTTGAAACAGCAGATATGGGATCTGTTTACCATCATTGTCGAAATGAACCCTTCGTTCACAGTATTGCGTCTCACTGAAATCAAAAGACGTCTCGCCCATCCGGACTCCGAGATCCGTTTGAGTGCGGTATTATTTTACAAGGGAAACAGTCACAGTCTCTTTGTGATGCATGAAAACAGGGAGATCTTTGACGCAATCTTTGAAGAAGTCAAATCATTTCCCGACAAATTCATATTTGAAAACTTCCTCGGAGCAAATCCGGCAAAACCGGGCTATACCCGGCTCAAGAATGATGAAGTCCCGCTGTTCATCGTCTCTGACGCAACACTTGAACCGGAACGGGCCCGCCATGTCATCGGATCGCGATCTTTTGTTCAGCATGCCCGCAAGCTTTCAGGAGTACATCCCGACCTTTTCCCCCAACGCTGGATATTTTCAATGAAATTCACGGTCAATCGGGCTTATGATTATGTCAGTGCCATGATCAATGCCGGCTACTCCCTCAAGGAGATCGGATTTACCGGTGCACGGGATCCGGACTATGTATTTCTTTGCCAGTCACACCGGCTCATGCTCTTTCTCCAGGAGCTTATTCATATCAAACTTGACTCTTACACGAATCTCTGTGACTACTCGTACATCTCGGCACAACGGTTTGCCGAGTTTATGGATCCCCCAAAAGGGATGTTTCGACGTGATTTTGATGCCATGGTTCTCAGCCCCAATTTTCTTCTGGCAAGCCAGCGGCAGCGATATTCCTTTTATCAGAAAGCCATTCACAAAAAAGAGGAAATAGCCCTTTCCATTACAGAAACACAGCTGGAAAAACTTTCCAGCCAGTTTGGTCTGCAATTCCGTCATCTGGACAAGGGATCCGGCAAGAATCCGGTGGCAGTTCCCTATACCTGGGAAGGACTCGGATTTTTCGTCTTTAGCGCGCTGGAAAACCGTCTTGCCGGTATAATCAGCAAAAAATTGGCGCCGGCAATCAGGAGTTCCTGGGGAAACAATGAAAAGTGAACTGCATAAATCACATTTCCGGTTTATTGTCGCCTTCATGGTTTTTCTCTGCGGTGTTTCCATTGCACTGACCGTTTGGGCGGTTCGAAGCACCCGGCAAGTTCATGCGTCGCAAACCTATAATGAAATATTCGATATCAAACGAATTTTCCTGCAAAACACCGTTCAAAACATGATCAGCACCATAGACCGCATGTACGATTTTAACTGGAGATCGGCCGATATGTACCGGAGGCGGCTGTTTGAAGACATCGAGCGCATCTATTCTTACAACCCTTCCCAGTTCTCCACCCGTGCCGTGCAACTTCTCTCTGCTTCCCGGTACGGAGATAGTCTTCTGGTACGATTTGCAGATACCCGGGATACCAGCATTCTTTACCAAATCGGGCCCGATCCCGGGCTGCTTGCAGAAACACGTTTTTTTGGTCCCTATACCCTGTCAATCAAAGTTTCCGATGAATGGATTGATGAACGTACTGTTTCGGCCATACGGGAAATAATATACCGCCAGAAGTTCGAAAACGGCGGGTACATATGGGTTAATGAAGTTCTTGATTGGGAGGGAGGCACAGACTATGCGATACGACGAATTCATGCCAACCTACGCGATACCGAGGGGATGCTTCTTTCCACGGATATGACCGATATTGCGGGTAATACACCGTACCTCACCGAACTGGAGGGGGTACGCACCAATGGCGAAGTCTTTTTTACCTACTTCTTCCAGCGGATGAACAGCGAAGAACGTGCCGAAAAACTGACCTATGCCGCAGTGTACCCCCGGTACAACTGGATTGTCTCAATGGGATACTATCTCGATGACGTAAATCTGTATATCGGACGGGTAAAAGCGGCAAGCGACCGCATAACTGGACTAATCATACTGCTAACCATCCTGAGTAACTGCGGACTCTTTCTTTTTGCCTTTTTCCTGCTCACTCGTCTGGAAAAACGGTTCTTTACCCGAACCAAGCGAGAAATCACAGAAGAATCCAACATTGACCCCCTTACCGGCGCATTTAACCGCCGGCTCGGCATGGTCTTTCTGTCGGACGCATTCAGATCGTTCCGGGAAACCGGCGCAGCACCGGTTCTTTTCATGATGGATATTGACGACTTCAAACCGGTCAATGACCGATGGGGGCATGCCTGCGGCGATGAGGTTCTGAAAACTACCGTTGCGGCGATACGATCCGCCATGCGTTCAAGCGACCGGCTCATCCGCTGGGGTGGTGAAGAGTTCTTGCTCATCTGCTCACGCACGGCTCCCGCAGATGCCCCCGATGTAGGGGAAAAGGTTCGAAGGGCAGTCGCTGCGTCTGAAACCCGATCATGCGTTACAGGAACTGGGGAATCAATACAGGTGACCATTTCGCTTGGCATGGGATTCTTTGAAAATTCAGATCGTTCACCCGAATCGGCAGTCGAACGTGCAGACAGGGCCATGTATGAGGCAAAGCGCGCGGGAAAAAACTGTATCCGCTAAACCAACAATTTTGGTAGCAGTATAAAAAAAGACTCCGCAAAACTACTTGCGGAGTCTTTTCATTGGGCAATACTGGAATCGAACCAGTGACCCCCACGATGTCAACGTGATACTCTAACCAGCTGAGCTAATTGCCCGTGCAAGGTCCCCGTTTCCGGGAATGAAGGTACTATACCGGTTTTCTGGCGTTTGCGTCAAGACGGATTTACCGTTATACTTATTCCCAAGGAGTAAACTATGTGTACAGAACCCATGTTTTATGTGTGCAAAAAATGCGGGAATCTCGTCGGAATGATTCATGCATCCGGTGTTCCCATGATCTGTTGTGGCGAAGAAATGACGGCACTTACCCCCAATACGGTTGACGCTGCACAGGAAAAGCATGTGCCGGTCATTACTGTGAGCGGTTCTACCGTAACAGTCAAAATTGGTTCGGTAGACCACCCGATGACTGAAGAGCACTACATCCAGTGGATTTACCTTGAAACCAAAAAGGGCGGTATGCGCAAATGCCTTTCTCCGGGAGACAAGCCTGAAGCAACATTCGCACTTACTGCAGATGACAAGGTTATCTCGGCCTACGAATTCTGCAATCTGCACGGTCTGTGGAAAGCGCAAGCCTGATCCCTGGTCATTTCAGACAGACAACCTGTCCCGGTGCAGCTACAGCTCCGGGAGGGTTATCTCTTGACTTTTTTTGTATCGTTTGATATTTTGTCCCTACCGATTAACACGCGGCGGTGGTGGAATTGGTAGACACGCCAGCTTGAGGTGCTGGTGCTCGAAAGGGTATGGAAGTTCAAGTCTTCTTCGCCGCACAAACCTTCGCAGTATAATGCGAAGGTTTTTTATTGCCCTTTTTCTTTTTGCGCAGTACCCTATAAGAAATGGAGGATGCCATGTCAGACAACGAAAAAAAACACGAAGATGATGCAAAACAGAATGAGCTTCCAGTTTGCACTAAATCGTTTGATCCGGAAAGCCAGCGTCTTCAGGATGACGACGCACCCTGTGTAGACGGAGAGAACCGGGACAAACTGTAGGATTCAGTCTCTGGTATAATACAGGAGATCCTGACAATCCTCTTCCTTGAGACCCTTGAGGAGATGCAGTTCACAGGATGTTTTTTCTGTTTTGACCGTACGGTACGGAACAAGACCCGTATCACCGAGCTTGTGGTTCAACACAAGCTCGTCTTTTTTTGCGAGTGCCTGCATGCGGCAGGCAAGGTTAATTCCATATCCGATATAATCCCGGTACTTGAGTTGTGATATTTCAGCGGATATCTCGTATTTGAATACTTTCTCGCTGACCAGTGCCCCGGCAAATCCGAGATTCTTGTACGGACCAAACAGTTCTTCATTGACGAAATCGCAATAGGTATCAAACACCAGCAACGCTTCCTGAACCGTTTTCCCGTTGGTATCATCCCAGATCACAAGCGCGCCGTCTCCCATGAGTTTGTAGTACGAACAACCGAAGGCAAACTGGTTTACACAGGAGAGAATGTTCGAGGTAAAATCCTTGATCAGGGAAAACACATCGTCTTCCTTGTTGTTACAGAGGAAACTGCTGAAATTCCGGATATCAACTACCAGAATAAGGGCATCGGACTTCACTTCATCAAGATACACATTATCAAAGATATCAACCGGCATCTTGTGCAGACCGCTAAATACGCTTTCATCCAGATCAAGGTTGTTTTCTGTACAACATTCAAGCCGTACTGTATATCCGAGCGCTTCGCTCACCTGGCGCGAAAGATATTCATCGGAGGGAAACGCTTCCATTGGCACCCGATGTACAAACCGGGGAACAGCCTCGGCGGCGTCTGCAATAACCAGAACATTACCCGCCTCAAACGACAACTGGAGGAGAATTCCTTCTGGCGAATTATCAGGATACGCCCTGAATTTTTTACCTGGTATCGATACGAACATGGCTTCAGTATATCACCAAATCTCCAAAATGATAAGACAAATCAGGATCAAATCTCCTGAAGTTCGGCCCGTGAGAATGGCAATGCATCGCGCACTTCTGGTTCCCCGTTACCCCGCGGCAGCGGCACCTTCCATGATTCCCTTCACATTGACGGGAATGAAGGCGGCTTTTTTTCCGGGAAAGAATGATGCCAATGCTTCTTCAAGATTTTCCAATACCAGGGCACCGGATTTTTTTGCGAGGGCTCCAAGCATTACCATATTGGCAATACGAATGTTTCCCAGTTTCTCGGCGATCGCTGTTGCCGGGATACGGAGTATAGTTACCCGCTTTTCGAGCGCCTCGGATATTGCCGCATCAGAGACCAGTGATGAATTGACTATCAATAGTCCCCCATCACGTACACTGTTCGCGCCGACCTCCAGACTGTCCGCACTCATGACCACTGAGGAATCCGCAACGGACAGAATCGGGCTCGCGATTTTATGATCAGAAACAATACAGTTTGCCCGGGCAATGCCACCGCGTTTTTCTGCGCCATAGAACGGAAAGAAGCTGACGACTTTACCCTGCAGCATGCCGAGCAGCACCCAGGTCTGCCCCAGCGATATGATCCCCTGTCCGCCAAATCCGGCAAAAAATGTCTTCTCGGTCATTTTCCCGCTCCCCGTCCCGTGATGATGTCATCAGGTAACTCATTTTTGATTTCTCCAAGCGGGAAAACGGGGACCATGGCTTCTTCAATCCATTCCACCGCGTCTACCGGGTTCATGCCCCAGTTTGTTCCACAGGGAGAAAGTACTTCAACCATACTGAATCCGATTCCTGCCATCTGTGCGGTAAAGGCTTTTTTCAGATAGCCCTTGAGTTTTTGCACCTGTGCGGGTGTGGTTACCGTTCCCCGGGCAAGATACCGGGTTCCTTCCAGGGTAGCGAGCATTTCACTGACCCGTATCGGATACCCCATACCGGCTTCACCGGGATCCCGGCCGAGCGGTGCAGTCGCGGCTTTTTGTCCGACCAACGTAGTCGGAGCCATCTGGCCGCCGGTCATACCGTAAATCGCATTGTTGACAAATACCGTGGTAAATTTCTCTCCCCGGTTTGCGGCATGGATGATCTCGGCGGTTCCGATTGCAGCAAGGTCGCCATCCCCCTGATAACAGATTACCAGGTGATCATTGAGCACCCGCTTGATTCCAGTCGCCGCGGCAGGGGTACGACCATGTGCCGGCTGTACCGAATCAAAATCAAAATAGAGATCGGCCCAGATGGCACATCCTACCGGATTCGTAATGATTGCCCGATCCCGCAAACCCATTTCATCAACAAGTTCACAAATAAGCCGATGAACGACTCCATGACCGCAGCCGGCGCAATATTTTGTCTGTACGGGAACCATGCTTTCAGGTCGTTGTGCAACTATACTCATTTTGATCCCTCCAAAATTGTACAAGCCTTCTCAAATACTTCTTCTTCGGTTGGTACCACACCACCAGCATGGGGAAGCAGATGCACCGGAACCCGGCAACCCGTTGCAAGACGGATATCTTCAATCATTTGTCCCATGCTCATTTCCACCGATAGCAGTGGCACACCGCGATCGGCGATGGCAGCAAGCTGTTTTTCCGGAAAAGGCCAAAGAGTTATGGGGCGGAACAAACCGAGCCGGATACCCTTTTTACGGGCCATTTCAACCGCGCCAAGACTGACACGGGACGCAGTTCCATACGCAACAATGACAAGATCAGCGTCATCGCAATTCGTACTTTCACAAAGCACCTCTTCCTGTTTTACTCTTTCATATCGTTTGAAACGCTCCATGACGAGCTCTTCAAGCTCTTCAGGAACCAGATTAATCGAAGTGATATGGCGCGCAGCTCGTACAGCACCACTGCTGTCCCTGGTATTGGCCATGTTGCCGACCGTCCAGGAAGACTTGTCGGGAAGACTGTCCACAGCCCTTCGTGCCGGCAAGGTTATTGACTCCATCATCTGCCCGATAACACCGTCTGCAAGAATCATTGCAGGCATGCGCCACTTGTCTGCAAGATCAAATGCGAGCAGAGTCAAATCGGCAGCTTCCTGAACCCCGTCAGGAGCGAGAACGATAACCTGGTAATCGCCATGGCCTCCGCCTCGTGTCGACTGAAAATAGTCACTTTGCGCCGGAGCAATAGATCCGAGTCCGGGACCACCGCGAACAACATTGACATAGACAATGGGAAGATCGGCTCCCGCCGCATATGAAATTCCTTCCTGTTTGAGACTGATTCCCGGACTGGAAGAGCTCGTCATGGCCCGTGCACCTGCTGCAGCGGCTCCATAGACCATGTTAATCGCGGAAACCTCACTTTCAGCCTGGATAAAAACCGTTCCCGGACCAGTCAGGTTCGCGGCCATATACGCAATAAGCTCATTTTGAGGGGTTATGGGATACCCAAAATATGCAGTACATCCAGCCCTGATGGCCGCTTCGGCAATTGCTTCGTTTCCTTTCATCAAAACTCGTGTATCCGACTTTTCCATCATGCCTCTCCTTCCTCAACAAACACCGTAATTGCACAATCGGGACAAACACGGTAACAGGAGGCACAACCGGTACAAGCCTCTATTTTTGTCGCCTGCACCGGGTATACGCCGGCACTATTAAGCGTGGTATCCTCTGTGAGGACGGAAAACGGGCAGGCACGAATGCATAACAGACATCCTTTGCACAGCTCCCGGTCTATACTAACTGAGCCTTTCCTCATGGCAACCTCCGAAGTCTTCAGACAATCCAGTATGACACATAATACTATCTTTGTCATAATGACATATTGACAATAATTGCAAATATGGTATTTTTATTGTGCAACTATTTATGACAACCAGTGGTCAGATAAGGTTGCATCGAAAAGGCAATTTTTTTTCACACAAGGAGTTATTGTATGGCCTTTGAAATAATCGCGACCGGGCATTATGTACCTGCCAATCGCGTAACCAATGACGATCTGGCCCGTACCATAGATACGAGCGACGAATGGATACGTTCACATACCGGGATCGGTTCACGTCATATTGCCGCCGAGAATGAAGCGTCAAGCGACCTCGCCTATCAGGCAGCACTGAATGCACTTGAACAGCTCTCTCCGGGAAACGCCATGGAAGCAGCACAAACCATCGATCTTGTAGTAGTTGGAACCTCAAGCCCCGACTATTACGGATTCCCCTCTTGCGCCTGTCTCGTCCAGGAAAAGCTCAAACTGAAAAACGCTGGTGCATTTGATGTGGTTGCCGCCTGCTCGGGCTTTGTATATTCACTTGATGCTGCAGCCGGCATGCTTCGCCACGGAAGAAAACGCGCGCTTGTAATCGGTACTGATGTTCTTACCAAAATAACAGACTGGTCCGATCGCGGAACCTGCGTACTGTTTGGTGATGCCGCCGGTGCCGCCATTCTTGAAAAATCCGATGCCCCCGAAGAAGGCCCTGATCGCAGAGGAATCATCCGGTCAATACTTGGATCAGAAGGATCCGGCGCACAGGAACTCCTGTGTGAACGTGGTGGCACCCGCAATCCCTATAAAGCCGGCGAAACAATCGAAAAAGCAACCCATATATACATGAATGGGCAGGCAGTATACAACTTTGCCGTACGTGCTTTTACAGACACCATTCAGGATTTGCTGGATCTTGAAGGACTCGCAGTCGATGACATCAAGAAAATTATTCCCCACCAGGCAAATATGCGTATTATTCGTGCTGCTGCCCGTCGCCTCAAGATTCCCGAAGACAAGTTCTTCATGAACATTGAGAAATACGCTAACACTTCAAACGCAACAATTCCTGTTGCACTGGATGAATACGTACGAACCGGGGACATCAAAAAAGGGGATATCATAATGACGGTTGGATTTGGTGGGGGACTTACGTACGCCGGAAATCTTATCGTTTGGTGATATTACTGCTACCAAAATTGTTGGGAACAAAAGCAGCAATATCCCTCAAACCAGAAGATGTCGGGCAACCCACCCATTGCCCGGTTGACCTTTTTCTTTTACCAAACCCGTCCGGA
>CAZGQQ010000067.1:0-10445 GCA_964527175.1 uncultured Treponema sp.
GAAAACGTCATAAAAGCAAATCAATCAACAAGGTTTTTATACACCATCCGTCAGGACTTAGTCAAGAGATGCCCTTAAAAAACGAACAGATCAGTCAATTCGGGAATCGCTCTTAATTGAAGAAAAGAAACGCAGATAATCGGCAAAGGACAGAACTGACACGATAACAGCCAGAATATATAACACCAGGTTTACCTGTAGCAGCGTTTTTTGCGCGACACCGATGGACACGTCAAGTCGTGAAAGAGATTCAATACCAAGTGAAAAACCTGCAGCGACAATGTACAGTACGGTTTTGGTCTTGCCGCCTTTTCTCGCAGCTATAACAACCCCTCTTCGTATTGACAACATTCTGATAAACATAATCCCCATTTCACGATACAGAATTATCAAAAACAGAATGGCCGGCAAATAACCGGAGAGCACAAAAACGAGCAAAACGGTCATGTTTGCAAGAACGTCGGCAAAAGGATCAAACAATTTGCCGAAATCACTCACTTCGTCATTTTTTCGTGCAAAAAATCCGTCGAGATAATCGGTATATTCCATAAAAAGAAATACCGGAATAAGGATAAAGACCGATACCTGCATCCCGTATCCGGTTTGTCCGGGCAGAAAAAACAGAATAAAGAAAAGAGGGGCAAGAATGATCCTTGCCGCAGTAAACGCATTTGCAGAAGTCATTACATAACTATCGTATTTGACAAAGAAAGTGTCAAGCTATACTATTACCTATGAAGAAAAGCATCTTCAGAACAGTGGTTTGTTATCTACTGATACAACTTTTTTTTATCGTGTCATTGGGCAGGATAAAAGATCTGTCACTTTCCACTGTAATTACATACAGCATAGTCGCTGCACTTGTCCATTTTGCCCTGTATTTTTTTCTTGTCGGGTTCCGCAAGGAGTTCTATAACCTGTCCACAGAAACAACCTTGACACGAATCAATACGGCGAACAGGATCACGTTACTCCGTATCAGTGCACTACCCACAATCGCATTTCTTCTCGGGAATCGGGAAATCATCGAAATACGGACCATTCTGCCAATAATGCTTGTTCTGGTATTCCTCACCGACTCATTTGACGGACAAATTGCAAGACGCAGAAAGCAGATAACCCGTATGGGACAGATGCTTGATTCCATCAGCGACTACAGTCTTCTTGCCGTCCTTTCCATAGTTTTCTTTGCCAACAACATTGTCCCCCGATGGTTCTTCTATGTAATATTTTTCCGCCTCTTTCTTCAGGCGCTGGGTATGCTCATCTTCATAATCCTGAAAAAACCACTCCCGCTCTCATCAACATGGGGAGGGAAAATAACCATAGCAACAACAATGGTACTGTATGTATGTGAAGTTATTCGTCTCTTCCTGCCAACGTCATTCTCTCCGTTGTTTACAACACTGGAATACATCAGCGGAAGCATAATCTTTCTGCTTTCGTTCGAAAAAGCCGTACTGTTCTTTCTCCAGGGCAAAGAACTTTCAAAAGAAACCACAACGCAGGCACGGTAGCTCGGGCATTACGGGTACGATTTGTAATCATGTACCAGACTGATCCCGGAGGTAACGTCCTTTCCCGGCGCAAGCGAACGGGCAACATCGAGAACCTTCTCGATTACCGCAGTAGAATCGGCAACACCATGCAGGGTTATAGCATTGTCGTGTACTGTAGCTTCCAGGAAGTGAACCGGAATCTGCAAATCAAAAACAATATGGTTGACAATTCTCTGCGCCTCAAGCTTTCCGGTTATCATTTTCATGCCCTGCGCCGAGTCGGCATCTGAAATGGTAATGGCACACGCCTTCTGAATAACAGACGCTCCGGTTTCTGGATCAATCCGGTCGGTATTCAAAACGATATCATAACTTCGCGGGTCATCATGATCGGTATTAAAGAAGCATTTATGGAATCCGTCACGATTTGCATCGCTCTCTTCCATGAGCGCCCGGGCCTTTTTTTCGGGCCAGGAGAATTCGTTCATGATCCGTTCAATACGCACCTGATCAGAAGCAACAAGCCGCACTGCATAGCATCCGGGAATATCCTTCAGGATTGCAAACCCGCCCCGTCCTATAAATATGCAATTGCCGGCACTTGCATGGCTGTATACCGCCTCCCGCAAGTAGTCAAAGTATTCATCCCGGTCGCGGGCGAGCGAAGCCCAAAATCCCGGTTTTTTTTCATCATATTTGGACAGTTTATCCTCGGTTAATCCATGCTTGAGCAGGTCTTTTTCAAGAATTGACCGGGTAATGAATTGATATCCTATCTGTTCGGCAAGTTTCTTGGCTATTTCATCACCAAAAGAAGCAATTTGCCGGGAAATAGTAATTATGGCCATACCGAACCTCCTTGTTTTCGTGTATCATCCATATAAAGGATACGTCCACAACAGAGTTCTGTCAAAGGAGAAATGACATGCGTTCAGGGCCGATAACATGGGAACCTCTTTCAAAACACACCGTCTTTTCAACCAGAGTATTCGATATTGCAGAAATTTCAAGTAAATCACCAACTGGATCCGAACACCAATTCTACACACTTGATGCCCGGGACTGGGTAATTATTGTCCCTGTTTTGCAATCAGCTGACAATAGCACCTCCTTTCTCATGGTAACACAATGGCGGCACGGCAGCGCCGCAGAATCCATAGAGTTTCCCGGTGGTGTAATCGATGCCAACGAAGACCCGGTTGAGGCGGCATTACGGGAACTGTGTGAAGAAACCGGATATACCGCGGCAACCATGACACATCTTGCGGCTCTCTCTCCGAACCCGGCGATCATGAGCAACCGGTGCCACATTTTTCTTGCCGAAAACATGACCAATACCCATAATCAATCTCCGGATGATGATGAGTACCTTTCTGTATCCACTACTCCTGTTCGGGAAGTGATTTCAAACATGGGTCATGGAAAATATACGCACGGCTTGATGCTTTCTGCACTTTTTCTCTATCTGCAAAAAAAAGGGATATCCGCACCAGCGGATATCCCGGTATGAACAAAGCAGGGCTTATTCTTCAATTTTCCCGAACGGTTCATAATCCACAGAGGGATCATATGTTCCCTCACGGTATTCGCCGCGTATACTGGGAATAATGACCGTCATCCCCGGTAAAATCAAATGAGGGTTTGCCGGGCGCTTCAACGTTCGTTTGTTTGCCTCATACAGTTTTTCCCACAGGAAGGGATCGCCATAAACGGCAGGATTTTTAGCGATGTTCCACAAACAGTCGCGGGTTGCATCCCAGGTTTCAACAACATACTGTGCAGGAAGCGGAATTATTTCCCGAACAGTAGCCAGTACCGCGAGCGCTTTTTCAGCTTCGAGTTGTGTTTCCGGGTAATCCTCTGCAGCGAAGCGTGTCTCAGCCTGACCAATATGGCCCGAGGCTTCCTGCACCGCTTCAGGGAAGTAACGCTCCCCATTGTGTTCAAGAGCCCAGGCAAGGCGCGTTCGGGCTTCGAGCAGTTTCTTTTCGGCATCTGCACGAGCAAGCATTTTCTCTATAAATTCAGCAGACAACCGCGCATACTCTTCGGCTTCGCGGGCGTATTCCGCAGCAGCATCATAATCACCATCATCATAGGCGTTCTGGGCAAGAACAGAATAAGACCGGCTTTTCCGCTGATATTCATTGTTGTCATAGGTAGTGGTAGCGAACACAGCTGACAGAAAAACGCAGCAGATAATCGCGAGAAGCAATACTTTCTTCATCATTCTTCCTCCCCGGATTCTTCGATTTCATTCGATTCCATAACGCCGTTATCAGAATCAGAAACGATCCCCGATTCGTTCGCGTCTTCTGTATCTTCCGGGACTGACTCAACAGCATCATCGTCAGAAGACATATCCTGTTCCGGCTCTTCTTCAGAGAAACCTTCCGCACCTTCGGGCAGGGGCGCTATCTCATCCGCTTTTTTTGCCAGCTCCGAGCTGTATTCCTGACGGGCTTTCGCTGCTTCGATAGCAGCATCGGCTGCATTCTTTTTCAGGGTAGCCTGTTGATACACATCGGTAAACAGTACAGCCGCATCAGAATACCCGTTGTAAGCCGATTCCCATTCATCAGCTTTCCCGAAAGCGTCCGCACGCACGAATGTACCCAGTGCCCCGGAATACTCATTTTTCATGGATCGTGAAGCCTTTATGGAATCACACAAATCCCTGATCTGAACAGCCTTATCCCTCATGTCAACGGAAAGCACCTTGTATCCGGCATTGACGACTTTTCGGTACAAGAGAACCGATGATTCAACCGCTTCAAGTGCGGCAGCATCCTCTGATCCATACGCGGCAACCGCATCATTGAACCGCGTACCGGCAAGTTCATATGAATCAGTATCGTATCGGGCAAAATCATTTTCATCTATGGTTTTCTTGAGAGACAGGGCTTCCATGGCACGCTGAAGCGCCTTATATCTGAGAAGCGCCCGTTGCGCCTCATTGTAACTTCCGTCTACATCATCAGCGTCATACAGCTGCAGTGCCTTTTTTTCGGCTTCTTCCGCCTGATTGAACTGCTCAGGATAAAACTTTCGGGCACCGGCAGCTATGGCTGCTTCGCGCTCCCGGGCCATTTCTGCTGCCATGTCCCGGGAAAGAAGCGCAATACCACCATCAAGAATCTTCTCGTACATCGGGATAGCCTGAGTACAGGACTCTGTCGCAAGGGTATAATCCGAAGCGGAAAGATATGTGACTTTCCCGTCTGAAGATGTCTTGGCAACACGGGCCACGGCAGCCAGAGCCGCACCGCGGAGCTCTTCCGCTTTTTGCCAGTCTTCAGGATAATACGACCCGAGTTTATACGTAGTACATGACGCTCTCAGCGTTTCCATTCGATCAACAAGATCAGCAAGTGCCGCATCCAGTTCCTTCAGCTCCAGATCTTCGGTTACTGCCGTTTGATCACCTTCATCCGGCGCATCGGCCTCGGGAGGAGTCTTGCAGGAAATGAGCGCGAAAAGAATCAGAACGGTACATCCTGCAGCGAGCAGGATTCTTCGTTTATTCATCGGAACCTCCATACTTTATCAGTGACAAGGGTACATCCATTTGTCTGTTCTTTCAAGATTTTTTTCCCTGTGCTATACTTTCCCTATTCCTGTTCGGAGGTGTTTCAGTGGCAGATGATTTTTCATTTGAGATAACGGAACGATTCGGAGTCCTCTCGGAAGCAAAATCAGGATGGACTACCGAGCTCAACAAGGTATCATGGGGCGGGAGACCGGCAAAATTCGATATACGAAGCTGGTCGCCGGATCATGAGAAAATGGGAAAGGGAATTACCCTCACCGAAGAAGAGTTGGCGGCACTGAAGAAAATCATGGAAAACCCCGGATTCTGACAGCTTACCGGTGCAGGGCAATTTCCTGCTGTGTCAGTTGGTCGCAGACCTCATTGTAGTAAATTCCGGCATGACCCTTTACCCACATCCACTGTACCGCCAGCGTTGAGACAGTCTTGTCCAGCAGCATCCACAGATCCTGATTTTTTACCGGTGCTTTCGAGGCGGTTCGCCACCCGTTCCGCTTCCAGCCGGCAATCCACTGGGTAATGCCCTTCTGTACATACTGAGAGTCGGTATATACCGTAACCGGTAACTGTTGCCATCGGGAAGAATCCGCTATGTCCCGAAGCGCTTCAATAACCGCCGTCAGTTCCATCCGGTTATTGGTAGTATTGCGCTCTCCACCGGAGCGTCGGTGTTCACAGGACGGATCCGTACCTGCTCCAGAATGATCGCACGGGCCTTCAACAATCACGTACCCCCAGCCGCCCGGGCCGGGGTTTCCTGAACACCCGCCATCGGTATACACCGTCAAAATACTCATTGGGCAGTACAATCCTTTTTGTTTGAACCGGGCACCGTCCGGCAATGAAAGACTTCACCCAGAAGTTTATACGCTTCAGCGAGCGCACTCTCTGTCATGTCCCAGCCGAGGCAGGCATCAGTAATGGAAAGACCTTTTTTAAGATCTGCCGGATCGGCAGTTATTGGCTGGCAGCCTGTTTCAAGAAAACTTTCAATCATGCAACCGCACAGCGGGCGAAGCGGATGATCCGCATCATTGCGAAGACGAATAATTTCCATAAGGACGCCTATCTGGTTTTCCGGAAGTTTGTTGGAGTTCCCGTGTGAACAATCTACGACGATGGAGGGTCGAACGCCCGCCTTCTTGAGCAAGGATACCGCATTCTCCACTGAATCCCGGTCATAATTGGTTCCTTTCTTTCCGCCGCGGAGAATGAGATGACTGTCGGGATTCCCCAGCGTCTGGAGAACACAGGCAGAACCTTCCCGGGTTATACCGATAAATGAATGAGACTGGCGGGCTGAAAGAATAGCGTTCACAGCAATCTGCACATCACCGTCTGTCGCGTTCTTGAAGCCAACCGGCATGGAAAGACCCGACGCCATTTCACGGTGCGTCTGGCTCTCTGTTGTCCGGGCCCCGATTGACGCCCAGCTCACAAGATCCGCCGTATACTGGGGAACGATGGGATCGAGCATCTCCGAACCACAGGGAAGACCAAGCTCGTTAACCCTCACCAGAATTTCACGCGCCAGACGAAGGCCCCGCGGAATATCTGAAGTTTGATCAAGACCGGGATCCATGATGAGCCCGCGCCAACCAACGGTGGTACGCGGTTTCTCAAAGTACACCCGCATGACGATGCACATGCGATCCGCATATTTCTTGCGGAGTTCGGCAAGACGCGTGGCATATTCAATGGCCGAATCAACATCGTGTATGGAGCAGGGTCCGACAACAACAAGAAAGCGGTCATCTTCACGCCTGATTATCCGCTGAACCTCTTCACGGCCAGTCATGACCGTACTTGCTGCCGATTCAGTAACCGGATACTGCTCCGCCATTTCATCCGGGGAAAGAAGCGCCTGGGATTCAAGAATGCGAACATCACGTATCGTAGTATCATTCATTGCTTTTCATCCATATATAAAAATCAGTTTTTCAAATCCGCCGTACGGCATCAAGGATTTCCATTACCATAATGGAATCATCCCATGTTTGTACAGGGCTTTCGGTCAGCCCCTGCGCCAGACACCGCTCAACCTCACGTATTTCATGCTCGTAGCCATTGCAGTCAAACGGCGCACTGAAGGTTTCAAGCATTTCGCTGTCCCCGGAAAGAAGGCGCGCTTCCTCGGCCATCCAGAACAGGGGCAGAACGATGGCCCCGGTCTCGCCGATAAGGACCAGCTGACGCATCTCGCCGATTCCGTGCAGGGTAATCGCGCTTGAAAGCTCTGCGGTAAGCCCCGAATCATATTTGAACTGCATGCGGTTATACCGGTCTACCCCGGCGGCATCACGCTCAAGGAAGGACTCAAGATGATCCGGCTTTTTCTTGCCGGCAAAAATCGTGGCCGCCGTAACCGGGTAGATACCTACATCAAGAAGAGCTCCGCCGCCGAGCGCCGGATTAAAGAGGCGGCTTGAAGGATCGTAGGGTTTGTTCAGAAAAAAATCGCATCGGATAAATTTGAGCGCACCGATTTTTCCTTCTTTCACCCAGGAAAGGGCCTTGTTCACCGCAGGATTGAATTTCATCCACATGGCTTCCATGAAGAACCGGCCTTCCGCACGGGCTGTTTCAATGACAGGATACAAGTCTTTTGCGACGATACTTACCGGTTTTTCGCAGAGCACCGCCTTGCCTGCCCTGAGGGCCTGAATGGAAAGTTCCGCATGGAGATTGTGCGGTGTCGCAATATAGACCGCGTCAACGTCCGGGTCGGCAAAGAGCTCGTCGTAGGATCCGTAGGCGTGCGGAATACCCCGCTGTGTGGCAAATGCTTCCGCTTTGTCTCCAGAACGGGAGGCTACGGCGTACACTACACTCTTCCCGGTACGGGTTGCCTCAAAGGCACAGGCCTCGCAGAATTTCTCCGCGATGCCTCCGGTTGCGACAATGCCCCATCGTATGGGTGTGTTACTCATAAGTTCCTCCCCGAAATTTTCAAAAACCGTTGCCGTTTCCCGGCTTTTTCTGTATTTTATACCGTAGCCACCTGAATTTGAAGAGGTGAACCTGCTTTTATTTACCGGAAAGGTACATCAATAAGGAGAAAAGAAATGGCCAAACAGCTCTTGTTTAACGAAGAAGCAAGAAAGAAACTACTGTCGGGTGTGGAACAGATTTCCCGCGCAGTAAAGGTTACCCTGGGTCCGAAGGGCAGAAATGTCCTCATCGACAAAAAATTCGGTGCCCCGACCGTAACCAAAGACGGTGTTTCCGTCGCGAAAGAAATTGAACTTGAGGATGCCTATGAAAACATGGGCGCTCAACTCCTCAAGGAAGTAGCGACAAAGACCAACGACGTTGCCGGTGACGGTACTACCACCGCAACCGTACTTGCCTATTCGATGGTTCGCGAAGGTCTCAAGGCGGTTGCCGCCGGCATGACCCCGATCGAACTGAAGCGGGGCATGGACAAAGCAGTCGCCATCGCGGTGGAAGAGATCCGCAAGAACTCCAAGGAAATCAAGGGATCCGACGAAGTAGCGCATGTTGCGTCTGTTTCCGCCAACAACGACGAGGAAATCGGAAAGATCCTGGCAGACGCAATCGAAAAGGTCGGCAAGGACGGCGTTATCACCGTTGAAGAAGCCAAGACCATGGATACCACCACCGATTTCGTTGAAGGTATGCAGTTCGACCGCGGATACATCTCTTCCTACTTCGTAACCGACCGCGACCGGATGGAAACTGTCTTCGAGAATCCCTACATTCTCATCCACGACAAGAAAATTTCCAACATGAAGGACATGCTTCCCCTGCTCGAAAAAATCGCGCAGTCCGGACGCCCCCTGCTCATCATCGCCGAAGATGTTGACGGTGAAGCGCTGGCAACGCTCGTGGTAAACAGCCTCCGGGGAACCCTCAAGACCTGTGCGGTCAAGGCCCCCGGTTTCGGCGACCGCCGCAAGGCCATGCTCGAAGACATCGCCATCCTTACCGGCGGTGAAGTGATTTCCGAAGAACTCGGTCTCAAGCTCGAAAATACCGACATTTCCCAGCTCGGTGAAGCCAAGAGCATCAAGATCGACAAGGACAACACCACCATCATAGACGGAAGCGGCAAGAGCAAGGACATCAAGGACCGTGTTGCCCAGATCAAGGCACAGATTGACGAAACCTCGTCAGACTACGACAAGGAAAAACTCAAGGAGCGCCTCGCCAAACTCGCAGGCGGCGTTGCCGTTATCAACATTGGTGCCGTTACCGAAGTTGAAATGAAAGAAAAGAAGCACCGCGTTGAAGACGCGCTTTCCGCAACCCGCGCAGCGCTTGAGGAAGGCATTGTTCCCGGCGGTGGTGTTGCAACTATCCAGGCTGCATCCGCGCTCGACAAGGCTGACCTTGAAAACCTTACCGATGACGAAAAAATCGGTTTCAAAATTGTTAGACGCGCACTCGAAGAACCCATCCGCCAGATCGCCGAAAACGCCGGCGTTGACGGAGCGGTCATTGCCGAACGGGCAAAGACCGAAAAGAAGGGAATCGGGTTTGACGCCGCGAAGATGGAATGGGTGGACATGGTCAAGGTCGGTATCATCGACCCCGCCAAGGTAACCCGCTCCGCGCTGCAGAACGCGGCATCGGTCGCAGGACTCCTGCTCACAACCGAATGCGCCATCACCGACATCCCCGAGAAGAATCCTCCCGCCCCCGCAGGCGGCGACATGGGTGGCATGGGCGGAATGGGTGGCATGTATTAATAAATTGCTTAGCAATTTATTAATACTGCTTGGGAGAAATGGCACGAAGTGTCATTTCTCCACGGAATGTACTAATTCCACAAAGTGGAATTAGTACTGCTGGGAGAACGCCGCAAAGTGGCGTTCTCCACGGAATGTATTAATTTCGCGACGCGAAATTAATACTGCTTGGAAGAACGTAGCTTTGCTACGTTCTTCACGGAATGTACTAAACTTGCATAGTCACCATGCCAAAAAAAGACCGCGCACAATGCGCGGTCTTTTTTTTATTGAAGAAAACCTGTCAGTGCAACGAGGCACCATTCGAAAGAATCACATCCCGGTACCACCAGGCAGAGTCTTTTATCGTCCGCTTGAATGTGGTGAAGTCCACATGAACAAGCCCGAATCGTTCCTTGTAACCTTCCGCCCATTCAAAGTTGTCCATCAGGCTCCAGTGAAAGTACCCGGCAATATCAACACCTTCATCAATGGCCTTTTCCAACCCGAGAAGATAGCGGCGGGTAAAGTCGATACGGGAAGGATCGTGCACCTTGCCGTCCATATGGACCCAGTCGCTGTTCGCAAGCCCGTTCTCGGTAACGATGACAGGTTTCTTGTAGCGTTCATACATGAACCGGGTTCCCCAGCGGAGGGTTTCGTCCTCAACATTCCACTTGAGTGCGGTCTGCGGCTTTCCGGGTG
>CAZGQQ010000068.1:0-10387 GCA_964527175.1 uncultured Treponema sp.
GACTGTACCCCGCGATACGCTGGGCAACCTGCATAACCTGTTCCTGGTAGACGATGACGCCGTAGGTTTCCTCCAGGATGTCCTTGAGGCAGGGATCGGGATACTGGATCTTGGACGGATCGAATTTCGACTCGATGAAGTTGTCAATGTATGCCATGGGGCCGGGCCGGTAGAGCGCGTTCAGGGCGATGAGGTCTTCTATCTTGTCCGGTTTGGCCCGTTTGAGAATATTCTGCATTCCCTGACTTTCAAACTGGAATACCGCGGCACTTTTTCCTTCGCCGAGCATGCGGAAGGTGAGCGGATCGGCCTCATCGATGGTCTCGATGGTGAAATCCGCGAGGGGACCGCCCTTCTTTCGGATCAGGTTCTCGGTACGCCTGATGAGGGTGAGCGTTTTCAGGCCGAGAAAGTCCATCTTTACGAGGCCGCATTGCTCTATCAGATCCATGGTGAACTGGGTAGCTATCTTCTCGGTTTTGGAGTCCTTGTACAGGGGAACATAGTCCGTGAGTCGTGTTTTTCCGATAACGATACCGGCTGCATGGAGGCTTGTGTTCCGGTTTGCCCCTTCAAGCGCTGTTGCGATTTCGAACAGCTCGGTAAGCCGGGGGTCGTCTTTCAGGGGAGCGAGCTGGCCGGAACCCTGAATCTTCGGGTTCGGTTCGAACGCGTCCTTCATCGTCGTTTTGGGATCGCCGGGTATCAGCTTGGTGATCCGGTTAACATCGGACAGCGGAATGTCCAGAACGCGGGCTACATCCTTGATGGCTGCTTTGGGTTTGAGCGTTCCGAAGGTGATAATGTAGGCAACGCGGTCATCGCCGTATTTTTCACGTACGTACTCGATAACTTCCTGTCGGCGTTCATAACAGAAGTCGATATCGAAGTCCGGCATGGAAACGCGCTCGGGATTCAGGAATCGTTCAAAAAGAAGGCCATAGCGGATGGGCTCAATGTCGGTTATACGCAGTGAATAGGCGACGATCGAACCGGCGCCGGAACCGCGCCCGGGACCAACAGGGATGTCCCGCTCCTTCGCCCAGGCAATGAAGTCCCACACAATGAGGAAGTATCCCACGAAGTCCATCTTGATGATGATGTCAAGTTCATATTCCGTTCTTTTGAGGAGGGCCTCGGTTACTTCCGTGTACCGGTCCTTGAGCCCTTGCATCACAAGGTGGCGGAAATACGCTTCCTTGGTCGTGAACTCCGGCGGAATGGCGTATTCGGGAAGGAGTGGTCCCGGCTGGGGAATTTCCAGATTGCAGGATTCCGCGATACGCACCGTGTTGGTAATCATCTCGGGGTATTCGGGGAAGAGGGCCGCCATTTCATCGGCGGTTTTGAGATAGAATTCCGCACCCTCAAAGCGCATCCGGTTGGGATCGTTGCGGGTTTTCTTGGTGCCCACGCACAGGAGGATGTCCTGGGCAACATAGTCCTTTTTTTCCGAGTAATGCGCATCGTTGGTAACAACCATGGGGATGCCGAGACGGCGGGCCAGAGCAATGAGGAGGGGTGCCACCCGTTTTTGCTCCTCAATGCCGTGATCCTGGAGTTCTATATAGTAGTCGTCTCCGAACCAGGTGCGGTACCGGCGGGCCGCTGCCTCTGCTTCCGCATTTTTCCCCGCAAGCAGAAGAACGGGCAATTCACCGGCGAGACAGGCAGAAAGGCAGATTATGCCCTCGTGATACTGTGCAAGCAATTCCTCATCGATCCGGGGCTTGTAGTACATGCCCTCGGTAAACGAGAGTGAAGAAAGGATCTTGAGATTCTCATATCCTTTCGTATTTTTGGCAATGAGTATGAGGTGGTAATACTTGATTCCGGCGGCCGATTCGGCCCGCTCCCGGCGGTTACCGGGCGCGACATAGAACTCGCTGCCGATAAGGGGTTTGATGCCCGCTTTTACACATTCCTGGTAAAACCGGAGTACGCCGAACATGTTTCCATGGTCGGTTATGGCAAGAGCGTGGTGTCCGAGCTCCACCGCACGGGCGATCATTTTCTTATATGACGATGCACCGTCGAGCAACGAAAAGTCGGTATGGACGTGAAGATGAACGAAATCCTGCATGAATGGTATTGTAGCACAGTCTGGCGATGGAGGGTAGACGAAAGGGCAGGTTAGTCCGGTTCGATGAGGGAAATTCCCGAACTGGCGCGGGAAAAGGAACAGCCGCAAT
This sequence comes from uncultured Treponema sp., assembly GCA_964527175.1. Taxonomy (GTDB): domain Bacteria; phylum Spirochaetota; class Spirochaetia; order Treponematales; family Treponemataceae; genus Teretinema. Next base: position 2,193 of record CAZGQQ010000068.1, read on the forward strand.
AATCCTGACGATAGAGGCCGTAGTCCCGGCTCATTTCAACCGATTTGCGGTAGCCGTCCCGCTTCTTGAAGTTTGACCAGAGCCAGGAAACGCCGTAGTGCTCACCGAGCGTGCTCCCGATTGTATTGATACGATTGGCATCCTTGAGCGGACTCACCGAAAGGGTGGAGCAAAACCAGGGAATACCGCGTTCCGCCGCGGTTTTTGCCGTCTTCTCGAGACGCATGGTATAGCATTGGGTACAGCGGATGCCACCCTCACGTTCACCGGCGTAGGGAACCGCCATCTCGAGAAACTCACCGGGAAGATACTCTCCTTCAAGAAAGAGAACCGGATTCGGTGTCGCAAGCTGTTCGAGCAGTTTCCGCTGTTCATCCGCCCTGTGGTGGTATTCCTCCGGCAGGTCTATGTTGGGATTGTAATAGAACACGGTTATGGCAAAATGCGGGGACAGTGACGCAATAACGCTCGTGCTGCAGGGAGCACAACAGGAATGAAGCAGCATGGCGGGCGGGGTACCGGTTTTCGCGGTTTCCCCGTCTGCGGCGGCAATGCAGGAGTCCATACGGGAAAGATAATTGACCGTCCGGTTGTCATTCATTACAGCTGATCCAGTTTTTCCAGTATCCCGGCGACAAAGACCTCCGGTTCATGGAGAGTCTTGCGGGAAAGTCTGAAGCCGATTGCGCCCGGATGTCCGCCGCCATCTTCAATGGAGAATTCCTTGAGAATGCTCCGGAGATCGATACCGGATACATCACGGGACGTACGTATCCGGAACTGGATAAGATCAGACACTTCTTCGGGGTCATAATACGCGGTCATGCCGATTGTTCCCGACTTCTCGGAGAGAAAATCGGTGACCGACTTGATTACCTTGACAAACAGACTGTATTCAACTGATTCGAGAAAGGCCCGCGAGGTTGCTTCATCAAGAATGACATAGCCGGTACGTCCCGAGTAGTGGGCCATTTCCAGCAGCTTTTGGTGCAGATCTTTTTCGTCGGCAGAAAGCTTTTCGAGCGATTTGAAAATGTCGGTCATTGAGGCATAGTTGCCGCTGTTCTTGCGGACGGATTGCTGCAATATGCTCGAGAATTTGTTGCTGAAATAATGATAAAAGAACTTGTCCCGGTTCTTTTTGAGTGTCAACCCGAACTTGGTGTCGCCGATCATTCCGGTGAGCATGGCGAGAACCAGATTGCGGGAGAAAAGCTGTTGAATGGCATATTTCTCGAGGATGTCGCTCCTGCGGGAAAGTTTGCAACACAACAGGCCGATAAGTTCGCAGGTGCTTGAGGCGCGGTTTACCAGACAGAGTCCGCTCCCCCCTGAATATTCTGCATCTGCTGACAGATGGTGGTCAATTTCAATGACCGGTATTGCCGGATCATGAATAAACGGATCAATACCGGGATCCGAGGCGATCATTTCAGGTTTTGGTGTGTCGAGAATACAGAGAACATCCGGTGTTTTGTCCAGCCGCTTTCCATCCTGGAGAACCGGTATGGCATTGTACGCGCAAATATTGGTGAGGTAAGATATCTGCGCCGGGATTTGATCCCTGATAAAAATGGTAACGGATTTGCCGAATTTCTTTATAAGCAGTGCCATGGATACCAGAGAGGATATGCAGTCTTCATCGGGTTGTTCATGACCGAGCAGGAGGAATTCATTGCGTATCTGCAACTGTTCGAGTATACGTTCCAGGGTGCGGTTCCGTTCCGCTATGGAGAAGAAAGTATGTTTTTTCTTGCCCGGTTCCGGTATACCGGAACCAGTGGTGAGTCCTTCCATCTGAAAGCGATGCTCCAGTATCCACTATACCAGATAATGGAGAAAAGAGCACTGTAATTTCATGAATTTGTCATTTTTTGCTGTTTCTTGACACCTGCTGACAATGACCGTATTCTAGTGGTATTGATTTCTGGAGGATTGTTTGAAGGTAGGACTTTTTGGATTTGGCCGGACGGGCCGTGTTGTGGGTGAAGGAATAATTAATGACCCGGATTGTACCCTTGCCTGGGTGGTGCGAAAAACCAACAAGGGAAATCATGAGTACGCAAGTGATTTTCTCGGGTATCCCCATAACCGTCAGGGACTGTTTTTCAGTGCCGGAGAAGCCGAGGCCGATGATTTCTTCTCTCGCAATGCGGTTGATGTCATTATCGATTTTTCCTGTAAAACAGGTCTGTACGAGTATACTGCGGCGGCAGACCAGGGAATCCGTATCGTTTCTGCGATTTCACACTATGACAAGAAGGAAATCCTTCATCTCAAGGCAATGGCGGAGAAAACTGCGGTGCTCCACTCAGCCAATATCACGCTCGGTATCAATTTTCTTCTGGTCGCGTCCCAGATCCTGCAGCAGATTGTGCCGAACGCGGATATCGAAGTAATTGAGGAACACTTTCGGGAAAAGCGGGAAACCTCGGGTTCCGCACTTAAAATAGCGGAGAAACTGGGACTTGACCCGGTAAAGCACATCAATTCGATCCGTGTTGGCGGTATTGTGGGCAAGCATGAAGTAGTGTTCGGTCTCAAGAATCAGACTATCCGCATTGCGCACGATGTCATTTCGCGCGGAGCCTTCGGCGCCGGTGCCCTTTTTGCTGCGCGGAGTTTGCTGCACAAGAAGAACGGGTTTTATACCATGGAAGAATTGATGCGCGAAGCTTTTATCCAGAAAATAGCGGTGAACAATATCCTCGCCTGATACCCCAATCATTTTTCTTGACAGAATTCCCTGGCGGGACTACCATGATAAAAACCGACCGGCAAGTCGGTCATCCAGGGTGATTCCATGAAAGAAACATTCTTTAATCTCCCCGAAGAAAAACGGGTACGAATTGTTCGTGCCGCACTTCGGGAGTTTGCCTCTTCGGGTTTTGAAAAGACAACCCTTGATGCGATTGTACTGGAAGCCGGTATATCAAAGGGCGGATTGTACGAATACATTGCGTCGAAGGATGATCTGTTTACCTTTTTGCTTGAATACTCCTATGGCGAGATGTACGACTTCATAACTGCGGGAAGTAGCGGAGATGAAATGCCTGCAGATCCGGTTGAACGGACGCGGTATATCGCCGGCAACGTCGTGGATTTTTACCTTGATAACCCTGAAATCATCGCTTTTCTTGTTAAAACGTCACGGGTCGCGGATCTTGATCACCGGACACGGGTGGAGACGGCGTTTACGGACTATTTCTATCGTCTGTTCGAATCCTGTGATTATTCGCGGATACGGTTTGATCCCGAACGAATCCGCGCGCTCCTCGCCTGGCTGCTTGCGAAAACCCGGAATGATTTCACGGATGCATGGGAAAGAAACCAGAGTCCCGCCGTATGCCGGGAGACCTATCTTGCCGAGTGGGAATTCTATTTTTCGGTTGTAACAGACGGTATTTACCGCGCAGATAACAAGGAGGAATAACATGTTTGGTTTTGGTGATGTCTGGGTATTCCTGGGCTATCTTCTGACAATCGGAGCAATGCTTCTGTGCGTTGTGTATGGAATACGGAACTGGAACCGTAACCGCGAGAACATTCAGGAAGAAATTCGTGAAGAAGCCGTGTGGGAAGAACATGACCCGGTAATGGGTGAAGGCGGCGCAGAATGAATATACTGATTCTTTCGATAATTGTTGTCATATTCCTTGTTGTTACTGCGTTGCTTGGTTTCATGGGTTTCAAGAAAACCAGGAACTCTACCGACTATCTCATTGCCGGGCGGAAAATACATCCGGTAGTTATGGCACTGTCCTACGGTGCCACGTTCATCTCGACCTCAGCGATAATCGGATTCGGCGGAGCCGCCGCAGTCTACGGCATGGGGGTTATCTGGCTTACATTCATGAATATTCTGGTAGGCATTTTTATTGCCTTTGTATTTTTCGGACGAAGAACCCGGAAGATGGGTCACAATCTTGATGCCCACACCTTCCCGGAATTGCTCTCCAAACGATATAACTCCCGGTTCCTGCAGATGGGTGGCGGCGTACTCATTTTTGTCGCCATGCCCCTGTATGCCGGATCGGTCATTATCGGCGGTGTACAGTTTATTTCACAAACACTCAAGATCAACTATGAAGTAGCCCTCCTGTTCTTTGTCGCGGTGGTTGCCCTGTATGTCGTTATGGGCGGTTTGAAGGGTGTCATGTATGCCGATGCGTTTCAGGGTTCGCTCATGTTCTGCGGTATGCTCTTCCTGCTCATTTTTACCTATGTTGAGCTCGGAGGGGTAACTGCGGCACACCAGGCATTGACCGACATGGCTCCGGTGGCAAAAGGGGTATTCGGTGCGAACGGGCATGAAGGGTGGACGGCCATGCCGACACTGTTCTCACCCTACTGGTGGCAGCTCGTATCCACGATTGTTCTCGGAGTCGGTATCGGTGTGCTTGCACAGCCCCAGCTGACCGTTCGTTTCATGACGGTAAAAAGCGGGCATGAACTGAACCGGGCGGTTCTGATCGGCGGTGTATTCATTGCGATCATGACCGGAGTCGCCTTTACGGTTGGGGCGCTCAGCAATGTGTATTTCATGCGGACTGTGGGCAAAATTGCGTTGATTGCCGGTGATAAAAAGACAGACAGCATTATTCCCCTGTTCATCGATCAGGCGCTTCCCTCCTGGTTTGTCATTCTGTTTTTTGTTACCCTCCTTGCCGCAGCCATGTCCACCCTGAGCTCGCAGTTTCATACCATGGGAACGGCAATCGGGCGTGATGTTCTTGAAAAGGGACTGAAAATCAAGTCAAAGAATGCGGTTGCCGTTAACCGTATTGCCATGGGGATGGGAATCCTGCTTTCAACACTCATCGCATATTTCCTGCCGCTGTTTTATGCGGGTGGTACTGCCATCATCGCGACAGGAACTGCGATATTCTTCGGTTTGTGCGCATCAGCCTTCCTGCCGTCATATATCGGCGCATTGTACAGCAAAAAGGTGAGCCGGGAAGCAGCCGTCGCCTGCTTTATTGCCGGTGTTGCGGTTACCCTGTTCTGGCTTTTCTTTGTGCATGCCAAGGAAGCGGCTCCCCTCGGGTTGTGCAAACTGCTGTTTGGCCGTACCAGTCTTTTCCCGGTCATGCAGCATGTGGATCCCATTATTGTGGCGTTGCCGTTTTCATCGCTGGTATTTTTTGTTGTAAACAGAATTACGAAACCGGTGGACGCGGACATAACGGAAAAAGCGTTTTCCGGTGTACTTTCTGCTTGACAGAATGTATAAATATGCATAAGATGTGAATATGAATGCAACATTCAGTTTGTTGACAGCACTAGTTCTCCTCGTCGTAGTCGTCGTACTCAAGAAGGGAATGCGTCTGTCGCAGGCATGAGCTTTCGTAATCGATACGAAACCCTCCGGCAGAAGCCGGAGGGTTTTTTTTTGATCCAGGAGGAAAAAATGATTGAAGCTACGGGCGCGCAGATTATTGTGAAGTTGCTGGAACGGCAGGGGATTACCACGATTACCGGGATACCGGGAGGGTCAACATTGCCGCTGTACGATGAATTATCGAAAAGCAATCTCCGGCACATACTGGTTCGCCACGAACAGGGAGGCGGATTTCTGGCCCAGGGTATGGCGCGGTCAACGGGAGAAGCGGCAGTATGCCTGGCAACAAGCGGGCCGGGAGCAATGAATCTGCTCACCGCCCTTGCCGATGCACGATCCGATTCCATTCCCCTCGTCGCGATTACCGGACAGGTAAACACCAGTCTTATCGGAACGGATGCGTTTCAGGAAGCGGACACCTTTGGTCTGTCCTTTCCCATAACCAAGCACAGTGTCATGGTTTCCTCCGCGGAGGAACTCCTGACCGCCATTCCCAATGCGTTTGTTACCGCGGCAGAGGGGCGTCCCGGACCGGTTCTCGTTGATGTGCCCCGTGACATCCAGCTCCAGAAAGCGCGATTTGAGTCCTGGCCGGAACCCGGTGTGCCAAAACGCAAAGCTGTCCGTTTTCGGACAGAAGCCGCGCAGTTTGCAATCCTCCTGGAAGAATGCGCAAAAATACTCGCCGCATCGTCCCGTCCGGTACTCTTTGCCGGAGGCGGCGCCAACAGCCCGGAAGCTGCTTCCGCGATTTCGCGCCTGCTGGGTGTGTTCCCCATGCCGGTAGTGAGTACCCTCATGGGAATCGGTGCGGTATCGAGCAGGTATGAGGGACATCTCGGCATGGTAGGTATGCATGGCAGTGTTGCCGCTAACCGTGCAATGTTTGAATCCGATGTGGTGTTGACCCTGGGCGCGCGTTTCGATGACCGTGCCACCGGAATCGTCAAAAAATTCTGTCCTGATGCCCGTGTGCTTCATATTGATATTGACGCTGCGGAAATCAACAAGATCGTGGGCGCTCACCGGGCAATTGTGTCCGATGTTGAGTCCGCCGTTCCCGTTATTGCCCAGATTCTGCAGGACATTTCTCCGGCTGAATCTCCCGAACGAACTGCCTGGATGAACCGTCTTGCCGGAATAAAACGCGAAAATGCGGAATCCACCGGTGCGCGTGCGGATGGAGAATACCCCGATCCCGGTGCGTTCATTGCGTCCATTCCGGACGCTGCCCGATCTGCCGGCGTGAATCCGGACGATATCATCGTGACAACCGATGTTGGTCAGCACCAGATGTGGGCTGCCCAGTTCTATCCGATAACAAAGCCGCGTACCTTTCTTACCTCGGGTTCACTTGGAACCATGGGATTCGGATTGCCGGTAGCAATCGGCGCGGCTGTGGCGAATCCCGGCAAACGGGTGGTCTGTATTTCCGGAGATGGTTCAATCATGATGAATATTCAGGAACTGGCCACCCTTTCGGAGCTGGATCTTGATGTAACGGTCATTGTTCTTGATAACGGTGTGCTCGGCATGGTTCGCCAGCAGCAGAATCTCCTCTGTGAAAAACGGTTGTATGCGGTCGATTTTATCCGGAAGCCCGACCTCCGTGCCATTGCCGGGGGATTCGGTATCCGTTCGGTGGATGCTTCCGAAGAAGGCTGGGAACAGGCTGCTTTTTCCGGCTCGGGTCCGCGGTTTGTCCGCTGTGCGATCAAACCGGAAGAAATGGTAATGCCGTTTGTTCCTGCGGGAAAGGCAAATGTGGAGGCCATGACCGCAGTTCCGGTTCGTCAATAAGATCGCTGCCGGGTGGAGTAGCGCTTCACCCGGCTTCCCTTTGCATGCTATAATCGCCCTCCGGAGGAACGCAGTGACAATAACCAGTGCAGAGTTCATTACAGGAGCGGTTGTCCCATCGGGGTATCCCGCATTGCGCGTTCCCGAATTCGCCTTTTTCGGCAGATCGAATACCGGCAAGTCATCGCTCATCAACATGATGGTAAACCGCAAGGCACTCGTTAAAACCGGTTCGAAGCCGGGTATGACGCGGCAAATCAATTTTTTTCTTATCAATAAGGCTTTTTCCCTGGTGGATCTTCCCGGGTATGGTTACGCACGCCGATCTGCAAACGAACAGGCAGCCTTCGACCGCATGCTCGCAGAGTATTGCAATGAACGTTCTGAGCTCAAGGCAATGTTTTTTTTGATGGACATGCGCCGGGAACCGGGTCAGGTTGAACGTGATTCGGTCTTGTACTTTCAGGAGCGCGGTATTGAAGTTGTTCTGGTAGGAACAAAGGCCGACAAGCTGGGCGCCAATGAACGAACCCGCACCATACGTGCCTGGGCATCGTTTTTTTCCGTGGATTCCGGTGCCATTGTTACAAGCTCCTCCCTGAAGAAGCAGGGTCGGAGTCAGTTGCTCGCGCTTATTGCTTCCCGCTTGTAGAACCTGTTTTTCCCAGAAGACGGAATTCGCTCACCGGGGTTGAGTACATGATCCCGATACCCGGCATGGAGAGGCAGGGGAGGGCACTGATCGCGTCTTTTATTGTTCCGGCATTCGTTTGTTCCGCGAGAATAAGCACCGTTTCCTTTTCGGGTACGATGGTGATACCGAAAAACTTGCCGTCTTCCGGTTTCCCGGTTCCCCGGGCATGGAGAATTGTTCCTCCCCGCGCTCCGGCTTTTCGGGCTTCTTCCATAACATCTTCTGCATAGCCGCGGTTGGTAATGACCGTAATGAGTTCATGATCTGTCTTTGTATTCACCGGTTTGTCTCCCAGTTGTATTGAATAGGAAATACCCGCGTGCTTCCGTGACCGCACGAGGGAATTCCCGGTAATGGCGT
>CAZGQQ010000069.1:0-9718 GCA_964527175.1 uncultured Treponema sp.
GCGATCCTGACGCCGCGGAAAAAGCGGTTCTCGCGTTACCCGGCGCCCTGAAAATAGGCGAATCGGTCAAGCAGGACGTCTACCTCCGTCTCGAGGGAAGCCCGGTACGGGTACGCCTCCGGGATGAAAACGACACGATCACCCTCACCTACAAGCGCAAGGAAACACGAAACGGTCTCGAGGTAAACGATGAACAGGAATGCACCGTATCCGACCGGAAGACGATCGAAGTGCTCCTTGCCGACATCGGATTCAAACCCTTCCTGACAAAAATAAAAAGAACACGCTCATTCACTGTTTCCGGTGATTGCGGCAACTCCGGTGAATCCGTTCCGGCGGTTACCGCGGAAATTTCCCTTGTTGAGCCTCTTGGCTGGTTTCTCGAGCTTGAAATCCTTCTTGAAGAGACCGATCCCGGTGAAGAAACGATTGAAAAAGCCCGTAAAAGGCTGTTGCAGGTGCTTGCGGACTGCGGAGTGGGAGAAGAATCCATCGAACATCGCTACTACAGCGAGATGTTGGGGTAGTGCTACCAAAATTGTTGAAATTTGTTCCCGTTTCTTTCCGGATTTTTTTCAACAATTTTGATAGCAGTATCTTAGCCCAGCGGAACCGGCTTATCGTCCTTCTCTCCACTCGTAACAAACCCCATCACCACAAACGCGAGCAGGAAAAACACTGCACAGAACAGGAACATGGACCGGTAACCGGCAACGTCGATAATCGCGCCGGAAAAGGCGGGAGCCACGATGGCCGCAAGCTGGGAGAAGGTGTAGTAAAGCCCGGTGTACACACCAATGTTGGTGAAGTGAGCCATCTGCCAGAGCATGGGGAAAGAGTTCGCCACAACGCAAATCCAGAACACACCGTAGCAGAACATGAGGGCCCAGAAAATTATGGTCAGCATGCCGTTGGAAAGGTTAAGTGTTTTCCCGAAGGGTTCCAGGAAAAACACGGCGGTAGTAACGACGGCTATGAGTACCAGGGAGATTCGGATCATACGGCGGCGGCCCCAGCGGCTCGCGGCATAGCCCATGGGGATGGCAGCGAGCGCGGAGGATATTCCGACCATGCCCATGGCAAGCGGCCCCTGTCCGGTGGTGAGATCATAGGTCTTGATGCTGTATTCGGTAAGGAACGGCACCACTCCCTGATAGCCCACAAACCAGAGAAACAGGCTCACCAGTACGAGAAATCCGCTTTTGTCTTTCGCGGAAAACACCATGATGATGCTGTGGAAAAACGGTTCCTTTTTATCTTCCGGGATTTCCTCGGTCGCGTCGGGGACACCTTCTTCTGCGGCGACGCGGGAGTCTTTTTCACGAACAAAAAACGCGAGGAATACAACGGCTATCAGTACAAACACGGATCCGGCGGGAAAGGCGAGCCGGTCTTTGGTTGACCCCAGCAGCGGAAGAACGATGTTCACGTCCATGAGCCGCGCAAGACCGATGGTTCCCACGATGGCGGCAATGTTTCCCATGGTGTTGATAACACCGTTTGCCTGGGAGCGGTAGCGACCGGGAATGGTATCCGGCATGAGTGCGACAATCGGTCCGCGAACGGACTGTTTCACGAGGTTCAGGAAAACAAGGAGCAGGATGAGCGCCATGAGAGAATATTCGGCTGCATAGGGTATGGCGCCGAAACTGAGTGCGGAAAGCGGCAAAAGCACGAGAATCCAGGGAAGCCGGCGTCCCATGGGGGTTCGGGTACGGTCCGACCATACGGATACCAACGGAATAAGAAAGAGTGCCAATAAGTTGTCCAGCGCCATGATGGCACCGACTATTGATTTATACGGTATATATTTGGAAAGAAATATCTGCACATAACTGTCGTACAGGGGATCCATCATTCCGACAGTGAAGAAGCCAAAACCGATAAGGAATGTGATGGGTAGATACGTTCTGAAGCCTTTTTCCTCTTTGCTCATGATTACCTCTTTTTGGCGTTGGTACCGGGATAATTGTGTGGTAGTATACCATGAAATTGGACGAACAACGAATGAAAATGACAAAATTTAGCACGACGTCATGCCGCCCGCTTCCCGCCGGCTGGCCCCGGTTTCTTGCCCACCGCGGAGCGTCATCGCTTGCCCCGGAAAATACGCTTTCAGCGTTTGAGGAAGCCCGCCGCCTCGGTTGTTCAGGGGTCGAGCTGGATGTGCACCGGTGCAAATCCGGAGAACTCGTGGTTGTCCATGATCACTGGCTTGACCGGATATGCGGTCAGCATCTCCATGTCGAATCGCTCACCCTGGCTGAATTGCGGGAACTGGACGCGGGAAGTCATTTCAACCGGGAAAACCCCTCGCTTGAGCGCGAAGCGTATTCCCGCGAGCGAATTCCCCTTTTCGAGAATGTCCTTGAAACACTTGGACCGGATATATATCTGGACGTAGAGCTCAAGCTCGACTCCCTGTGTGCGAAGCAGCTCGCCGCTCAGGTAGCGGCCATGCTTGCCCGTCACAACCGCCACAAGTGCATCGTCTCTTCGTTTAACCCGCTTGCCATCCGCTTATACCGGAAATTTGGTCCTCATGCGACCGCTGCCATATACTGTCGCGATACCTCGGTTCCCTTTTTTCTGCGCCACAGGGAATGTCTTCTTTTTTCCAATGCGGACATAAAAAAACCCGCACATGAGATTGCGCTCATGTCTGCGGGCTTTGAAACCGGTACCAAGCCGGTTATTATCTGGACCGTTGACGATCAATTGTCTGTTAATCAGTTGTTGTCTGCCGGGGTAACCTCGATCATTACAAACCGGATACAGGACTTTGTTCAAACATGATACTCACGATGCTTCAATTTCTGCGTTTATTGCATCCATGAGTTCCGAAAGAACCAGCGGTTTCCGGAAAAACTTGTCCGCTCCGAGATCATAGAGTTCCTGTTCCAGAGACTCTTCGGTAAGAGCAGTTATTACCATGACAAACGGTTTTCCGAATGCAGGATCTGTTTTGATACGGTTGCATATTTCCTGTCCATTCACTCCGGGAAGTGCCAGATCAAGGAGCACAAACCCGGGCTTTTTCTCGACCAGCTGGGCACCGGCGTCAAAGCCGTCATAGGACTGAATGACATTGATATCCGGGAGCGATTTCTTTACATAGGTCGCTATGGCGTTATTGAGTCCGACATCATCATCAATAATGATGAGGGACCGCCAGTTTGCGGAGGTTTCATCATCTAGCAAATTCTCGGGAACCCGCATCCCGCGGTTTCTGATAAAGGTTATCAGGTCGTCCTTGTACACCCGGTACTGTCCGCCTGGAGTATTGAATGCCTTGAGATGACCATTCCGGATCCAATTTATTGCAGTTTGGTTGACGACACCGCACATGTTTGCTACTTCAAGTGCCGAGAAAATCTGAACCCGTTTATTCTTTATTTCTTTGCTCATAATGCCTCGCAAAAACTATAGCCCAAAAATTGCTCCGTCTCAAGCTTGCTGATCATTTTCTCCATTTTTAACACATTTTGCAACTGTTTTTAAAGAAAACCCTGCGCGATTCAAGGCCGATTTTAGCGCGATTCCGGTTTTTCCCCGTTTCCTGAGCTTTTCGGCTGCTTTTTTGCACAGTTCTTCTTCAGTTTCAACACCAATAACCGCGTGAACGGCATTCCGGACGGTGTCACTTCGTATACCCTTGCCCTGTAACGCCGCCTGAAGCTTGATACGGCCCTCCTGTTTGTGAATCAGGCGGGTACGAATCCAGGCTTCGCAAAACCGGTAGTCATCAAGGTACTTTTTATGTTCGAGATAATCAAGGGCTGCGGAAATTTCACGATCGGTAAAACCTTTTTTTATCAGCTTGATTTCCAGCTGCCGGCGGCAGTGTTCAGCACGCCCCAAATACGCCATTGCGGCTTTTTCTGCAAGATAGGTTCTTGCAGCCAGGAAAAGCTGTTCGAATTCTTCTTCGTCAAGAACGGCACCGGTGTCAAATAGCCGTCCGGCAGGAAAGGGTATATACGTGTCCCGGACAAAAAAAGAAGGGCCGTCTTCCGGGAATACCTTGAGTACACCCGGCGAGGCCCATTCTGTTTTGTGTGGTGAAAATTCGTGTTTAGCGCTTGCTGAACTGGAACTTTCTTCGTGCACCACGCTGACCGTATTTTTTGCGTTCAACCATGCGAGAGTCGCGGGTCAAAAGACCGTTGGCCTTGAGCGCGGCATGATTGTCGACATCAACCTGTGAAAGGGCACGGGCGATTCCGTGGCTGCAGGCACCGGCCTGTCCATTGAGTCCGCCGCCGGATACGGTAATAACGATGTCGAACTTGGTATCGCTTGAGGTAACCATAAGCGGCTGGCGAACAGTCTGAACCTGCTCGGAAGTCGCAAAATAGGAGGCTACATCAGCATTGTTGACCTGAAGTTTTCCACTGCCTTCGCGGATAAATACCCGGGCAACGGCAGTTTTACGTCTTCCTGTTCCCATTCCGATATTTTTTATCACGTTCATTCTCCTCGTTAGACTTCAACCGCTTGGGGATTCTGTGCGGTATGCGGATGTGTTGCCCCGGCATAAACCTTGACGTTGGTCAGCAGCTTGCGACCCAGGGGTCCCTTGGGAAGCATCCCCTTGATAGCCTGCATAACCGGCTTGGCAGGATGGCGTTCCAGCAGTTTGGCATATGTTACGGAACGGAGACCGCCGACAAAACCCGTGTGGTGATGATACATCTTGTCAGTCGTCTTTCTTCCGGTCATAACGGCTTTTTCCGCATTGATAATGACAACATAGTCACCCATTTCCTGATGAGGCGAGTAGGTAAGTTTGTGCTTTCCACGCAGCATGTACGCTGCCTTGGCAGCCACACGGCCTACCGGTTTGCCTTGTGCGTCAATGACAAACCAGTCGCGCTTTGCCTCTGATTCATTTACAAAAAGTGTCTTCATGTACGTACCTTACGATAATTAGTTCTAGCGGCAATTCAAACACTGCCGCACGCAGATAATGTGGGTTCGTTACTATAAGAAATAAATGACCGCAATGTCAAGGGCATATACTGCCTAGGAGTCTTTTCGTGCCCCTGCTTTCGCTGCTGCCTCTTCCTTTTTGGCTTCCTGCTTGTCCTTGAGATCGGCAATTCCAATAAAAATCGACACAAGACCGATAAAGGCTGCAAGAATGGGCATGCAACCGCGAAGGAACAGGAGGATATCACGACCCCACCCCAACCCGAAACCAAGCAGTTCCGGGGGAAGCGCGGCAAACACCGTAAATGCAATCAACAGTATTCCAACAATCAAAGCAACCATTCAAGGCCTCCTCGAGATGTAAACCCTGAAAGGATTTTCTCATACTTCGCGTCTATGGTCAACTCGATTCAGTTCTGGTATATTTCTCGTCATGAATCCTCCGGTCAGTCAAACAACCCGTTCACCGGGAACAGCATCCTTCCTCAGAAGCGTATTTCCTGTTACCGTCCCGGTTCTTTTCGGCTATGTTGCAATCGGTATCCCTTTCGGACTCATGCTCGTGAAGGCCGGGTATCCCTGGTGGCTCAGTCCGGTCATGAGCCTCTTCATGTACGCTGGAGCGGGGCAGTATGTGGCTGTCGGACTATTTGCCGCGAACGTTCCTCTTACGGCCATGGCGGCGACCATGCTCATGGTCAACATCCGCCACATTGTCTACGGCCTTTCACTCATGGAACAGTTTAAACAGGTCGGCCGGTGGAAACCGTATCTGGTATTCTCCCTTACCGATGAAACATACGCCCTGCTCACCGGCGTTACTCCGCCGCCGTCGGTCAGCCCCGGAGCTTTTTACGGATCCATAGCCCTGCTCAATCAGCTGTACTGGGTCACCGGCAGCCTCATCGGCTCCCTTGCCGGTTCCATTATCCCCTTTTCTTTTGCCGGAGTTGAATTTGCACTTACCGCACTGTTTACCGTACTGCTCATGGATCAACTTCGCCGTAGCGGCAACAGCATTCCGGCGCTTTTGGGAGGAGTCTGTGCCGTAGCCGCACTGGTCATTGTGGGGCCGGGAAACATGCTCATTGCCGCCCTTGCCGGCTCCCTGGGTGCGCTGGCTCTTTTCCGGGGGATATGCCGATGATCAGTGTATCCCAGGCGCTTCTTGCCACGGCAGTTTTTGCCCTGGTCATTTTTGCCACCAGGGTTTTTCCCTTTCTTCTTTTTTCACGACGGGATCCGCCCAAGGTGCTGCAATTCATTGAACGCTCAATTCCACCCGCCGTTATGGCCATTCTGGTTGTATACAGTCTCAAGGATATCCACTGGCAGGGAACTGATGCGATTGCACCCGCAGCGGCACTTGTTCTTGCCGTCCTGCTCCACTGGTGGAAAAAGAACGCATTGCTGTCAATCTTCGGAAGTACGGCATTGTTCATGATACTGCGCTCACTCGGGTAACTACCGGCAAAATACTTGACACAAACAGGCAAATACCACAAAGTCGATATCAATCATACAGTGTACACGAAACGAATGGGGAGGCGGCTGTGAAGGGCTGTGACATATCCATAGAAAATGTTTCCAAATCATTCGGGACATTTCATGCGCTCGACGATGTCAGCATCTCCATACAAAAGGGAGAATTCTTTTCCTTGCTCGGACCTTCGGGCTGCGGCAAAACGACTCTCCTGCGCATTATTGCCGGGTTTGAATCTCCGGATACCGGTATTGTATCCTTTGACGGCACCAACATACTCGGTATTGAAGCAAACAGACGCCAGTCCAATACCGTATTCCAGAATTACGCACTGTTTCCCCACTTGTCAGTCTATGAGAATATTGCGTTCCCCCTGCGGCTCAAAAAAATGTCGTCTGCCGACATTGACCGGCGGGTTATGGAGTACCTCCACCTGGTTCAGCTCGACACTCATGTGCAAAAAAAACCGAACCAGCTCTCCGGCGGCCAGAAGCAGCGGGTCGCCATTGCCCGAGCACTCATCAACGAGCCAAGCGTTCTGCTCCTTGACGAGCCGCTTTCAGCCCTGGACGCCAAGCTCCGGTCAAATCTTCTCGTTGAACTGGATTCCATTCATGACAAGATCGGCATTACCTTTATTTACGTTACCCATGATCAAAGCGAGGCGCTTTCCGTTTCAGGCCGGATTGCGGTCATGAACCAGGGCAAGGTTCTCCAGATCGGGACTCCCTACGAAATATATGAAAGTCCGGCAACACAGTTTGTGGCAAAGTTTATCGGCGAGACCAATCTGTTCGATGCGGCAGTGTCCGAATGCAACCGCACCGGTGAAGAAGACTATATGGTAACACTGACGATTCCCGAACTGGGAGGAACCATCAAGGTAACCGATTACGATGAAACAAAACCCGGTCAACAGGTGAGTTTCACGGTTCGTCCCGAGAAAGTCCGGATTACCCTTGAGGAACCGCCGTCAAAAGGCAAGGAACTCAATGTATTCCGTGGCGTTGTAGAAGAGCCGGTGTATTCGGGCTTCCAGTCCAAGTTTTATGTACGGCTCGATAACGGCACCCTGCTGAAAGTGTTCAAGCAGCACCAGAACTATCTGGAAGACGGCCCGGAAATTGCCTGGAAGGATACCGTGTTTTGTTCCTGGAGCGCAAATGACGGATACATCATTGAGGTAATCAATCAATGAAAGCCGGCAAGAGCTTGACCGGACGCAATTACGGACCCGCCTACAGCTACCCCATGGGATTGTGGTTTACGGTTTTCTTTCTTCTGCCAATTCTCATAATCGTGGTATACAGCTTTCTTAAAAAAGGACTTCACGGCGGAGTAGAATGGGAGTTTTCCCTGAATGCCTACCTCCAGATGTTTCAGTCAAGTTATGCCAAGCTCCTGTTTCGTACCCTGTGGGTTACCTTTGTCTCAACCGTTGTGTCCATTGTCCTGGCCCTTCCCTGCGGATACGCCATGGCGAGAAGCAGGTACCAGACGATACTGTTGTTCCTCATCATCATCCCCTTCTGGACCAATTCACTTATCCGTATCAACGCATGGATTGCCATACTGGGCAATGAGGGCTTTATTAACGTAACACTCCGGAATCTCGGACTCATCAGTGAAGGCTTGCCGCTGTTGTATACCCAGCATGCCGTTGTCCTCGTACTCGTGTATATGTACCTTCCCTATGCGATCCTGCCCATATTTACGTCAATGGACAAGTTTGACTTCTCCCTGCTCGAAGCGGCGCGGGATCTCGGGGCAACCAAGGCCCAGTCCATGTTCAAGGTACTGCTTCCGAATATCCGCTCGGGTATTGTTACCGCGGTAATCTTTACTTTCATCCCCATTTTCGGAGCATATACCGTTCCGCTGCTCGTTGGAGGAAAGGACTCGTACATGATCGGAAATGTTATTGTTGATCAGGTTACGAAGGTTCGCAACTGGCCGCTTGCCTCTGCTTTTTCACTCATGATAACCGTATTCAGCACTGCCGGAGTATTGTGGATGATCGGGACGAGCGCTCGTGAAGCAGCACGGAAAAAGAATGCGCCGCTCCGGCAGGAGAGTGGCCAATGAACACTCACGGGAAAACACCCCTGTATCAGCATTTTGTGTCACGGCTCGCCAAAAAACGCCCCTTTTCCGAACCGGCGCGCCACGCCCGCCGGGCTCTTCAAAACCGGCCGCGTGTATCGCTTTCAAACAGCGTTATGGCGCTGTGTGTCGTGTTCCTTTTCCTGCCCCTCGCGGTTATTGTCGTTTTTTCATTCAACCGGGCCAAGGGTATGGTCTGGACCGGTTTTTCCGTCGGCTGGTATGAAAAACTCTTTCTCGACTCGGAAAAGTTGTGGACATCCTTCAGCAACAGCCTCATTATCGCGCTTGCCTCTGCCGGAACGGCTACCTTTCTCGGCACTCTTGCCGCAATCGGGGTAAACTGGTACCGGTTCCGCTTCCGGGTATACATTCAGACCATCAGTTTTCTGCCCATGATTCTTCCGGAAGTAATTCTCGGTATTTCCATGCTCATATTCTTCTCGGCGGTTAATCTGCCGCTCGGAATGCTGACCATATATATTGCCCATACCAGTTTCTGCCTGCCGTTCGTTTTTCTCATGGTACTTGCCCGGCTGGACGAATTTGATTTTTCAATTATAGAAGCGTCCCGCGATCTCGGCGCCACCGAACGGCAGACCCTGATCAAGGTTATAATACCGGCCGTACTGCCCGGTATTCTTTCGGCGTTTCTCATGTCGGTAACCCTGTCACTTGAAGATTTTGTCATTACGTTCTTTGTCTCCGGCCCCGGATCAACCACTCTGCCCCTCTATGTTTTCTCCATGGTCAGATACGGCATCTCGCCGGTCATTAATGCTCTTTCCCTGGTGCTTATTCTGGGAACCATGCTTATTGCGTTCTCGCTCAGGAATTTCCTGAAAAACATAGCCGCGTCAAAATAAATGACCCAGCACCCTTTCGATCACAAGGAGGCATGAACATCATGAAAAACACAATTCGCGTTTTTACGGTACTTGTTGCGGGAGCATTGGCGCTTTCCGCACTCAGCGTGTCCGGCTGCAAAAAAAACACCGGAGATACACTGTATCTGTACAACTGGACGTACTACACACCGGATTCCGTTATCGAGAAGTTTGAAGAAGAATTTGGCGTCAAGGTTGTGTACGACGACTATGCATCAAACGAGGATATGTACGCAAAACTCAAGGCGGGAGGAGCCGGCTATGACATTGTCATTCCCTCAGGCGACTATGTATCCATCATGAAATCGCAGGG
>CAZGQQ010000070.1:0-9715 GCA_964527175.1 uncultured Treponema sp.
AACAACAATGATGGAAGAAATATAAACGAGCCGAGGAAGCTTCCGAGAAGACCCAATGAAACGATTGTCGCAAGGGTGCTGGGGGTTGACGCAAATGGGCCGGCAGTAAAAAGGATGGGAACGGCAGCCAAAATGGATGTTCCGCTGGAGAGAAAAAGCGGCATGAATCTGGTTTTGATTGCCGAATCAATTTTTTGATTAATGGGTGTTTCTGATGGTTCTTTGTCTATTGCATCCATGATAAGTATGTAATTATTTACCGACATGCCGGAAAGCACTGTTATACCTACAAGTATTGGCGCCGTGATAGGCGTTTTGGTCAGCAACAATATCAGTAATGGTGGAAAAACACAAAAAGGAATAACTGAAATAATCAGCAGAGGCCGGATAAAACTTTCTGATTGTATGGCAAGCAGTGTATAGATAAGGAATATTGCAAGACACAATAAGAAAATCATGCGACCGTATGTCTGAATTGTCTTATTAATTGCCGGATCAATAAAAATGCCATACCCTTTTGGCAATTCTGTTTGGAGAAGCGCTTTTTCCAGATTTTTCTGAACCCGCTTTAATCCAATTCTGTTTGTCGTTATGGAGAAGCTGATTGAGTTTTGGCGATTTTCGCGGTACAACTTGTCCGGATCTTTTCTGATTGAAAGTGTTCCGGCATCACCAAAGCGAATACTGACGTTCTCTTTTGAGAGTACCGGAATGGAAGAGATTCCATATAAACCTTCCCTGTTTGCCGATCCCGATATCCGTACATCCTGTTCTTTTTCATTGACCAGCCATTTAAGAGATACTGGTTGCTGGATATTCCAGCGAAGAAGTTGGGCGAATTTTTCCGGATACAAATTCTGAGTAGCCATTTGTGAAAGGTTTGGAGAAAAAACAAAGGAAGGCGGTTCTTCCTTGAAATGATATATGACTCCCGAGATCCAGGGTTGTTCAGAAAATTCTTTACCGATGCGAAGCACTTCTTCCCGAAGGGTTTTATGATCGGGTCCTGTTATTGTAATGGTGATATTATAGCTTTCCAGATTCTGATCCATACCAAAAAAGAATTGACCTTTTGATGATGCTGCCGTAAGGGGTTTCAATTGTTCTGCAAGTTCTGATGCTGAAATGGAGTCTGGGTCGAAGGTTATGCTTATTTGTGCATTCCCCCTTCGTGCGCTGCTTTCAACTGTTTTAACATGGTTAACCGTGAGAAAAAGCGGTATGTACGGAGATAGTTGCTTGTCAATTTCTGAAATGGTAGTTCCGCTGGGGAATTCAACGTGGGTAAAAAGAATGCCAGGATTTTCTTCCGGAGAAAATTCTTTGTCAAGAAAAACGAGCATGCACAAACTTGCAAGAATAATACATCCATAGCTCAGGTTTGTAAGAGCCGGTTTTCTCAAGGCAATTTCTTTGATATGGAAGAAAGGTTTCTCCACGACTTCCAGCGGGATCAATGGTGTACGGTGTTGCTTTGATACGGAGAGTAGCAGCGGCTTTTTTAGAAAAGAAAAAGAAAGGAAGAGTGAAACAAGCAACAAAACAGAGATGGAAATTGCAATGGAGGTTATTTGTTGATCAACGGTATTGCCCAAAACAAGCGGGAAGAATGCAATTATGGTAGTTGCTGTTGCCGCAAAAACGGGGGCTGCCAGATTTTTAAGTACGTTGGTGTGTTGTGTTGCAAGATGGTTGTAGACCACAAGATAATTGTCAATGATAAGACCGGATCCGATGATGAGGCCGGCAAGAATGCCAGTGTCTATGGGAACGCGCAAGGCAGACAGGATGGAAATTCCAAGATAAAGGGATACGGGTATGCTTGTGGCAAATACAATACATGTTGCGAGGCCCGGAACGAATAACCCGATGAAAAGAAAAATCGTAACCATACTGATCATCATGGCTACGAGTATTTTTTTTATTCCCTTTTCGATATCACGCCCTTTGCTGTACACAACCTCCGGTGAAAAGCCTTCTTTTTGGAGATCGTTGGTCATGCGTTCAAGATTTCGGCAAAGGAGGAGAGGATTTGCGTTTCCTCCGGCATATATGTACAGTATTATCCTTTTTTCACCATTTATTCTGCTTATTTGATCCGGTTTTCTATACCGTTGAAATACTTCGGCGATCTCCTCAAGAGGAATAACGTTTCCGTCCCGGGAAAAAAGAAGCATGGAACGGAATTCGTCAAGAGATTTGAAGTTGCTGTCAAAAAGAACTGGAATTGTACGATTGTTAATCGTGAATTCACCCACAGGGGTTCGGAGCATTGTTTTGTTCAGCAATTCTGAAATGGTATGAGTGTCCGTGTCATATTGTGCAGCTTTGGTATCATCCAGAACAAGTATTGTCTCCTGAACGCCTCTGCCACCAATTTCTATTTCACCTGTACCTGGAATTCTTTGATATCTATTCTTTATTTCCCTGTCAGCAAACTCTCCGAATTCGGACAGGCCGAGCAACCCGGGTTTAAAAGAAACGATAAAAAGGGGATTGTTTGTTGAGTCGGACGATGTTATACGTGGTTTTTGCACAGCTCTCGGGAATTGTATGCGGGCTCTTTCAACACGCTCCCTGATATCTCCAAAGAGCAATACTGATTGAATGTTTTCTTCTCCGACCACCGTTATTCTTGACTTTGCGAATTCACTTGAACTCTGGATTCGGGTAATACCGGGAATGTCGCTCAAGTTATTTTCAATGGGTATGGTTATTATACGTTCAACTTCTTCTGCTGTTGCACCGAAGTATTCTGTTGTTATTCGATAGGTGACTTGTTTTGGCGGAGGTTCGCCAAAAGTGAATTGACTCCAGAAGACACCTCCGAGAGTCAAGACCAAAACGGCCAATAACAGGTATGAAACATTCCGTTCAAAGATCATGAGCAGCCTTTTGCTTTTTCTTCCGGAAGTAGCGGTTGAAGGCTACCGGGAATCCATAAATACTTACCAGGGTGGATACAACAATACCGCCAATGATGGCAGTTGCCATAGCGCTTTGAGGATTCTTGCCCGTTACATCCAGGGCAATTGGAACTAACGCAAGGAACGTTGTAAAAAAGCTGATTTGGATTGCCCGGATACGATCGTTTGCGCCGCGGTATGTCCCGATTATTGCAAGATCGGATGATAGAATCCGGTTTGAGTAGTTATCATAAAAAATGATGCCATTGTTCACTACAACCCCGATTACAACGAGAGAACCGAGAATACCGTTAAGAGTTATGGCTTTTCCCGAAAGGAATAAGGCAATGAAAACTCCGGCAAACCCGAACGGTATTACTGCAAGAAGGAGAAGCGGTAGAATGAATGAATTGAATTGTATACCCAGGAGAATATACATGAGAAAGATTGAAATACCAAAAAGAAAAACTATTACTTGCAACTGGCTTTTCCATTCGACAGTTTCACTGTCTGTTACTACGCGTCCGGTTTCTTCTCTTGCCCTGAGATTCTCCTTCGGGATAGTCATATACACAATATTCTGGCGATTGTTCCGGTAATACACGGGCGGTGCAAGCGTTTTTTCCATGGTAATGGCTTCCATGAGGGTTGTTGACGTATTTTCTGACAGGGGGAATGCGAGAGCGGTAAGTGTGTCAGGAGAGTTTCTGTGTTTGTCATTCAACCGGATTTTTATGGGGATACGTCCTTTTGGCGTTTCAAGGGATCCTGCGTATACTCCGAAAATATAGCTGCCGAGAATCTGTGTAATTGATGCGTTGTTGAGACGCAGGGCATCAATGGCATCGCGTTTTGGTTTTGCGACTATTCGTGGCCGTGACGCCTGTGGATACACAACGATGGCGGAATCATTGTATGCGTGCCGGAATTGTTCTGCGTATGCAAAAGCGTCTTCATAGTCCCGTCCGGGCACAGGATATGTGGTGAACTCAGTTCCGGAAATACCCAGGATATCATTAAATGAAAGACTGGATGGCGTAACTGAAACAGCTGCATCTCCCGTTCCTGAGAAAAGATCAGAAAAATAAACAGAAGCTTCTTCCGTTGAGATTTTTGAATTCGGTACCGTTGTAATATGACAAAATATTGTTTCATGTTCCGGGTCTTTCCCCGTTATATAATAGGGATCGCTATAATCGCCTCCAGCATAGAAGAAGCTGTGCTCAATTTCGGGATGCTCTGACACGATGCGCGATGCTTTTGCAGCAATTGCAAGCTGGTGGTCAATTGATATACCGGCTGGCAAGGAAATTGATACAAGGTAGTGTTCGCTTTCGGGGGTATCAAGCCAGTCTTTCTCGAGAAACGAGAAGGCGAAAAAACCCGCGACACAGAGAACGGCGCCGGTAATGGCAACAAGTCCGGGGTGACGATATGCGTTCCTGAGTGATGCGCGGTAGCGACCGTTTTTGCCGGTGTTGCCGGTTTCGGGCGAACCGAAATGACAGAACAGGACCGGGACAATGGAAATTGAAACAACAAAAGAAGACAACAAAGAAAAAGAAACGGCCCACGCAAGATCCCTGAAAACTACTCCGATAATCCCGGGAAGGAAAAAGAGCGGGAGAAATACAATGAGGCTTGTTATTGTTGACCCGATTGTTGATCCTGCGATTTCTGCTGTTGCGGCTACAATCGTTTCCTTTTGCTTTGGATCTGCTTTCCGTTGCAGGTTTTCGAGTACGACGACCGAGTTATCCACCAGCATTCCGATTCCTATTGCAAGTCCGCCAATTGACATGGTGTTGATACCTATTCCCGCAAAAGGGAATAAGGCTATGGCTGTAAGCAGGGAGAGTGGAATTGATATTGTCATTATGAGAGAAGAAGACATTTTTTTCAGAAAGGCAATAATGACCAGGAATGCCACAAATATTCCCGCCAGAGCCGCGATTAACAAATCACGAATAGAATCACGGATCATCCCGGAAGAATCGGAGAGAACTTCCATTGTCAACGAGCTGCTATATGCAGTTTGAATATCAATAATTTTTTTGTGTACATTATTTGAAAGGGAAACCGGGCTGTATCCACCCTGTGCACGAACAAGTATGCCGACTCCCTCAATGGAGTTTCGTAATACAAATGAATTGCGATCTGCTGTGGTGGTTGTTACGCGCGCAACATCCCGAATAAACACGGCACTTGAGGATCCCTCTCCGGTAAAAAGAGGAATATCGCCAATATCAGAAGCTTTTTTAATCATAGATTCTGTTTTTACAATATACTCGGTTGTTCCCTGTTCTATTGAACCGGCAGGAATTTCCGTGTTTGTGGATTGGACTGCCTGTGCAATGGATTGTAAGGGAATGGAATATACTCCAAGTTTGTGAGGTTCCGGTTCTATCAAAATTTCTTCATCAAGTCCTCCCAGGATCTGGACAGAACCTGTTCCGGGGGCTTGTTGTATCATTGATTTTATTTCCCTGTCACACAAACGTTTCAATTCGGGGATTTCCATGGTCCCCTTTGGAAAGGCCCCGAGTATCATGATTGGTTTTTCTGCAGGATTAACTGGAAGAACCATCGGTTTCGTTGCTCCCTCCGGTAATTCGAGCGCTGCAAGGTCGGCCATTTCGCGGGCTTGTATTCCTGCCTGTTTAATGTCAATTCCCCATGAAAAAGAGAGCTCGATAATTGAAATACCGTCAAGAGAAGATGACGTTATTTTCTTCAAGCCTTGTAGCGAGGAAACAGTGTCCTCTATCGGAATTGTCAACAATTCCTGAATTTCTTTTGCCGGCAGGCCGCTATAGGTTGTTGCTATGGTAATCTTTGGTACTGAAATGGGTGGATAAAAATTCATTGGGAGGAAAAACAGGGAGCCGCACCCGAAAACGGTAACGAGGATCATGATCATGATAACTGCAACCGGTTTATGTACCGTATTCCTGACCAAAGAAGAAATCATCTATTCAAACCTTTTTAGTTAATTTGTCGTATATACATCCAGAGCCCATGTTTCAGGAAGCGCATTATCAAGGGTATCCTTGAAAGAAGAATCAAGGGAGATGCTTATTCGTCCGGGCGTGTCTCTATAGCTCGATTCCGAGTTGTCAATTTCAACGATTATCCGAATAACTTCAGTATCCGGTATTTCTTCCGGTGGAAACTCCGATGCATACCAGGCGATATCCTCCCCAACTTGACAGGCAACCGGTGTAACGGATGCGTTTTCTGCACTAACCGAAAACGCTGATAAAAACTGGAACGGGGAAATTGCAGCTCCTTCTGCCACAGAAATGTACACGTCAATGAAGCCATGTTGTGACTCTGTGCACAGTTCATCAGGGAATGTGATGTTCATGAGTGGTTCGAGTGTATCAAGCCCTTGAACGGCTCCCAATTCTGAAAAACTGTTGGTAAGATCTGCACGAACAACGGCGGGCGGACGTGATCCTGAACCATTGGTACGAATGTTGTATATCGAGTTGTTCAGTAACGTGTTTCCCTGTATGTCTGAAAGGTTTGCATTGATTGATAGTGTGTACAACCTGTTATAGACAAATGGTTTTGAAAATGAAATAGTCAGTTCATCTCCGCTTTCATTCCAGGAGAAATCCATGGGAGCCGCTGGTGTTATGCTGATGTTTCCGGTTGCTGTGTCTTTATCTATTTGCTGTGAGAACTGAATAGTAACAGCCGAATCCTTTTCTATTCCTGCTGACACTTCTTCTTCCGGGGTTGCCGGATTGTCCTGAACCAGTGCAAAGAGCGGCTCGGTTGCAGCAACAGAAATAATGGCAAGATTCTCCGAAACTGTTCCTGTAAAGAACGAACAGGTTTGTGTTGACCCCCGAGTGTTTCCCGCAGTATCGCGGACAGAATCCTGTATGGTTATTGTATACCATGTTTGCCATGAAAGATCGTCCTCAATATGATACGTGAAGGATCGAAGATCAGCGGATTCAATAAAAAATCCGTCTATCGGTGGAGAAAAGGTAATGCCGTTCAATACAGAAGGGCGATCCATCGGTTCTGAAAAAGTGATTTCAATATGTGGTGTAATGGTGTCAATTCGGCTGTTATCAAGAGGAGTTATCTGTATGATTTCCGGGCGTTCAATGTCCGGTAGTCCCCGAAATTCGTGTGAAAATTCTTTTTCGATGGAATTCCCGTCAATATCTTCTGCGGCTGTTGAAACGGACATGAGATATCTGCTGGTAGTATTGAATGGTTTAAATGGACGAAAAATCAGCGTTGTGTTTCCGGACCATTCAAACTTTCCCGTCAGTTTCACACCGTTTTCTTCAAGCGAAAAGGCCGACTCTGCAAGCACCCTTGAGGCTTCTGCAGAGAACGTAACAGATACTGAATCGAGGTCGCCAACTGATACAACAGAGTTCTTTGGCGTGTAGTTTAATATGTGTAGTGGTTCGATTGAAAAAAATTTGCAGGATCCGCCACCGAGGCAACAGAGCAATGTCAACAGGGAAAATACCGTATGTTTCATGCCGGGTCACTCCTCATATTCAAATGTTTCCAGAATAATGGAAAGATTTTCCGGAAGAACAGATCCGTTATCAGTCGTGAAACCGGATTTTCCACCAGCGATTGAGAAGGTATAAAAGGTCCGCTCTTCAGGAAGTCCTGAAGAGGGAATGTCAATATTGATGTATTGCAACATGATTATGTTTGTTGACTGATCAAAAATGACCGATAACAGATCCGGTTTTGACAGGTAATGCGGGAATAGTGGAATAAAAGAAATACTGTCCACAAAGCGTTGCGCTTCTGCAGCAGTGAGTTGTTCGGAAAGCGTAATGGAAAGAATGTGTGAGCCATCAAGCAGTGTATCAACGGCTATGGGGTGTATTGCCTCCGGAATGAGCATGTCTGCTTCGGTAAAGCTGTTCGGTCCGGGCGTGTACTCGGTAATGTTCTCAATGATGGTTATATGTAGTTCCGGGATGTCCGGAACGATCGAGAACACAACGTCGTTTTCGGTTTTGTTTCCGGAGATGTCTTCTATTCCTTTTTTCAGAGTTATGGAGTATTCATGACCGGCAATCCAAAGCTCATCTTCCGGATATATCAGAAATTGCATTTCGTTTAGTTGACGATACCGAAGAGTCGTTTCGGGATCAATTTCTGTCCCGCTTTTTATTGATTCAAAGTCCATTGCTTCATTATAGGTTACGACAATTCCATCACCGTTTTTGATAAGACTGATGTCATGTGGAGTTTCGTTATCATCATGTATGGTACGGCAGGAAATTGATGGCGGTTCAGGCGGTACAAGATCTACAAGAGTTCTGAATGTACCCTGATATTTTTCCAGAACCGGGGTTCCGGATAATCCCCGCAACGATTCAGCAACGGCCCATTCGTATCTGGTTAATCCTGTCCAGGGGATGTCCGGAGAAATGATGATTGTTCTATTGTCTTCTGATGCCGTAATGCTCACATCATGGTCGGGAGTAATGTGGATGTGTTTTTCAAGATTCAGGCTGTTTACCGGAAGGGTGAAATGGAGGGTTATCGTTTCGGTTGGCAGTACGATGGAATCGGATTCCGGTGTAAAAGACTGAAGTACGGGAGGGTTGCTGTCGGTGTCTACATAAAAAGAAACGTGAACATTGACAAGAAACGACCTCTCGTCCGGAGTTGCTATAGAGCCTTTGCATGAAAAGAAATATTGAATGCCCGGCTGCCAGGGTTCAACAGGAGAAAGCGTTACCCGGGAGCCGGCCCATGATGTATCAAAGAGAATATGCCCTTCGGTCGTGGACAGGGAGAGTGTCTCTTCTGCCGACTTTCTGTCAACTGTTTGGCTAAAATCCATCCATAACTGATGTACAGAACCGGAAATAATAACATTCCTTCCGGATGGAAAGGTTTTTACATCCAGATCTGAAGTATCAACAAAATCGCAGCTGAAAAAACAGAGAAGTGCAACGGAAAGACATACATATACACTGTTATTTCTCTTCATTGACGGTCACCTCGTCTCCTTCTTTAAGTAGTGGTGTCGGCTCCACAACCACGAGCTCCCCATCTTGAAGCCCTTCTGTTACCTCCATTTCGTCGCGGTGTTCAATTCCCAGCTGGACGTTACGTTGAAATATCCGCTTGTTTCGTACGGTTATTACCACCCCTTTTTGTTCATCACGTTGTGCAAGACAGGATTGGGGAATAAAGATACGCTCGGAAGGATTCCCGGTTTGAACCGTTACGCGTACAAACATGCCCGGTTTTACCAGATTCTCCGGATTCTCAAGCAGTGCCTTTACGGTAACATTGCCGGATTGGGGATCAACTGTCGGGGAAATAACATCAACCACAGCATCAATTGACTCTTCTCCAAGCGCTTCAATATGAAGCTGTGCGCGCATGCCTGTCTGTATTCTGTCAAGATCTTTCTCGTTCACCGGGAAAACTGCCCATGCGGCCCTGGAGTCAATAAGAGTCAGAATTTTTTCACCGGGTTCAACACGTTCTCCTGTCTCTTTATATACCGCTCCAACAATCCCGGTCGCAGGGGAATAAATGGTGAGTTCTTTCAGTAATGCTTCCGCAGAAGTCATCTGCGTTTTTGCCGTTTCTTCCTGTTTCTTTGCAAGGTTCAATTCTGCATTTTTTGTGCGGGAATTGAGATCAATTAAGAGCGATCTCTTTTCTTTTGTATCTTGGGGAATTGCATATCCTGCAGAAAGAATGTCAGAATCCCGCAGACCGATGAGCATGATGGCTTTCTCTTTTTGCAATTTTTCATACTCGGCTTCGGCCGACGAAAGTGAAAAGCGTGT
>CAZGQQ010000071.1:0-9604 GCA_964527175.1 uncultured Treponema sp.
GTCCCGGAGCAAGCAAAAAAAAAGGCTGTCTGACACTACTTGCCAGACAGCCCCTCTCTTACTTTGCTGAAAGCAGCTCCAGATCAAATACAAGGTATGAATCGCCCGGGATTACTCCCGGCACACCGGCGGATCCGTATGCAAGTTCCGGTGGAATTATTATTGTCCGGCGTTCGCCTACTTTCATTTGAAGCGCCTGTGAATCGAATCCCGGGATCAATTTTCCCCGGCCTACCGGAAATTCAAGCGGTTTATGCATATCCGAATCATCAAAGACTGTTCCATTAAGAAGGGATCCCCGGTACTTCATTGTAACAAGCTGTCCCGGTTTCACGGAGGCCCCGCTTCCCTCACGGGTAATTTCGTATAGAACTCCAGATTCCGCTTTTCTTGCTTCTGGCCATTTCTTGGCTATTTCATCAAGAACGGCTTGCCGGGCTTCTTTTTTTGCCTCATTTGCCCGCTCTGAAACTCCGGTAAGAAAGCGATCAAAATCCTGCTGTGTTGCCGTAAAGGCTTTTGCTTCATCACCTTTCCTGATTATTGTGATTTTCTTTATCACGTCACCACCGACAATTTTATTCACAACATCTTGTCCGTCCAAAACCCGTCCGAAAACGGTATGTTTTCCGTCAAGCCAGGGAGTTGGAACATGGGTTATAAAAAATTGACTGCCATTGGTTCCGGGCCCGGCATTTGCCATTGAAAGGATTCCCGGAACATCATGCTTAAGAGAGGGATCAAATTCATCGGGAAAACGATATCCTGGTCCGCCCGTTCCCTTTCCATCCGGATCCCCGCCCTGTATCATGAAATCAGGAATTACCCGATGAAACACCAGTCCGTCATAAAAGGGTTTTCCCCCTGCTGCAGACAGGGTTCCCTCTGCAAGACCAACAAAATTGCATACCGTCAACGGAGTCTTTTTGTACTCCAATACAAGGGTTATATTCCCCTTTTCCGTCTCAATGACAGCATATACCCCATCTGCGGTAATAACCGAATTATTTTCCATTTTAGCTACTCCTGATCCAGTACTGCAACATCCCATGGTTATTGCTACAGCGGTTAATCCGGCAACAATAACCAATACCAACCCGCCGATAAAAAAAATCTTTCTGTTGTTCATCATTGCGAAATACTCCTGCTTTTTTCATATTCATCAATAAACCAGGTATATACCGCATCTGCCCGGGAAGAAAAAGACGCATTCAGTTTCTTTTCCATTCCGGGAACTGCAAGAAAATCCGCCCTGGTCAAGTTATAAACCAGAAGGTAGTCGCCCAAATCATGAACAACAAGCGCTATACGCAAATTTCCGGAACGAATTATCCGAAAAATCCCATAAAAGAGAGAATCAATATTCGTTGAAAAAAAAGCTACCGTATCCCCAGTTTGCCGATATCGGTATTGATAGGCATATTCACCAAAGGTAAGATCTTCCTGAACGACAACAATGGACAATCCGTCTGCAGAACCCTCTCTGGGATCGTCCTGCCGTATTCTGTTTTCTTCGGACTCAACAACATACGATTTCCGGTACAATGTCCGCATCTTGTTACGACTGTTTGAATAGTATTCCAATCCTTCCAGTCGTGATACTGAACGAAGAATTTCAGATATATCGGATATTTCTTCTTGTTCAGATTCTCCATTATCTGCTTTTTTATATAAAAAGAGTGTTTCACTGACAAAAGGAGCTGCATCACCGTTCCAGAAACGGTCAGCTTCTTCCGCAAGAGGCAGTCCGGGCATGAGAGAAAGCACTGTTTCGTCTTCCCGATAGGCTGTTTTACGGACGTATCCATCCTGTACAAGAGCAGCCGCGGTATCCTCTGATACCAGAGCGGTTAACCGTTTCTGAATATCTTCTGCCCCCGCGATACAAGCCAGGCTTATCAGCAGGAACCCGGCAACACATCTTCTCATTTATCTCCCCTTGTAAAAGACCCGGACCTGTTTATACAGGCCTTCTCCTTCACTTTTGGTGTCCACATCGCCAATGTCATTCAGCGTTGTATGAATTAGCCGCCGCTCAAAAGGATTCATGGGCTCAAGCAGCATTGACCCACGGCTGGTTCTGACACGATCGGCTGTTGTATACGCAAGGCGTACAAGGGTTTCTTCCCGGCGAATCCGGTAATTCTCAGAATCAAGAATAACCCGGGTGCTTTCATGCCCCAGTTTTCCTGAATACACATTAGCCAATAACTGCAGCGCATCCAGATTTTTTCCCTTGCGTCCAATCAGTATCGAAGAACTGCGGGAATTCAAACGTAACCCTATCTTGCGTTCCTCACGTGAAACAACATCAACAGTGACATCGTAACCCATTTTTCTGATAACTGATGCAACAAAATCAATCAGCGCTTTTTCAAAATCATCCTGGGGAAGAGGATCCTGAAACAGTCCTGTTTTCCGGGGAGCCTCCCGGTTTTGGGTAAATGAACCATCGGGGGTGTTTTCAACTGCATCATCGGTGTGTACGCAGATTTTAACATACCCCTTCTTGAAAATGCTGTTTTTCTGTGCTTCGACAATTTCCACATCAAATTGATCCTTTTCAAGGCCCAATTCTGCTGCAGCAAGCTCAATAGCTTCTTTTTCGGTTTTTCCTTCAAATTCGTATATCATGGTAACGCTCCTGGCGAAATAATATTACTTGTCT
The DNA here is from genome assembly GCA_964527175.1 of uncultured Treponema sp. Lineage (GTDB taxonomy): Bacteria > Spirochaetota > Spirochaetia > Treponematales > Treponemataceae > Teretinema. Next base: position 2,669 of record CAZGQQ010000071.1, read on the forward strand.
GCTTTCGCTTTTTTTGCATGCATCATTTTATTGATTACTACCTGCTGTCCAAGGGTCAGGATATTGGAAAAAGTCCAGTATAAGAGCAATCCCGCCGGCGCATTGTAGAACATGAAGAAGAACATGAGCGGCATACCATACATCATGAACTTCATTGAACCCTTTTGTGCGGTCGCCGTCGGAGTCTGGGTTACTTTTCCGAACAGTAATTGAGAAATCACATAAATAATGGGTAACAACCGCAATTCCGACCAATTAACCAACGGAAGAACAAAGGGAAGCTGCATAAGGCTGTCTCCCCGGGAAAGATCGGGGATCCATCCGGGAATAAACATTGCTCCACGGAATTCAAAGTAATTGTTGAAAAGGTTGTACATTGCGAATATCAACGGAAACTGGATGATAAGAGGCAAACAGCCAGAAAGCGGATTATACCCGGATGACTGATAAAATTTCGCCATCTCTTCATTCAGTTTTTTGGGATCGCCTTTATATTTTGCCTGTATTTCCTGCATTTTTGGGGCAAATTCCTGCATTTTCAGCGTTGATTCAGTACTTTTTTTGGTAAGCGGGAATATGACAATTCTCATAAGAATGGTCATAAGAAGTATTGAAATACCCCAGTTTGGAACCAGTTTGTAAAACAACTTCATAATCGATTTAAGCAAAATTTCGAGGGGTGCAAGAATTCCGCTTGATTCAACCATTTCATTCAAACGGCTATCACTGAGCATATACGGGTTATTTGTTGCAACATTGTATTTTGCAAGCTCACGCTCTGTCCTGGGCCCCAGATAAAAGCGCCAAATATCAGTGCTCTGCCTTCCGGAAATTGGTGCACGTGCAAGAAGCATTTGGGATACCGGAGCTTCGGGCACTTTTGAAACAGCGGAAAACAGCACGCTCTGAACTGGTATTTCGGGAAGAGCGATAATGGTAAAATACTTTCCGGCCATTGCCGTCCATGAAAAGCGATTTGCAACTTCTTTTGTTTTTCCGTCACTCAGTGAAACTGTTTTCTTTTTACCATCAAGAAGATAATAAAACTTCCTGTATTCATAGCGATCCTGTTTCTGGCTCCATTCAGGTCCTATCTGGGGGGAAGAACGAAGCGTGTATGCGACATTTCCAAATTGCAGACCACTTAATGTTTCATCGCCATCTATTGTTATTTTAAGCTCAAAAAGATAATCATCCGACGTAAAAGAATATTGTTTTACAAGCGTAAACTCACTGGTTGAGCCATCCGCATTTCGTACAGAAAATGAACGATAGAAACCGATTGAATTATCATTGATCTTGCGAACGTTAAACAATTCATCAATTACTTTGCCGTTTTCCGCACCCAAAATGAGAGAAAACGCCCTGTTATCATCCTGGCTGTAGGCCATCTCTATCGGCATTCCATTGTCTGAATGGTTCTTGAGCTGATACGAAAGAACATCTCCGCCACGATTAGTGAAAACAACCCGAACAAGATCTGTTTCAATAGTGTAGTGTGTTTCGTCAAGAGGCATATCCTGCTGTGGAAGCGCAGCTTCAATTTCACCAGAAGACCCGATAGCCTCGTTGGTTAGTTGCGGTTCTGCAGCATTTACGATGACACTGTCCGTTTCTTCTTCAGGACGAACACTTTCATTTACAATCTCGGTGGATGGCGCAACTGGTGCGGGAGGAAGCGTTTCCGCAGGAGGAAACAATTTTGCCTGAAGCGTAAAGCCCAGCACAATTACCAATGTCGAAAGAATGATGGCAATAACGGTATTTTTTTCCATAATTGCAGATAGCTCCTTTTTTTAGGGCTTATTCCTTATCAGTCAGGGTACCGGATCATATCCGCCCGAATGAAACGGATGACACCGTAAAATACGACGAACAGCAAGATACAACCCTTTTCCGGGTCCGTATTTTGTTATTGATTCGTACGCATATGTCGAACACGTTGGGTAGTACCTGCACGAAGGAGGAAAAAGCGGAGAAAGAAATCGTTGATACAGGCGGATTCCTCCGCACAGTATTTTCATCAGAATTTTACTCATGTGTTTCCGACCAAAGGCCGGCCTTCCTGAAAAGCTTTTCAAGCTGTGTTTTCCGTTCAGAAAAAGAATCTTTCCCCGGAAAAACCAGGACAGCCATGTCATAACCTGATGTCAAATTCGGTCTACACAGGCGGTATACTTCTTTGCTCAACCGCCGGGAATAGTTCCGCGATACAGCCGTTCCATATCCCCGCGGGAAAGTAAATACTACCCGGTTATGCTCACTTCCGTTGGGAAGAATGAACAATTTCATTCCTTCCCCGTAATATTTTTTTCCTTTTCGAAATACTGTCTGAATGGCAGCGGAACGCCTTAGGCGTTCCGCTTTAGGAAATCCTGAGCGTTTCACAGCTCACAACACAATTAATACGGTTTCTTTTCGTCTGATACCGAAAGCTTGTAGCGTCCCTTTGCTCTCCGCCGTTTGAGAATTGCGCGTCCTCCGCGGGTAGCCATGCGGGCACGGAAACCGAACTTCCGGTTGCGTTTGACTTTGCTGGGTTGATATGTCCGTTTCATGGAACTATAGACTCCTTTATTTGTAAGAACCCTGACTTGTGCAAGACCGGTTCAAATGATCAAAATTTCTACCCTTAAAACAGGGAGTGAAGTATATCCTACCTCTAAAAGGTGGTCAAGACAGGCAATTATGAGGGTTTCCCTTTCTTCATGCTCTCTCTCAATTTCTTCAACACGTTTTGTAGCGGATCATCAAGGGATTCATCCAGTTCGGGTACCGGTTCATCCCGGGATATACGGGGAATGCCACTTCCCACTGGTGCTTCCTGGCGGGTATAGGAACTGGTACACACAGAAGTAACACGAATGCTCATGGTCTGTATTGACAGTTCAGGGAATTGCCCTGAAAGTTCCCCGAGTATCTTCTTCTTGTTCAGTAAAAGCTGTTGACTCCATCCCGGATGATCAACTTCAACAACAAGAACCCCTTTGTTTACATCAATAACTTTGCTATGTGACGCAATTCTTTCTCCAACAACAGCTTTCCAGCTTTTTATAAACTGATTTGCCTGTTCGAAATTTTCCTGCTCAATGGACTCAAAAAGGCGCGAAATAACTTCTCCGGCTGTCCGAACCTTCTTATCCATTCCAGGTACCCCCCTGTACAGTATAAATCATTGTTGAAGATCTCTGATATCGCTCGTACGGTTCACCCGGTAAAAAAGTACACAGCAGCTGGTCATAATCCGGAAGAAGTGCGGTAAAACGTTGTCGTTTATCAGGGTCAAGTTCAAGCATGACATCGTCCATGAGAAGAACAGGTTTTTTTTCATTTTTCTCTGTATAAAATCGTGCCTGTGCATTTCTCAGCAAAAGAGATAACAGGCGGCGTTGTCCGGTGGACGCAGTTGGTACGAAGGTCTTTCCCCGCCGTACAAACCGTATTCTGTCCCGGTGTGGGCCCGAGGAACTTGTCCCCATTGAAACATCAAGTTGTCTTCGTTCAGCCAAATGTATCATTATCTCAGATACGTTCCCCTTTTTCCATGAAGGAGAATACTCAAGGGTAACGCCGTCTATTCCACTTACTTCATGATACAATCTGGCAAAAACTTGATTGAATTCAATAATTGTTTTACGTCTTCGCTCTATTACCGGAAGACCGGCTTCAACAAGTTGGGCATCAAGAACATCAAGCATATCAATGCCTTTATCCCGAAGTACCGCATTTCGTGTTTTAAGAACCTTTTTATATGTTCTGAGTATGTCTATGTATGACGTATCATACATAGACAAAGACTGATCAATAAAAAAACGCTTCCTTTCCGGATTACCTGTGGCAAAATCCAGATCATCATGACTGAAAAGCACACAGGGAATTGTGTCGACCAATTCTTTGCGATCACTGATACTTTTGGCGTTTTTCTCTATTCTCTTCTTGCCGTCCCGGTTTACTACAGAAATGGTGTGTGTTCTGGCATAAAAATCCTTGTAAAGAACACGAATGCTGTATGCTTCCTCGCCTTCTTGAATCAGCTCGGCTTCATTCCGGGTTCTGAAAGACCCCCCATACGCAGCGATATACAGGCTTTCAAGAATATTCGTTTTACCCTGTCCATTTTCACCAACAAGAAATATCTCTTTTGACGATAAATCCAGGGTATCGTTTCCGATATTTCTGAAATTGGTGAATGAAATAGATAAAAAAGGCACCGGTTTGTACTATTCCATTTGCATAGGCATTATGATATGGAAAAAGTCCTTTTTCGGTTCTGCCTGCAGGGTTACCGCTTTCATGGGTTCTGTAAATTCAAAGCATACACGTTCCGTTCCTATTACCTTGAGCGGCTCTTCCATGTACAGATAATTCAGCGCAATGGTAATTTCTTCACCATCGTATTTACAGGGTATTTCTTCCTTTGCGGTACCAATCTCGGTTTCCTGAGAGCTAATGGTCAAAGAACCAGCAGCGACAGTCAAATAAATTCTTCTCGATTTTTGCTCAACAAGCAAAGCTACCCGCTTAAGTGCTTCAACCATATCTTTGGTATCTACTTCAAACGACCTTTCCTGAGATTCCGGAATCACCCGGCTATAATTCGGAAATTGACCTTCGATGAGTACAGATGAGAACTCGTAGTTATTGAAGCGGAAAAAAATGTTTTTTTCACCTACTGCTATGGCAAGCGGTCCTTCATCATGTGCCCGTCGGTTAATCAGGGAAAGAATTTTTGGAGGAATTATGATTCCTTTGAAATCGGGTATTGAAACACCAAACTCCTTTGAGATGAACGCCAGTCTTCGACCGTCTGTAGCAACAAGCTGAAGTTTTTCATCCACTTTTTCCATGTAGACGCCGTTCATGAAATATCGTGTCTCATCATCTGAAACAGAAAAAACCGTTTGATTTATCATTTCCTTGAATTCTTTAACGGGAACTTCAAAAAATGAGACATTTGCAGGAACTGTAAATTCAGGATATTTATCGCTTGAAATGCTTTTAAGCTGGAAACGGGCTTTTTTTGTTGCCGGACGAATAAAAATCTTCACATCTTTCTGTTCAAATTCAATTTCACCTGAGGGAAGTGCAGAAAGGATGCTCATAAATTTGTCACAAAAAACTGTTGTAGACCCATTTTCATCAACAGTTACGGGTATTTTTGTTTCAAAATTGACCTTAATATCCGTGGCCCGAATCGTGAGAGAACCGGAATCTGCAGAAAGAAGAACATTGGAAAGTATGGAAATATTGTTTTTAGTTGCAATTATTTCCTGGGCAATTGAAATCTCTTTTAATAAAGCGTCACGATCAAAACTGAATTTCATAAGTCCTCCAAATAAGACTATTCATGTTAATATATATATAATAGCAGTAGCAATAATAGGGCCTGTTGAAACAGGGATAACCCTTATTCTTTTATACAGGACAAAGACTTGTTATACTGATAACACCGATGAATTGGTGACAGTGTTATACACATATCAACAGCATCAGTCCTTTTCCTTTTTTTGTCCACAACATAATAACACGCTATGAACATATCATAAACAACTTTAGCTATTATAATCCTTTATCAATTCCTTTATCTTTTTCAGGGTCATTTCCAATGTTGGTTCGGCTTTGAGACGTTCTTCAATTTTTTGACATCCGTGCATTACCGTACTGTGATCCCGACCGCCAAACTCCATACCAAGTTCCGTCGTAGAGTACTCGGTTATTTCGCGAGCAATAAACATTGCAAGTTGACGGGGAAACGAAATGGCTTTCGTTCGTTTTTTTCCACGAATATCTGCATACGAAAGAGAAAAATACTCTGCGACTACTTTTTGAATTGTTTCAACAGTTACATTCTTTTGTCTGGGAGAACCGAATGAATCACGGAGTTGCTGCTGGGCAACTTCAAGTGTTACCGGTTTCTTGGTTAGTTCAAAATAAGCAATGAGTTTAGTCAGGGATGCTTCAAGATCGCGGACATTTGAGGAAATATTTTTAGCGATCAGATTAATGACATCCTGGGGGATATTTACACCACGCTGCTCCAGTTTTTTTGAAAGAATGGCACAACGGGTTTCATAACTGGGGGGCAGAAGATCAACCGTAAGACCACGTTCAAACCGTGAACGAAGTCTTTCGGAAAGATTCTTCAGTTCAGATACCGGCCGGTCGCAGGTAAAAATGATCTGCTTGCTTGCATCATACAGGGCATTGAATGTATGGAACAGTTCTTCCTGTGTTTCATTTTTCTTCTGCAAGAAGTGGATATCGTCAATAAGAAGAACATCTGCAGTACGGTACTTGTTCTTGAATTTCTGTGTTGTAGAGTTTTTGATAGCATCCACGAATTCATTGGTAAAATTCTCGGCGGTAATGTATATGACCTTATTACCACGCTCTTTCCAGGAAAGGTTCCCGATAGCCTGCATAAGATGAGTTTTTCCCAAGCCGACACCACCATAAATAAGACAGGGGTTATACGCAAGACCGGGATTTTTTGCAATGGCAATGGCCGCATTTGCAGCAAACGAGTTATTCTCGCCGATGACAAAATTGTCAAAGGTATAATCGTTTCGTAGTTGGGGATGGTTTCCCCGTGAAACCTGCTGAACAGGCGGTGCCGGGGAAGTGGCTCGCGAGAATGAGGAATTGTTCTGTTTATCTGGTATGGAAGCGGTTTCTTCCCTCTTTCTTGTTTTTACCTCAAATTCTACTGCTATTTTATGCCCGGACAGTTCATACAGCTTTGATTCAATATGGTTCTGATAGCGTTGAACGACCTGATCCCGGTAAAATGCAGAAGGAACTGATACCACAACAGACGATTCACGGGAGGTTTCGTATTCCATGTTAAACCACATGGCAAATTCCTGTTCAGTGAGCTCTGTTTTTAACTGATTGAGTGCTTCTTTCCAAAATATGCTGTAGTCCCAGTTACCCATA
>CAZGQQ010000072.1:0-9565 GCA_964527175.1 uncultured Treponema sp.
GGATTATTTCTTTTTATGCCGGTTTCTTCTGAGTTTTTTCTTACGCTTGTGCGTAGCGATTTTCTGTCGTTTTCTCTTTCTTCCGCAGGGCACGTCGGCACTCCTTTTCGATTTTGTCCCGTCAGTATGCATATTATGGGAAAATCAGTCAAGTCCTTCCCTGCCGGCACGAGATCAGTTAAAAAAAATCCGGCATTGCCGTTCCAGGGACGCGGTATCGTCTGCATGCACACGGGTTATTCCGGGTATTGTATTGATGTAGGTTTCCTGTCTCTTGGCATACCGTTTTGTCGAGTGACATACCAGCTGTTCCACCTCGTCAATCCGGCTTCCCGGCGGATCAAACGAAAAGAACTCCCGGTAACCGATCGCCTGCATACCGGGATCATCACGGGTGTAACCACGACTGACAAGGGCAAGGAATTCTTCCCGAAGACCGGCAGCAAACATGCTTCGTACCCGCATTTCTATCCGTGAATACAATTCTGCCCGGCTTCGATCAAGAACCATCGTCATGAAGCGGTATCCCTCCCGAAACGTTTCCGACCGGACAAATGAACTGAGCGGACGTCCGGAAAGCTCATATACTTCAAGAGAGCGGATAATCCGGTATTCATCATTTCGGTGTATACGGACAGCACTGACCGGATCAATCTGTTCGAGTTCTGCAAAAAGAGCAGCGGATCCCTCCCGTTCCATACGTAACCGGATCTTTTCGCGGGATTCCGGTTTTGACGGGGGTGTTTCAGGCATACCAAGCAGAAAATTCCGTATGTAAAACCCGGTTCCCCCGAGCATGACGGGAATTTTTCCGCGCGACACTATATCGGCACAGGCGGCATCGGCACCGGATACAAATTCACCGGCACCAAATTGCTGATCGGGGTTTTTTATACTGACAAGATGATGGGGAAGTTCTGAAAGAAGCGTTGCGTCCGGTTTTGCGGTACCGATATCCATACCGCGATACACTTGCATGGAGTCGGCACTGATTATTTCCGCCATACCGGCAAAGGGCCCGTTCCCGGTAAACAGGAATTCCGCCACGGCAGTTTTGCCTACCGCGGTCGGCCCGAAGAGGACCAGCACAGGGATGGGTGCCGAAGCGTTCATCCGCGGAGAATCAGTCCTTCTCTATCTGGTATTCTACCGTTTTGGTAAAAACCTGCCGTGCGGCAAGCGACACAACTTTACCGCCGGTTTCGTCAACCTCGGGATCCCGGGTCATGGAAAGCTGGTATGCGCGGCGTATTGAAGCGCAGGTTATTTCATACACATTGCCGGTATACTCTACCAGCTTTTCTAAAGGATATATCATGAAAGAAACTATACGACTATTCCCGTTTTTATTCAATAGCAGGGTCATAATCCTTGCCCATTGCCGGCTATTTGACTACATTGGAAGATAAGTAAACGGAGGTAGTATGAATATGACTGATGGAAACGGACGAAATACGGTTCCGTTTCGCGTTTCCCCGCCAATGATACGGCTGGTTGCCGGGGCAGTCCTGCTCCTGGTAATAGCATTAACAGGATTTTTTATAGTAGACCAGACAGAAGAAGCGGTTGTAACCCGTTTCGGAGAGTATCAAAAAACCGTGGGGCCGGGTCTTCATTTCAAGATACCCCTGCTTATAGAGCGCAGTTACGCAGTACCCACCAAGCCTATTCAAACAGAACAATTCGGCTTCCGCACCATACGACCGGGTTCATCGAATACCTACGAGAACAATCTGACCCGGGAATCAACAATGCTTACCGGGGATCTCAATATTGTCGATGTTGAATGGATCATCCAGTACCGCATATACGATCCACGCGCCTGGCTTTTCAATGTCCATCAGGATGTCCGCCGCTCAACAATCCGTGATGTTTCCCAGGCGGTTATCAATACCCTCGTGGGAGACCGGGCCATACTCGATGTCATGGGACCGGAGAGAACCGCCATTGAAAATGAGGCGCTCACCATGATGAATGAACAGCTTAACGAATTCGGCCTTGGCGTACACATCATCAATGTGGAGCTCCAGAACATTGTACCGCCGTCCGGCGTACAGGCAGCGTTTGAAGATGTCAACAAGGCAATTCAGGACATGAACCGGTTCATAAACGAAGGCAAAGAAGCATATAACCGGGATATTCCCCGCGCAGGCGGTGAAGCCGAACAAATGATCCAGATTGCGCGCGGGTATGCCGCAGAACGGGTCAACCGTGCCCGTGGTGATGTTGCCCGCTTTAACGCGGTATACAGCGAATACCGCAAGGCACCGGCGGTAACCCGGCAACGGTTATACATTGAAGCCATGGAGAATCTTTTTGGTCAAAACGGTCAGGGAACCCTTGTTGACAAGAAACTTGATAATTTCCTTCCCATTAGAAACCTCAACAAGGAGGCTGCACAATGAACAAATCAGGTACCAGAATCCTAATGCTGCTGATCGCGGCTGTCGTATTACTGTTAATCATCAATCCGCTGTATGTTATCCACGAGGGTGAACAGGCGGTTATTACCCGGTTCGGCGAAATTGTTTTTGCAACCCGGAACGCAGGTCTTCATGTACGCATACCCTTTATTGATGTTATTCACGTCTACCCCAAGAAAATCATGTCTCTCGAGGGAGATTCACAACGCATTCCGACCCGCGAAAACCAGTTCATCATTGTAGACACTACCAGCCGGTGGAAAATAGTTGACCCGGTGAAATTTTACGAAGCAGTAACCGATGTGAGCACTGCCTACTCGCGCCTGAGCGATATTGTAGACTCATCGGTACGCACGGTCATTACCTCGTCAAAACTGAATGAAGTGGTTCGCAATTCGAACCTGATCAATGAACTTCAACACCGAGAGAATTTTGCACTTGGAGCGGATGCACAGGAAATAGAACTGAGCGACATTACCACCGACAAGGTTGTCCATGAACGCATTTCGCGGGGACGGCGTGCACTGAGCAATGAAATGGCCGACATTGCCCGGGAAAAAGTACCCGAATTCGGAATTGAACTCATTGACATTGTTCCCCGGCAAATAAAATATTCTGATGAGCTTACCGAAAGTGTATACAACCGCATGATAAAGGAACGGAACCAGATTGCACAAACCTTCCGGTCTGCCGGCGAAGGAAAGAAAGCTGAATGGATGGGAAAACTCGATAACGAGAAGATGACCCTTCTTTCCGAAGCGTATAGCCGGGCAGAAGATATAAAGGGCGCGGCCGATGCCGAAGCTTCCCGTATTTACGCAGAAGCATTTTCCCGTGATCCCGAGTTTTATGCTTTCTGGAAATCGATCGAATCGTACCAGAAAACCCTTCCCCAGTTTGAAAAAGTAATGTCAACCGACATGGACTATTTCGACTATCTGTACACCTCTACAGGACGATAACCCATGCGCATCGTTTCACGAATCGAACATGACGGCAAACCGGTACTCGCTATTTCAACCGCGCTCTCTCCGGCTTCTGCAGCGAAATCGGGAATTCATCGGCTCACTGTGGAAGCAGGTCACCTCATTACTCCGGAGGGCATTATTGTCCCCTGGATGCCGGAAGGGACCCTGGTTTATGACGATGGTGAGCAGACTCGCCACCACCATGAATTCTCCGGCATCCTCCATGTATACGGTCCCGATTTCGATGGTGAATCATTGCTGGACATCATGGAAGACAGCAACCGTACCCGTGCATGGAAACGATGTCATGCCTGTTTGTCCGCAATTGCACGGGCGGGGATGGAATGCGGCAAAGAAGGAGCGGCGTTACTCCGGGATGCCGGTCAGTCCGGTCCTGAAGCAATACAGGTTGCCGATGACGGATCGATCCTTGTCCTTCCCGGACCATTGTACCAACGAGCCATTACTTCACAGGAAGCGCACATTGAACGGGAAAACCGTCTTGAATGGGTACACCCCGATTCAGGGCGGCGTAATGACCGGGCAAATCTTTCATTCCTGGCCGCTTCCATTGCATACCGCATTGCCGCGGGAGCTTCCCCGTTCATGACTGCACCATTATGGAAACTTCATGACACCACCCGGGAAACTGAAGAGGCTTTTATGGCACGGCTTGTCCGGAATGCCTTTGTACTGCCCCTTTCACAGGTACACTCCGCCATTCCATCCCGATTATCTCAATCGGTACATGCCGCGCTTACGGGCAATGCTCCCGAAAGTCTTTCAGCAATGCTCGAAGACATGGCGAACCACACCACCCTGCCCGATCTTCCGGCAAATACCGGAAATTCGGTACCGGGGCACTCCGGGTTCGTTTCTCCGGCAGTCGACAGGATGAAACGAAAACTCGAGCGATTGCTGTTCATGAAAAAATACTCAACCAGGTTTGTGGTTGCGTCCCTGATCCTGGCTTTTTTTGTTTTTTTCGGAAGCATGTACGTATCTGATCTCGCCGGAAAACCCACAACGGCCGGGCTTGAAGCCGCCGAAGTTGTCCGGGGATTCTATGATGCGGTAGCCCGGCTCGATGCCGATACCATTACATCCTTTGCAACAACCCGTTCTTCTTCAGAATACACCAATCTTGTTTCCGCACTGTACATGACAAACCGCTTGCTGGGACGTGACGAAAAGGGAGAAAATTTTGTTGATCCGGTAAGGCTTTTCAGTGAATCGCTGAATGATAGCTACACGGTGTATGGAATAACCCGCTTTGAACTGGAAGAAACACTGCGCACAGAACAGACCGCCGGATTTACTGTTTCATTTTATCTGTTTTTGCCGGAGGAAACCCGCCAGAGGGACAACATGACCATAACCGAAGATTCGGGCATGCCGCTGACGGTGTACCGGTACCGTGATGCCTGTACCCTTACCATGAAAGGCGATCGATGGACAATAACCGCCATCGATCAACTGGAACGAACACTAGTTGAAGATTCGGGCAGTACCATCTTCACGGCTGCCCGTGCCGGTGCTGCAGACAGCGTTCCGTACGCACCCCGGCTACCCTAGCGGGGAATACCAATCCGTGACGGAGGCCAGAAACGGAATTTCGCAGTACCCTGAATTCGTTCGTTTGGTACAAGTTGCGGACTGAGGTTCGAGTAATACATGAACGACAACGGATCGGTCCGGTCAACCGGGACAAGACTCGATATGTAGGAATGACGCATATCGAGTGAATTGAGCCTGTTATCGCCCATAAGCATATAGGAGCCGTTCGGAATGGCCCCGTCTTCGGGGAATACCGGCATATTTCGCTGATCGTGTATGGCCATAAACAGGCGGTAGGTATCTGCCTCGGACAGCAACGCACGGCGAAGCGGATCATTACTGAAATCTGCGGCCGTTGTATTGGTAGTCATGAGCTCGGCATTACGCAATATCAGTTTGCCAAATGCCAGTTTCAAAATGACATTGGTATTTCTCAACCGTTCCTCGTACAAGTTCCGCGGTTCCTCCTGTTCTGCCCAATCAGTCAGAAAAGCCCTGAACCAGGCAGCGCCGCCATTGGTAGTCAATAAAATCCGGGAGATCTGGTCATTTGACTGAAACAGGGTTATCAGCTCACGTTTTTGGGCAGGTACAAGAGCGGAATCATACCCGATGGTATCCCGTGAGGGCTTCAGTTCTTCAAACCGGTTGGCTATATCCACCAGGGATTCCCGGGCTTTCTGAATATCCAGACCGGCGCGGATTGACTCGAGAGAAACCAGAAGGTCGAATGATTGCCGGGACAACGGAACGAATTGAACAAAGGAAAGATCTGACCGTGGCAATGCGGCGATATCCCATGCAGCCCAGCGCCGGTCATCTTCTACCGGAACAAAGCCGGCACCGTCCTGCCGATCGGCATATAAAACGCCGTCTACCATCATGAGCTTTTCTCCGGGCACTCCCACAACCCGTTTCACGAGGGGATCTGCCTTGAGTGCGCCAGTTTCGTCCCGGTTGATATTTATTGCGGTAAACGAAAGCATGTACACAAGCTGTGATGCGAACGAACGAATCCTCGCTTCACGGGTATCGTTATAGTGAGGATTGTTGAATACAACAATGTCGCCGCGTGAATATTCGCGCATGCGGGGAATACCAACTTCGGTAAGCGGGAATTTTGGACCTGAAGGAGTTTTTACCACCAGAACACGGTCCTTTACCATAAACTCGGGAACCATTGATTCCGAGGGAATTGCATAGAGCTGAAAAAAGAACAGGTTGATGAGAAGGACAAGGCAGGCTGCCTGCAGGAGGGCATCAATCCATTCAAATACATGGATAACAAACGATTTTCTCTGCACTACCGGCTCTTCAAGATCGGGATAATACCGGCTGATACGTTTATCGGAAACTCTGAATTGGACTATCATGCCGATGATGGTGAGCGATGTCCAGACAATTGCAGAGATGAGGTCAATATAAAATCCTGTCGGCGAGGAACCCGCCCGCCGGATCACAAATGCGGCAAACAGCACAAACGGCAGGTATTCAAGCAGTTTTCTGAACAGGGGAAGTGTCTTCCGCGAAGGACTGCGTATAAATCTTGCAACGGACAGCGCAAACAGGAGTGTAAAGACCAGCGCCAAAAGAAAGGCATATAAAGAAAGCCCTCCGGTCGTGGTAAAACAGGTAATTGTAAACAGGACGGATAATCCGGTAACGAGAGCAAGCAGCATAGTCATGATACCTCCATACACAGTAAAAACAAGTATAGCAAAAAAAGGGTATGCAAGCTATACTTTTTCATTATGGAATTTGACAAACTCCCGCCAATCAAACGTGTGCACACCGCATCAAACCCCCAAAACAGGGTTCAGGTTACTGCCGACGAGTTAACCCTTCTTGCCCGCACCGCTTTTACCCGACTTGCCTTTACCCTGACACGGGAACATCTTGATCATATATCATCCATCGTTTTCGATGAAAAGGCGAGCCACAACGATCGCCTTGTCGCATCGTACCTGGTCAGGAATGCGTGCATTGCAGCGCAGGGATCATTGCCAATCTGTCAGGATACCGGCACAGCCCAGGTTTTTGCCTGGAGGGACACCGATATCAGTACGGACTGCCCCGATCTTGATGCACTGACAGCCGGCATCGAGTCGGTATGGAAGGAGGAATATCTCCGGTACTCAACCGTACGTGCGGAGTCTTTTTTTTGCGAGCGTGACGGAGGAGACAATCTTCCACCCCAGATACTCATACAAAGCACACCGGTCGTCGGTTCAAAACCCGCATACCGCTTTCTTTTTTGCGCAAAAGGCGGTGGATCATCCAACAAGACCTCCTTCTTCCAGGAAACAAAAGCGGTGCTTAATCCGGAATCCTTTGAAGCCTTCCTGCGACGGGAAATCCCGGCACTTGGTACCGCAGCCTGTCCGCCGTACACCATTTCAGTGGTTGCGGGCGGATTAAGTCCCGAACAGAATTTGCTTGCGCTCAAGCTGGCCACCACCGGATATTTTAACCGGGAAATACCCGGATTCGACTATCGGGTCATGGGAACACGACCGGAGCGGGACGGCGATCTTGAAAAACGGGTTCTGGACATTGCTGCTCAAAGCGGTCTCGGGGCGCAGTTTGGCGGTTCATACCTTGCAACCGACGCAATTGTGCTGCGCCTGCCTCGTCACGGGGCGAGCATGCCTCTTTCAATAGGAGTCTCCTGTTCTGCTCACCGCAATCTGCATGCCGTCATTGATGCCGATGGCATCTGGATTGAAAAGACCGTATCTGATCCTGCCGCAAATCCGGACTATGTGCGGGCGGCAGCCTTTTGTGAAACGGCCAACACCCGATCCGTTGCGATCAATCTTGATGAAGGCATTTCTGCCATACAGAAGAAACTTGCGCCTCTGGAACCGGGAGATCCCGTTCTTCTTACGGGAAAACTCATTCTCGCCCGCGATGCCGCGCATGCCCGCTGGAAAGCTGCTCTGGATCGCGGCGAAAGCCTGCCCGCATACGCAACAACATATCCCGTCATGTATGCAGGACCGGCAAAAACTCCGCCGGGCTTTGCTTCGGGCAGTCTTGGTCCCACAACCGCCGGACGCATGGATTCCTATGCGGATGATCTCATGAGCCGCGGTGCTGCCCTGATCACCATCGCAAAAGGAAACCGGAGTGCGGCATGGACCGAAGCCTGCAGGAAGTATGGAGCGTGGTATCTTGGACTGCCGGGAGGTGTTGCCGCACTTATTGCAGACCAGTACATCACCTCGAGCACGATACTTGACTACGAAGACCTCGGGATGGAAGCAGTCCGTCTGGTCACCGTGCGCAATCTTCCCGCATTTCTCGTAACAACGGCCAATGGAAACGATTTTTATCAGAGTATCAGGGAGAAAACCAATGCACATTGTAAATGATGCCGAAGCTCTTGCCCGTCTTGATGGAGAGCGTGAAATCTATGCGGAACTCATTACCGCCTTTTTGCAGGACAGTCAAAACGACATGGATCAGCTCCGGGATGCAGTATCTGTGCAGAATTACGAGAAAACAGCGTATCATGCCCACAAGATCAAGGGGGCTGCTCTTACGCTCGGGGCAGAACTGTTATCCCTGCACGCGGAAAACCTTGAACAGGCGTCACGGAAAGGCGAAAAAAAGGATTTCAATGCCCTGTTCAGTGATATGCAAACCGCGTATACAGCCGCCGTTGAACGACTTGTCGAACTGTTCAATGATTTGTAAAAACCTGCAGAAAATTTTTTAAAAGCTGTTCTTTCAGTTCATCTTCCCCCAAACCACGTGTTTCAGCCATCGCCCGTACCACGGAGACAATATCTTCCGGTACGGAATACGCTTCTCCCCTGAGCGGCATCCAGGGGGCGTCAGTTTCCGAAAGCAGATGATCTGTTCCGATCATCCGCACCGTATTCGCCAAATTCCGGTGACCCCGTAGCAGTGCCTTGCCCACCGAGAAATAGACAGAGACGCCGCGATCAAGCATTGAACGCGCTTCCACCGGGGAGCCGCCCCATCCGTGAAAAACAACCGCAGAACAGCGCGCAAGGCTCCCCGATACCGCAAAGAATTCCGCCATTGCCTTGCGGCCGTGGAGTATCAGCGGTAATCCCGAGTTTAGTGCAATAGACCGCTGTGCATCCCAGACATATTCCTGATCGGCACGGTTGCTCCGGTATTCGTCAGAAAAAAAATCAAGACCGCATTCCCCCACCGCTGCGATTCGTTTTTCGACAACCAGCTGTTCCAAAAAGGGAATCATGCTCCGGTCAGGATTCTGTGGATGGATTCCGAATGAAAGAAACACCCGGCCAGGATATTCCGCACAAAGGGATTCCTGCATCAGGAACTCGTCCCGATTCCAGGCAGAAGCGCACACAAACGTATTGCCGGGCAAGACAACGGTGCCGTCCATTCTGTCCGCGAGATCCTTCAAATGAATATGTGCATCCGTGTACATGGAGAACATTATAATGCTAAAGGTATTTCCCTGTAACCCGAAAATAAGGGTACCGGGAGGTATCATGAAAAATTACTATATCAGAACCTATTCAGGTTCATCAGATTATCTTTCCATCCTCGACGAAACTGCTGACGGATTCAAGGTTCGTATCTACCGTGACCAGGACGGATACGAGAAGATCA
>CAZGQQ010000073.1:0-9562 GCA_964527175.1 uncultured Treponema sp.
CCGGCACGTAAACGTCTGGTCGGTCCAGTGAAGAAAATATTCCCGGGATCGCATATTGCCCTTGTTGAAGGTCCTCATCTGTACAAACGGAACGGTTGGTACTATATTCTGGCTGCGGAGGGTGGTACCTGGCTTGAACATGCTGCATCGGTTGCACGTTCACGTACAATTGATGGTCCCTATGAGATTCATCCGCACAATCCCCTTATTTCATCCTATGGACATCATGAATTAACCCTGCAAAAGGCCGGTCATGCCAGCTGGTGTGATACCCCTGACGGAAGAACATACCTTGCTTTTCTCTGCGGACGGCCAATTCCCGGAACGCAAACGTGTCCGTTGGGACGGGAAACGTCGATTGTTGAAGTTGAATGGCACAATGACTGGCCGTATGTAAAACATGAATCAGGTGGGCATCTTACCGAAGACGGTATTGCAAGAAATTATCCCTATGACAGTTTTGATCCGCCGGTTCAACCAACTGAATACCGTGAAATGGGACGTTGTCCTCCTGCGACCCATTCGATTACCTATGCCTTTGATACCGACACCATTCACCATGATTTCAAGAATCTTCGAACCGAGCGCGACCCCGCGGTGTACTCCCTGAAAGCAAGACCGGGATTTCTTCGTCTCCGTGGTGGGCAGTCGCCCATAAGCTACTTCGGACAAACACTTCTGGCCAGGCGACAAACTGATTTTGCGTTCAAGGCTGAAACCAGAATCGAGTACACACCGGCCAGTTTTCAGCAGTTAGCAGGGCTTTCCTGGCGATATGATGAGAGAAACCAGTATCTATTGGCTGTATCACATGATGACAAAAATGGACGCATACTGAATGTCCTTACCTTTATGGCAGGCGTATTTGAACGGGGTGAAGATATTGTTGTCCCCGACAATGGCCCGCTTTGGCTTGGTTTGACTGTAAACACCCGCTACGGACGCTTTCGGTATTCGGTAGATGGCAAGAACTGGATTGAGCTTCGACCGGAGCTTGATGCTGGAGTACTTTCCGACGAATACGATAGTCTCGGCTTTACCGGAGCATTCGTCGGCATGTTCTGTGTCGATACCGAGCGATACGCTGCGCATGCCGATTTTGAGTATTTCAGGTACACGGTTTTGTAAACCGAATCAGTACCCGCTGTGAGCGTTGGAAATACCACCAGTAACCAGAACTTCACTTGCTGTGTAGTTTGTTCCCAGCCGCGTTGCACCCATTTCCAGATATTTCAGGGCTGTTTTCCGGTCACGGATACCGCCTGACGGTTTAACCTGAATTCTGCCCCTGGCTGTTTCAATCATGAGGCGAACTGCTTCTTCGGTAGCACCACCTGAACCGAATCCGGTTGAGGTTTTTACAAAATCTGCCCCGCAGGAAACACACAGTTCGGTCGTTTGTATGATTTCCTCCGCGTTCAAGTAACAGGTTTCAAAAATTACCTTGACCAATACTCCTGCAGGCTTGCAAACAGCAACGACGGCGGCGATATCATCCGTAACATACGTCCAGTCGCCCG
This sequence comes from uncultured Treponema sp., assembly GCA_964527175.1. GTDB lineage: Bacteria > Spirochaetota > Spirochaetia > Treponematales > Treponemataceae > Teretinema. Next base: position 1,521 of record CAZGQQ010000073.1, read on the forward strand.
ACCGGATACGGCCGAAATTTGCTACCATGTCAATCTCATGCGCGCCCTGGTCAACAAGATGTACTGCTTCTGCGGCTTTCACCGGAGGAGGTGCTGAGCCATGCGGAAATGAGAGAACGCAACTTACTTCTGTGTCTGAGCCCTCGCAGCGGACTCGTGCAAGTGATACATCACACGGGCGAACACACACGGTTTTCGTATTCCACTTGAGACTTTCGTCAATTGCAGCAAGGACTTCATCCCGGGAGAACTCGGGTTTGAGAATGGCTGCGTCAAGATACCGGTTAATTGATTCCATACACAGAGTATACCACACATGGAAATACATTGCCCGAATCTGCTCCCTGTGATATAGTTTTCTTTATGAGGTATCGAGACACCAGGAACAACGGAACGAGCGTACCGTTCCAGACAGCGGTTATGCAAGGCATGGATCCCCAAAGCGGGGGCTTATACATTCCAGAAGTAATTCCAAAATTACCGTCCTCTTTTTTACAAAAGAATCCGGTACCTTCTTTCAGGGATATCGCGTTTGAAGTATCAAAGCAATTTATTGGCGATGAAATCCCGGAAGACGAGCTCATGGCCATTATCGCCGACTGCTATCCATTTACTGCACCAATAACGCCTGTTGATCCTACAACCTATGTGCTTGAATTGTATCATGGACCTACCTGTGCCTTCAAAGATTTCGGTGCGCGGTTCATGGCACGAATTATGGCCCATTTTAACCGAACTGAATCTGATCCACTGCATATACTTGTTGCTACATCAGGTGATACAGGAAGTGCGGTTGGTAGTGCATTTCATGGTGTTCCGGGAATTGATGTTACCATTTTGTATCCGGATGGAAAGATATCACCGTTGCAGGAGAAGCAGCTTTCTACTTTTGACGGAAATGTCCGTTCACTACGGGTTGACGGGACCTTTGATGATTGCCAGAAACTGGTGAAAACAGCATTTACCGATACCGACCTCCGTAGCAAGTACCGCCTTTCATCCGCCAATTCCATAAATATTGCACGGCTGTTACCCCAATCATTTTATTATATTTACGGATCTCTTCTCGTTCGTGACCGCTGTCATTTTGACAGCAAGATTGATCATGCAAAGCTCATTGTTACCGTTCCGTCAGGAAATTTTGGCAATCTGACCTCCGGTCTCATGGCACGGGAAATGGGTGCTCCCATAGAGGGGTTCATTGCCGCTACCAATGCAAACCGGACTGTTCCTGATTGGCTTGATGATGGTGAATATCGTCCCCGCCCGTCAATAGAAACACTTTCCAATGCCATGGATGTCGGTGCACCAAGCAATTTTGAACGAATGTCGTCGTTGTATACTCTTGAGGATACCAGGAAGATCATGGCCGGTTACTGGCTTGATGATGCTGGTACCAGAGATGCCATCCGCTCCTGTCATGAAAGAACGGGATATATCATTGATCCTCATGGTGCCATTGCCTGGGCCGCATGGCTCGCGGTACGGCAGGGAGAAATGGAGCGTCTTTTGTCCGGCAAAAAACTGCCAGAGGGAACGCCCGGATTACTGGGAAACAAGAAGACTGCTCCCGAATGGGCAAAGAACTGTGTGGGACACCATTGTGTCGGCATGTTACTCGAGACAGCCCATCCGGCAAAATTCGGCGAAACGGTTCGCGAAGCTATCGGACGCGAACCGTCAATGCCGGAACGGCTTGAACGTGTTTTATCCCTGCCGGACCGGTCGCAGTCCATGAGTGCCGACTATGACGAGTTCAGGTCCTGGCTCCTGAACAATCTCTGAAGCATTACTGACCACTATACGTTTGAACTGAATCTTCAACATGTTCAAGCTGAACACCCGCCTGCTTGAACATGGCGACAGTGTCTGCACTGTCGTGGTAGCGCCGTTCGGCAACAACCCGTACAATACCGCAGTTAATTATCAGCATGGCACAGGTTCTGCACGGAGTCATTGTGCAATACAGTGTTGCCCTGTCGATGGAAATACCCCGTCGTGCAGCCTGACAAATGGCATTTTGCTCTGCATGGACAGTACGTACACAATGCTGGGTTATTGTCCCGTCTTCATGTTGCATTTTTTTGAACTGATGGCCCGCCTCGTCGCAATGGGGAAGACCGGTAGGGGAGCCTACATAACCGGTAACCAATATCTGGTTGTCGCGTGCTATAACGCAGCCTGAGCGGCCGCGGTCACAGGTGGCCCGTTTGGCTATGGCATGACACACTTCCATAAAGTATTCGTCCCAGCTTGGCCGTCGGTAAGAACCTGTTTTATCCATGGTAATGCTCCTCAAGAAATCTGACTTTGCTGTATTCTATCATACATGAAAAAGCCCTGCAAATCAGTTTGACTTTTACGGTATTTTTGAGGATATTTAATCCATGCCTGAACAAACAATTGTACCGATTGAACAACTTTTACCCAACAAATTATTCGTTATTTCCCTGAGCGGGAGGCCCATCTTTCCGGGTATCTTTACACCAATTATGATTAATAACCAGGACGATGTACGGGTTATTGAAGAATCATATAACGGGGATGGCTTCATAGGAATTTGTATGGAGAAAGATGGTGTTGACACACCAACACTGACCGATCTCCATCAGGTAGGAACGGTTGCCCGTATAATCAAGAAAATCAATCTCCCTGACGGAGGTATCAATGTTTTCATTTCAACCATCAAGCGTTTTCGTATTCGAAAGATCGTAAGCAAACAAAATCCGATGCTCGGTATTGTGGACTATCTTGACGATGAAGACACCGATACCTTTGAGGTAAAGGCTTTAACGCGGGCGCTTATTGGTGAGATGAAGGAAATCTCCGAGAATAATCCCCTGTTCTCGGAAGAGATGCGCATGAATATGGTGAACATTGATCATCCGGGAAAGATTGCCGACTTCATTGCAAGCATTCTCAATATAGACAAGAATGATCAGCAGCGTGTACTCGAAATACAGAACGTCCGTCAGCGGATGGAACTTGTTCTGGTATTCATAAAGAAGGAACAGGAACTCCTGCGGGTACAGAAGAAAATTCAGCACGAAATAAATAACCGCATCGAAAAAAATCAGCGTGAATACTTTTTGCGCGAAGAGCTCAAGACTATCAAGGAAGAGCTCGGTATGACGACTGATGCAAAAAGTTCGGAATATCAAAAATTCAAGGAAAAGATAGACGAGCTCAAGTTTACCGGTGAAATACGGGAAGCGGTGGATAGCGAGCTTGAAAAGTTTTCTTTGATGGATTCCAACAGCGGTGAATATATTGTGACCCGCAATTATCTTGAAACCATCGTCAACCTGCCCTGGGAACCACCGACTGCAGAATCATTTGAACTCCCGGAAGCACGCAAGGTGCTGGATGGCGATCACTATGGTCTGGATGATGTCAAGAAGAGAATAATTGAGTATCTCGCGGTGCGCAAACTCAGAAATGATACGAAAGGATCCATCATCCTTCTGGTTGGCCCTCCCGGAGTTGGCAAGACGAGTGTCGGACGATCCATCGCCCGGGCCATGAACAAGCCGTTTTTCCGGTTTTCGGTGGGCGGTATGCGCGATGAGGCTGAAATAAAGGGTCACCGGAGAACCTATGTCGGCGCCATGCCCGGCAAGATCATTCAGGGCCTGAAAATTGTCAAAACCATGTCGCCGGTGTTCATGATCGACGAAGTGGACAAGATGGGCATAAGTTACCAGGGTGACCCTTCAAGCGCACTTCTCGAAGTACTTGATCCCGAACAGAATGTTTCATTCCGGGATCACTACCTGGATCTGCCCTATGATCTCTCAAACATCCTGTTTATCCTTACGGCCAATACGCTGGATTCAATTCCCGGTCCGCTTATGGATCGCGCGGAAGTGATTCAGCTTTCCGGTTATATTGATACGGAGAAGATGGAAATTGCGAAGAAGTACCTGGTTCCGCGGAGTCTTGAGAAAAATGGCCTCGCGAAAGGGCAGGTACGGTACGACAAGAAGACACTTCTCCACATAGCCAATTCATACGCACGCGAGGCAGGTGTTCGCAACTTCGAAAAAAATCTTGACAAGATACACCGCAAGATAGCGACTGAAATCGTACTTGGCGAGCGTGACAAGAAAGAACGCTTGAGTCCCGATTTTGCACTCGTTGAGAAAATGCTCGGTAAGCCCCTGTTCCGTGAGGATGCCGGCAAGAAGGCCGACCGCCCGGGAACGGCAGTGGGTCTTGCCTGGACGAGTATGGGCGGTGATACCCTCATCATTGAAGCCATTTCCAATCCCGGCAAGGAAGGATTCAATCTTACCGGTCAGATGGGCGATGTAATGAAGGAGTCCGCATCAATAGCGTGGTCATGGGTAAAGCATTTTATCGCGGAAGATGACGCAACGGCGACTGACTGGTACGAGAAGAAACAGGTGCATCTGCATATTCCTGAGGGTGCCACACCAAAGGACGGTCCGTCTGCCGGTATAACCATGGCTACGGCACTTCTGTCGCTTATCCGGCAGCAGGCTATTCGCAAGAATTTTGCCATGACCGGTGAGCTTTCCCTGACCGGTCAGGTGCTTCCCATCGGCGGTCTCAAGGAAAAGACGATTGCCGCCCGCCGAAACGGTATCCGCGAGATTATCATTCCGGAAGCGAATGTTCGGGATCTGGATGACATACCAGAGCATGTACGGAACGGCATCGTTTTTCATCCGGTCAAGCGTATGGAAGAAGTGGTAGAACTGATTCTGCCTCCCGTACGGGGCCGGAAAAAGAAAGCGTAATGTACAAAGCTGTCCGACAGAAGCTGTCGGACAGCTTTTTTTTTGGCAATTGGTTTACTGTACGGTAAGAACCGTTGAAAGAAGACTTTCCATCCGGGAATCGTGTCCAATCTGGATGTTGAATGCTCCCGGTTCGACAACACGCTTTTCCTCCGGAGTTATGAGGGCCAATGATTCAACCGGCAGATCAATCGTGACTGTTTTCTTTTCACCACGTTCAAGATGTACTTGTGCAAACCCTTTCAGTTCCCTCACCGGTGTTACGATGGATGCGATGGTATCGGTTGCATAAAGCTGTACCGTTTCTGTTGCGGCACAGGCACCGGTGTTGGTGACGGTAACGGAAACCTGTACGGTATCTGTTGCCGAAACGGTGGATGCGGAAAGGCGGAGATCCGAATATTCAAACCAGGTGTAGGAAATGCCTTCACCGAAGGCAAAAAGCGGGGTCGCTTCACAGTCGAAATAGCTGCCTTCATGCCAACCGGGTATCTGGTTGTAGTAGACGGGGAGCTGGCCGGTTGTGCGGGGAAAGGAAACCGGCAGGCGGCCCTGTGGCGCGGCTTTTCCGAAGAGGATGTCCGCCGCGGCGCGGCCGCCGAGTGTCCCTGAATTGAAGGTTTCGAACACCGCGTCGGAGGCGCCGACAACCCGGGCGAACTCGAGCGGTTTGCTGTTGACGAGAATGGAAATGAGCGGCGTTCCCTTTTTCGCGCACACGGCACTCAGGGCTTCAACCAGCGTGTCCTGTGCTCCGGAGAGGGCGAGATCGGCACGGTCGTGGGTTTCACCGGTTTGTACGAGGGTATCTCCCACGCAAACAAAGACCGCATCTGCTTTTTTGGCAATCCTGCATGCCCGTCCGATTGTTTCCTCGGCCGGATCGAAAATGTCGCATCCCTTGTCATGGAGAACGCGAACCCCCTGTTCCGCCGCCGCTTCGCGGATGCCCTCGAGCATGGTGGTTACGTGTAGTTCAGGAATGGCATCCAGGTGGGGGACCGGATGGGTGAAGAAGGTCCAGTCGCCAAACTGGGCGCGGACGGAGTCGGCATTGGGACCGATCACGGCGATTATTTTTACGGTGCGTGCAGCTCCTTCCGGAAGTACGCAAGGCACACCGGCTGCAGCCGGCCCGCGAACGGGTAACGCCGGCTTCCCGCCAACCTCATCGTTTTTGAGAAGTACCATGGATGCGAGCGCTGACTCGTAATTAGCCTTCTGGTGTGCTTCACAATTAAACACCGCTTCGGCCGCCTTTGCGTCCGGGTCGCTTTCCAAAGTGAGCGTTTTTACTTTTTGTGGAACGTCGAAGAGCCCGGCGATGAACTTGACCCGGAGTATGCGGGCGACCGCGTCGTCTATGAGGGCCGGATCAACCGCCTTCCTTTCGAGCAGTGCGCGTGTGGCGTCGTAGAATTCCGGGCTCGTCATGATCATGTCGTTGCCGGCTTCTATCGCGATACGGGAACCGTCTTCATAGTTATCCGCGAGGTGATGCCGTTCGATGAGGCTCGTGAGATTGGACCAGTCGGTTACCACAAAGCCGGAAAATCCGAGTTCATTCTTGAGCACGTCTCGAAGAAGTTTCTTGTGCGCCGAACAAGGAACACGGTCTATGGGTTCGTACCCCGCCATAAAGGTGAGGCAGCCTTCCCGGGCTGCTTCTGCGAAGGGAGGCAGAAATATGTCGCGGACGGTACGCATGCTCACCGACGAATCGTAGGAGTCGCGGCCGCCCGTGCTCTCGCCGTACGCGATGTAGTGTTTTGCACACGCGATGATCCGATCTTCATCGGCGGGGTTCGTTCCCTGGTAGCCGCGGACGACGGCACACCCGAGTTTTCCCGCAAGAAAAGCGTCTTCACCGAAGGTTTCATCGACCCGGCCCCATCGGAGATCACGGGCAAGGCAAAACACCGGGGAGAACGCCCAATGAAGGCCTTCCGCCGCAACTTCGCGTGCGGTAATTTCTCCCATCTTCTCGGCAAGAGCGGGATTCCAGGAGCAGGCGAGGGCAAGCTGGGTTGGAAATACGGTGGCGCCGTTATGAATGGCGTGTCCGTGTATGGCGTCGATACCGAAAATTACCGGGATGCCAAGGCGTGTTTCGGTTGCCAGGCGCTGGATTCTCCGTGAGTTGTTTCCGAGAATGTGCAGGAACGATCCCGCGCCTTTGCGGGCCCAATCGTCAGCTTCATCGGGCGTTACAATGCTGTAACTTATTTGAACCATCTGGGCGATTTTTTCATCGCTGGTCATTTCTTTCATCAAGAGTGCAACCCGTTTGTCCACGGGAAGGGTGGAATCGATCCATGGTTTATTGATCATGATTGGTCGGTGTCTCCTTGCAATGGTGTCTCTTCAGTATCGCATGATTTCCCCCTTGAGAAAAGCGGGGTAAACCGGTACTATGAGCAGTAATCAGGAGTTATTCATGCTTGAGAAGATGCGAAACATCGGTATTATGGCCCATATTGACGCGGGAAAGACCACAACAACCGAGCGAATACTGTTTTATACAAAGAAGATCCACCGGATTGGTGAAATAGATGACGGCGAAGCGACCATGGACTGGATGACCCAGGAACAGGAACGTGGTATTACCATCCAGAGTGCGGCAACCACCACCTGGTGGCGGGAACACCAGATCAATATTATCGACACGCCCGGACACGTGGATTTCACCGCCGAGGTTGAGCGATCCCTGCGGGTACTCGACGGTGCGGTCGCCGTGCTCTGCGCAGTCGGCGGGGTGCAACCCCAGACCGAGACGGTATGGCGCCAGGCCGAACAATACCGGGTGCCCCGTATCTGTTTCGTCAACAAGATGGACCGTATCGGTGCGGATTATTACGCGGTCATGGACGATGTCAACAAGAAGTTTTCAGTTGCCCCTGTCGCCCTTCAGATACCGATTGGTCAGGGCGGCGACTTTGAAGGCGTGATTGATCTGGTCACAATGAAAGAAATCCGCTGGGACGCTGACACTGACGGAATAGAGATGATCGAGTCTCCTATCGCCGCGGAACGCCTTGCAGAAGCGGAAAGCTGGCGTGAGAAGCTCCTCGACGCGGTTTCTGCCGAATCTGATGAACTGACTGATCTCATCCTTGAAGGTGCCGAGATTCCGGTGGAACTCATTCATCGTGAAATACGCAAAGCCGTTCTCGCCCGACGTTTCATGCCGTTTTTATGCGGAGCCGCACGACGGAATCTCGGAATTCAGCCGCTTATCGACGCCATCGTGGACTATCTTCCGGCTCCCGATGAAGTTCC
>CAZGQQ010000074.1:0-9369 GCA_964527175.1 uncultured Treponema sp.
TCGTATCGCATGAATTGACCAGTATGCCTGTTGTTTTTTGCCGGGATGTGACAGGTTGCTTGAAGAGAGGCTATCATTATTAATGCAAAATTTCCAGAAAGGCGCTCACCACGTCCGGGTCAAAATGAGTTCCGGATTCTGATCTGATGTAGTCGATTATTTTTTCCTTTTTCCAGGGATCGCGGTAGGGTCGTTCGCTTGAAAGGGCGTCCCAAACGTCGATGACGGCGAAGATTCTTGCAAAAAGGGGGATTTCTTTGCCCTTGAGCCCTTGCGGATAGCCGGTACCATCCCATTTTTCGTGGTGACACCAGGGTACGGATAGCGCGGGAAGCAGAAATTCTATCGGTGCGAGCAGGCCGTGCGCGTATTCGGGATGCCGGTTCATGATTGTCCGCTCTTCATGGGTAAGAGGACCGGGTTTGAGGAGAATGGCATCCGGAATTCCGACTTTACCGATATCATGAAGCAGGGCTCCCCGGTAGAGGTTTTCTATATCCTGTTCGTCGAGCCCGAGGCGGCGTCCGAGCTCCACACTCATCTGGGCTACGCGGATACAGTGTCCTTCAGTTTCGTGATCCCTGAGGTCGAGTGCACGGGACCATCCTTCTATGGTGGTATTGTATGCTTCGCGCAGACTGATGTTTACCCGTTTGAGATTTTCCACCAGACGGGTATTTTCTATGGCGATTGCCGCTTGTCCAGCCAGTGTTTCGAGGAATTGCCGCCATGACTTTTTTGTCGGCAGCGGTTTGCGGGTGAACAGTTCAAGAAGACCGTTAACTTCTCCGTGGGCACAAAGGGGCAGGCGACAGTAGCCGGTGAATCCCTGATCGGCAAACAGTGGTTCGATCTCATCCTCATTGGCGGACACGGTTGTTTGCGACATATCGGGTATATACCGGTTTGTAACACTGACCGGGCGCTCTCCTTCCGGAAGAACTCCTGCAAAACCCCGTGAGGCTGCAATAACAGGCGGGCTTCCGGCAGGATCTATCAGTGAAATGATGATCGCATCGGCCTGTTGCTGGCTCATTATTTCAGACATGAGTACGCTCAGGAGCATACTGCTGTCTTTTGATCCGGTTATTGCCTGGTCAATTGTCCTCAGCGACGAAAGATGCTCAACTTCGATGCCGAGGTTTTCATTGAGTTCGGCAATTCGGGTAAACGTTTTGATATGCTGTAATGCCTGGCTGATCTGCTTGCGCAGGAAACCGAAGGCTGAATACGGGAGGGTTTCACATTCAAAGATGATGACGCCGAGGATCTGACTGCCATAGTTGAGCGATTCCAGCACGCGCATGGATGCTGTTTCCGTTTTGTCCAGCGAGGAGGAATTCTGCCAGGGAGCGTCGTCAACGAGCGAGGCTCCCTGGTCACGGGTGTATAGAAGGAATGGCTGTAGCATGGTACCGGATTCCAGCCGTTTATAGCGGCACAAGGTACAGCTGGTTATGACACGAAGCGCGGACAGTTTGCTGTCGAGCACTGCGCACAACTCTGAATCGGTGTAGGTATTAATGAGACCCTCGCTGATGTTTGCCAGATCGAATTCTTCCTGATCACGGAGGGTAAACTCGCTTTTAATGGAAATGATTCTCTTCTTCAGCGTCTCTGCATCGGACGTGTCCGGAATGGCTCCGCCGGTACAGCCGCAACTGTCCCGCACCACCAGTGGAGTGGAAACATGTGTCGTTTGAACTGCATCTTTGCCGGCGATCAAATCATGCAGCAGTCCGGTTGCCTGTGCACCGACGGAGTAGATGTCCTGTCGTACTGTGGTGAGTGGCGGGTTAAAGAGTGTCGCGCCATCGAGATCATCAAATCCGGTAATGATGTAATCCCGGGGTGCAGATTTTCCGCTTTCTGCGTAACAATTCATGAATCCGAGCGCAGTTTCATCACTGGCACAGACAACGGTGTCAAATTGTACCCTGTTTGCGATCAGTTCCAGCGCAACCTTGCATCCCGAGGCCCGTATATACATACCGTGAAACATCAGTGCCGGATCAATTTTTCTGCCGTTTTCCTTCATCACATCCACAAATGCCCGTTTGCGTTCCAGTGCTTCGTAGCCGTTGGGCGGCCCGCCAATGTAAATGACTTTCCGGGGAGCATGGGTGCTGAACAGGTGTTCCATGACTGAGCGCATCGCATCGTAATTATTGATGAGCACGCTCGGGATTCCGGGAACGTCAATACCGACACTCACGGTGGGAATGGGAGCAAACGACTTCAGCAGTGAAAACAGGTCTTCTTTGGGGCAAAATTCGCCCAGAAGTGAGGACAGTGCTATGAGCCCGTCGGGCTTGTCTGCCGCTATGAGATCAAAAACAAAGTTGTGCTTTCCTTCAAATTGGGTAGGGGAATTATAAAATCCGCCAGTATAGTATATGACCCTGCTGCCATACTGTCTGGCTACATCGGCGACCGACAGGGCAAAGCCCCGTTCATAGGGAAGTTTGGCTCCTCCCATGTGATTGGTCAGGACACCGATTGTCTTGCTCATATACTGAATCATAACTCAACCTTAACTATTCGTCAAACACAGATTAAACGAAATGGAGATTTTACGATGTTGTTATCACGGCACGTTAGAATCTCTTGACAAAGTTAGCCATGACTAATATTATTATCGTATGAAGAGTGCGAAGATGCTGACCGAATCGCTCGAGGATTACCTGGAGTCGATTTACCGGAACATCGTTAAAAAAAACGCAGCGCGGGTAAAAGATATTGCCGCCGATCTTGGCGTCCGGTATCCGTCGGTAACGTCGGCTCTCAAGGTTCTTGAGAAAAAGGGTTTGATTAACTACGAGCCGTACGGGATTATTACCCTGACGAAAGAAGGCTTGGCCATTGCGCTCAAGATTACCGAACGGCACCGGCTGCTCAAAGCATTCTTTTCCCAGGTGCTGGCGGTTGATCCGGTCACGGCCGATGAAACAGCATGCCGGTTGGAGCATGTTATCCCGCCCGACGTTTTTCAGCGGCTGGTTCAGTTTTTCAAGTTTTTCTATCTGTCCCAGGAGGATGCATCATCCTGGCAGCAGTCATTCAGGGAGTTCATGAAGAACAATCCGGTCGATATCGGATGTTCCGAGTGTCTTGACGAGTTTTTTGATGGAACCGGTTTTAACCGGAAAGGAGATAGCAGTGAGCCTGACCATGCTTGAAAACGGGCGCAGTGGTGTTGTTATCAGGATCCATGGCGGACATTCCCGACGGAACCGCCTGCTGGAGCTCGGCATTGTTCCGGGCGTGCCGGTGTATGTCATTAACAATGGTCATCATGGACCGTTGGTGCTTGATGTGCTGGGAAGCCGAATTGTACTCGGAAATGGTATTGCTTCGGCTGTTGAGGTGGCGTAGGTTTTTTTTATCGCATATGTTAGAAGCGACTAATATAGTTTTTTACTGCTAACAGGAGTTGGTATGGAAGTACGATTACAGGATCTTTCAGCGGGAGAATCTGCTGAGGTAGCCGGTTATGCGCCGGGAGAAGCGGGGTATCGGGACCGCCTTCTGGCAATGGGTCTTACCCGGGGAACTCCGTTTACGGTAGTGAGAATTGCGCCGCTCGGCGACCCGGTAGAAATTGATGTTCGGGGATTCAGTCTTTCCCTCCGCAAGGCAGAAGCTGATGTCTTGCTGGTACGGAGGGCACAATGAGCGGCAATTCACAAAAAAGGGTGATAGCGCTTGCCGGCAATCCTAATTCGGGAAAGACGACACTCTTTAACGCGCTCACCGGAAGTACTCAGCGGGTAGGAAACTGGCCCGGCGTAACCGTTGAAAAAAAGACGGGACAAATGCGCCTCGGAGATCTGTCTGTCGAGGTGGTGGATCTTCCGGGTATCTATTCCCTTTCCTCCCATTCAGATGATGAACGTGTTGCCCGGGACTACCTTCTTTCGGGGGAAGCCGATGCGGTCATCAATATTATTGACGCGTCCAATCTTGAACGGAACCTGTTTCTTACGCTGAATCTTCTGGAAATGAAGGTGCCCGTGCATATTGTACTGAACATGACCGACCTGGCAGAGAAGCGCGGATTTACGATTGATCCCGGAGCATTGTCCCGCAGACTCGGGGTCCCCGTAACAGCCATGAGTGCAACAAGGACGGCTGATGTTGCTTCGTTCCGAAAAGAACTTGAGTTGTCAACGGGCCTTCTTCGGGAATCTCCGTTTCAAGTGGCGTATCCCGAATCGTTGGAACAAATTCTCTCTGCATGGGCTTCACGACTTTCTGTTGTTTCTGCCGATCTTGGTGTAGACCGGCGCTGGCTCGCGCTCAAACTTCTTGAACAGGATTCATTCTACTCGGACAAGGTTATCCGTCTTGGCGTGTTTTCCCGGGAGGATCTTTCCGCGGCTGTCGAAACGGTTTCTGAGCGGGAAACTGATTCTCCCGATGCGGTCATCGCATCGGCCAAGTATGTCTGTATACGGGATCTTGCCGATTCGTGCAAAACGGGAACGTCACGCAATGCGGCCTCCGCGACAACGAGTTCACGGATTGACCGTGTAGTGCTTAACCGGTTTCTCGGCATTCCGGTATTTCTTGCGGTCATGTATCTCATGTTTGCGTTTGTCATCAACATTGGCGGAGCGTTTATCGACTTCTTCGACATTCTTTTCGGAGCCGTCTTTGTAGACGGTTTCGGTATGGTTCTTGAATCTGCCGGTTCGCCCCAATGGCTGGTAAGCCTTCTCGCGGGAGGAATAGGCGCGGGTATCCAGACGGTTTCGACCTTTGTTCCCATCATGTTCGCCATGTTTCTCGCGCTTTCGCTTCTGGAAGACTCCGGGTATATGGCCCGCGCGGCCTTCGTGATGGACCGGGCGCTCCGGGCTATCGGTTTGCCGGGAAAAGCCTTTATCCCCATGATTGTGGGGTTTGGCTGTACGGTGCCGGCCATCATGGCCACGCGGACTCTGGAGAACAAGCGGGACCGGTACATCACCGTGTTCATGGCGCCGTTCATGTCCTGCGGGGCACGGCTTCCGGTGTACGCGCTTTTTGGTGTCGCCTTTTTCGGCAGGATGTCCGGTCTCATTGTCATGAGTGTATACCTGGCAGGGATCATTCTCGCGGTAGTAACCGGTATCATCCTCAAGAATACCCTTTTCCGGGGCGACCCGGCACCGTTCATCATGGAACTGCCGCCGTATCATGTGCCCCGATTAGGCTCCGTGCTCCATCATGTATGGATGCGTCTGCGAGGATTCATCGTTCGGGCGGGCAAGGTCATAATTCTGGTCGTTGCCTTGCTGGGAGTGCTGAACTCGGTGGGAACCGACGGTTCTTTCGGCAATGAGGACTCACCCGAATCGGTATTGTCCGCGCTCGGAAAAACGATTACGCCGGTATTCGGACCCATGGGAATTGACCGCGACAACTGGCCGGCAACAGTCGGCATGTTTACCGGGCTTTTTGCCAAGGAAGCAGTCGTGGGAACCCTCAATGGTTTGTACGGGCAAATAGCCGCGCAAGAGGCTCCCGAAGAAGGTGACGTAGACGAAACGGATGAAGCATGGAGTTTCGCCGGTGAAGCGGGCGCTGCCTTCAAGTCCATTCCGGAGGCTTTTGCCGGTCTTGGTGACACACTGCGTGATCCCCTGGGGATGTCCGTAGTGTCCGGCGATGAGGCAGAAACCGCCGAGAACATCGAAGCGGATCCGGGACTGTTCACGGTTATGCGCGGGTTTTTCAACAATGACAAACACGCGGCTTATGCCTACATGCTCTTCATCCTGATTTATTTTCCCTGTGTCGCCGCGCTCGGTGCCCTGATACGGGAAATCGGACCGCTGTTCGGCTGGGTTTCAGTAATCTACCTGACGGTGCTCGCCTGGATAACCGCGACCCTCTACTATCAGATTACTGTTGCGCATCAGCCGGTTTGGCTTATAACACCGGTTGTTCTGTTCGGCCTGCTGATCGGGGCGTTCACACTGCTTCGACGGGCAGTACATCCCGACGTTTGAGACGATATCGTTCGCGAATCTTCCTGTTGCAATACGGGCTGAACTCCTTTAGGATTAAACAGAGGTACCCGTATGGCCCGTATTGTAACGGCTGGCGCGAGTCCGTCGATACAAAAAACAGCTTTTTTCCGTCTGCTTGAACTGGGTGAAGTAAACCGGTCCACCGGATACCGGCTGGACGCATCCGGCAAGGCGGTCAACGCGGCTCGCGTGCTCCATCAGCTTTCTCACGGATGTTGTGTGAACGTGAGCCCGCTTGGCGGGGAAAATGCCGCGCTTTTTCTGCAGCTTGCCGAACGTGATTCCCTGCCGGTTATTCCGGTTGCTGTTCCCGGAAGAACACGATTCTGCTACACCCTGCTGGAGCCGTCTTCGGGGAGAACAACGGAACTCGTTGTTGACGAAGATGCGGTCGCGGAGAAGTACGATTCGCTTGCAGACGCCTTCGTGAAAACGATTTCTGACGCCCTTCAGGGGGCACGGGCGCTGCTTCTTGCCGGAAGCCGTCCTGTTTTCTGGCCGGAAGATCTCTATCCGCGCATTGCGGCTGCCGCCCGGAGTGCCGGCGTTCTGTTCATGGCAGATTATCGGGGCAAGGATCTCCGCTCAACCCTTTCCGAAACAATTCCTTCCATCATCAAAATAAACGACAGCGAGTTCTGCGAAACGTTCGCATGTCCGGTTCAGTTGAATGATGAACGGCTTGAGTGGGAAATTGCGGAGCGGAGCAGGGAATTCAATACGATATTTGTGGTAACCCGAGGGATTCGTGATACCATCGCAGCGAAGGCCGGTGTCGTGTATACAAAACCGGTACCGGATGTACGAGTACAAAATACTATCGGCTGTGGCGACGCATTTTCTGCGGGATTCCTGCATTCCTTCCTGGCAACCGGATCCATTGAGGCCGCGCTCGATATCGGTACGGATTGCGCCGCACGGAATGCTGCACTAAACCGTCCCGGGTCAATTATCCCGGAAAAGGATACCAATGAAAGACAGTGAATTTCTTGACTATTTTACCCGTTTTATTGAAGAGTGCCCGGAGGAAGAGTACAAGCCCGGCAAGCCGTATGTAATCATGGGGGACCTTCATGCCGGTAACGGCGGTTCCCGCGACGACATGGCCCGAAACCGGGAAATTGTACAGACGGTATTGGGCAAGTGGTATCTGGAAAAGAAGTATCAGCTCATTCTCAACGGTGATGTGGAAGACGTTAACAAGTTCCGGTATGAGTCGGTACGGCGTGCCTGGCCGCGACTTTTCGAGTTGTTTTACGAGTTCAACGAGAAGGGGTTGTTACGAAAAATTGTCGGGAATCATGATTTTCCCCTGCTCGGCATACGCGGGTATCCTTTTGAACTGCTGCCGGGACTCGTGCTCCGGCGCAACAATGACCGCATATTCATTTTCCACGGGCATCAGGCTTCTGACCGTTATGTCAAATACGGCAAGATTTCCGAGTTGCTCATACGGTTCCTTCTGAAGCCGCTTCCCATTCACAATACCAGTGTGTCCCGTGATTCCCGGAGGCGGTTTTTGACCGAGCGACGAGTGTACCAGGCGGTCCGCGGTTCGGGGATTCTGGGTATAAGCGGGCATACCCATCGCCCGCTGTTTGAATCACTGTCCAAATTTGACAACATCCGTTTTACCGTCGAGAATCTCCTCGCAGAATACGACGGTGCATCAAAGAAGAGAAAGGTTGCCATTGAAGATAAAATCATGATGCTCCGGGAAGAAATGCGCGAGCTTTCTTCAATGAGTACCAAGCGGAGGAAAACACAGAGTCTGTACGGCGACAGCCCGTTTCTGGTTCCCTGTTTGTTCAACGCGGGATGTACCACCGGCAAACATGGTATCACCGTGCTTGAGATTGACGATGACCGCATTTCGCTCGTCTACTGGACCGACGGTCCGAATACGCGCCCCTATATAACGGCAGAAGCACTCCGGACCGACATCCTCGACGGCCGGTGGCACCGCTACATTCTGCACCGGGAAAAACTGGCCTCACTGTTCAACCGGATCAAGCTTCTCGGAGACGCGTAAGGCGTATCACCCGCGGTACCACACGTTCATGCTTTCGATTGTTCCGGAGATATCCGTATTGTTTACGAGCGTTCCCGCATACCGGTAGCCTGCTTTCGCAAAGGTGATGTTCATGCCGGCCGAAAGGGCTCGGGCAATCGTATACTGGGTGGTAATGCCCCGCTTTGTCATGGCTTTTTGCATTTCTCCGAGCAGGGTAGAGGCAAAGGAGTTGCCCCGATACTCCGGGTTTGTGGCGAAGTCTGTAAACTCGACACTGGATGTTTTTTCGTCCATCTCCGCGGATGACGCGGCAACAAGCCGGTTCCCGGAAAATACTCCGAA
This sequence comes from uncultured Treponema sp., assembly GCA_964527175.1. Classification (GTDB taxonomy): domain Bacteria; phylum Spirochaetota; class Spirochaetia; order Treponematales; family Treponemataceae; genus Teretinema. The sequence continues at coordinate 8,374 of CAZGQQ010000074.1, forward strand.
ATACACAATGTGCTCTTCCATGGTTTGTTCAAGATAGGCCGGATCATGAACCGGGAACGGATAGGTTTTAAAAATAAGAGTGTACAGTTCCGCGAGCTGTGTGCAGTCTTCGCCGGTCAATTCCCGCAGGGTGTATCCTGTGGCAAGAGCGGGAGAGGCTTCCGGCTTTCTACCCCGGGCAAGGGCAAGGTTCCTGTTCATGGTTTCCCGTATGTCCGGATTGACAATTTTCCGTGCGGGATCCAGGAATTTTCCCATGAAGAGACAGGCCTCGGTGCCATAGTATGCCGGAATCCGCGCTTCTTCCTCAAAGTCTTCTGCGGTAAAGAAATCCGCCTGCGCTGCCGGAATCTTGATGAAAATTTTGGTATAGCCGTTTTCAGCAACGAGACGGTTCATGGCATCAAGAATCCGGCCGGGGTTTTCACCGTCCCATTTCATGAGGTAGAGCCGGTTGTTCGCCTTTCCGTGATGAAAGAGCGCACCATCCCGCTGTTCAATCAGATCATAGTCCATCAGGATCTCCGGTTCATGCGTTCGTTACCGGCCGGAGTGAGGGAGATGGTTTTGTCTTCATCGGAAAGGAGTTTTTGTATTCCGATGGGCGTATATTCTTCGGCGTCGTTCAGTTTGAGCTGGAGATTACAGTTTTCACAGTCGCGGTCACAGAAGGTGGGTTCATAGGAATCAGGTTCCTTGTACGTCGTAATGACCCCTTCGTAGTTTCGCAACACGACCTTGTTCGTAGACCAGGAGATGAGGTAATTCGGCATGATCGGAATTTTTCCGCCGCCGCCGGGAGCGTCAATTACGTAGGTAGGTACTGCAAGTCCGGAGGTGTGTCCGATAAGGCTTTCCATTATTTCGATTCCCTTTCCGACCGGGGTGCGGAAGTGGGTGAGTCCTTCTGAAAGGTCACACTGGTAGAGGTAGTACGGTCTAACCCGTGCGGTCAGGAGCTTCTGACAGAGCCGCTTGATAATGCGCGGGCAGTCG
>CAZGQQ010000075.1:0-9341 GCA_964527175.1 uncultured Treponema sp.
CTTGATTCAGTACATTTAAAAATGAAAAGGGGCTGCCTACTTATTAGACAGCCCCTTTTTTTATATGCCGAGGTTCGAACGATAAAAGGTTTCTGTAAAGTTGTTTAATAAAGAAGCGCAATCGTGCATAAAGACATTTGATTTGTGGATAACCTGTGAATAAATTGTTAATTGTTGGGGATTGACAATCCGCAGAATCAATTCTTCCTGTGTATTATCTATGTATAACGTAAACGGCGTCCGTGACATTTCGCGAAGACCTGCTGTCCGTAACGAACGTCGTACAATGCGTTGTTCTGTTTTTGATAATCCGTGAAAAACGTATTGCACAGGTACGGAAAGATTCTCCAACAAAAAAGCAGCTGGCTGCAACGAGTATAGATACAGAAACATGTCCGCATTTTTTTCCATTTCTTCTGTTCCCTGTAGAGATACATAGCCTGATACTGCTTTTGCCATGTAATTTTTCTCCCAAACGGGATGCAGGGTTCTCATGCTTGTTACATACCCCTGGGCGTCACGATTCATTCGCGCTGTTTCATAATGATATGACGCGCTGGAGCGGGGAATAAGCGGAACTTCCTGACTCATTGCCTTTTCAAGATATTTGCGCGCAATATGAGGCCATGAGTCATATGATGTAAAGAAGAAACTGTTATAGTACAAGGGGTTTTCACCACTGACATAAAAAGAGGCAACATGGTTGCTATGAATCCTGAACAAACTGTCGTGATACCACTGTGCAAGCAAATACCGTATAAGGTGCATCCATTTTGTTACTCTTGTGGAAAAACTGTGGACAAGTTTTCTGCTTTCACGGTTTTTCAGCATTGTATAACGATCACGCTGAATACGATGAATGTCCGCCCTGAACTGCTCAGGCGTTGTTCCATAATTTGCAATCCAGGAAAGATCTTTTCGCTTGGAGATTGTTGATAGATATGGTTCTGCTTTTTCGACATATCCAGCCTGGACAAGAGTGTCTGCAAGACCAAGGGAGGCAAGCGGTGTTGAGTCAAGTGAATATGCTTTCTGATAGCGGCTTAATGCAGCAGAAAATTCCAATCTTCGTAATTCAAGTTCTCCCTGCATGAGATATCCGGATGAGCGGGACGCTGCATTCAAAGAGCGGGTTGTATCATCATATGCTTCATCAAAATTGAAAAAGACTTCTTCCAGAATGGATCGATTATATAAATAAATCGATCCAAGAAAATTTTGCTTGTTATCACGTGCATATGTTATTGCTTTTGTGTAGTACTCTTTTGCACTAGTGTAATTAAAAGAGGCGGTGTACAAATTACCCAGGCCTGCATAGAGATTACCGTCCGGTCCATAGTTGCCAATTATTGAGTGAAGTGTGGTTATTCCTTCTTCCAGCTTGTTTGTCTTGTAACAGAGCCAGCCAAAATTTGACCAGGCGTATAAATCGTCCGGTTTTAACTCAAGATAGATACGTAAATAATCCAGAGCCTCTTCATCTTCATTGAGAAAGCCATGACAGGTTGAAAGATGTTCGAAAATGTCAGGTATTCCTGATAATCCCAGAGACAGAGCTGTCTTGTACTCATTTTTTGCCGGTTCATACAGATGCTCCTGTTCATAAATAGTGCCCAGGGTATAAGGAAAGAGGGGCTCTTCCGGATAAAGAACTCTCCCCTGTGTAAGAAAGGTTATTGCTCGTTCCCAGTTTTCTGCCGAAATTGCCGTTTCTGCACGGACAAGGAGATCTTGAGCAGCTGTTTGTGCTTCCAGACGGGGAGCATTTAACGAAAATACAAGGAGAAAGAGGAAAAAGCCAAAAAGGCGTATCTGTAAATTTTTCCGTGTAAGTTTTGCTTCCAGATTCAATGCTGTTGCAACATCTTCAGATGTACACTCTGGAGCAAAGCGAGCCTTTTTTTCCAAATCAAACAATTGATTGATTAATGCTGTTGTATCCAGAGAGCATTCGGCACCCATTTGTTTACCTAATCTTCTTCTGACTCTTTTTGCGCATAACAGGATGATTGTACGTGGTGACTTTGAAAAACGAAGAATTCTGTACTCTGCAAGACGGATAGAAGCAAGTAGTATCAGGGGAAACAATATGGCGAAAGATAACAGGGCCGGTAGCAGTTTGGGAAGAATTTGTCTGAGTGAATATGATTGGCGGGAATTGGAGACCACGGCTTCCGAAGGGCCCGATTCATGTAAAAAGGCCCGGTTGTCAATAATCTCTTTGAGCAATGAAGTAAAAGTATCTCCTTCTGCAGATTCTGATAGAAGGAGATCCTCTCCGGGCGCGATTTGTGTTGTTGTAGGATCAAAGGCCATCCATCCGTAGTCAGGAAAAAAAACTTCAACCCAGGCATGTGCCATGTTTGATCGTACCGCATAATAATCAAGGGCCGAGGCCTCGTCATCCAGAAAGAATCCGGCAGCAACGCGAGAAGGAATTCCTTTCGCTCGAAGCATGAGGCACAGGGAAAAAGCAAAATAGGTGCAATACCCTTTTCGGGAATCAAACAGAAAATGATGCAACTGGTTGCCGGTTGTAGATTGTCCCGGTTTTAATGAATACCGGAACTCTCCGTTTCGCAGGAATTCATTCAGTAGAAGGATGATATCGTAGTATCCGGTAAATTTGCCCGTGATGCTGTTGATAAGTGGTTCAAGCATTGTTTTTGTGGAAGAATCTATCTCCGTATATGCACTGAACGTTTCCTGTGGCAGGTCTACTCCCGGCAGAGGAAAGGGTGATTCATAGAGTTCGAATGGAATAAAACCCGACGTTTGACTCGTAACGCTATAGGCACCGTTGAAGGAGGTCTTATCCCATAAGACGTATGGTGTAATTTCTACCGGATAATCCATGGCGATAAGAGCGTCGGGATCAAAATTGACTATAAAAACTTCCTGGGTTGCTTCTTCACGTAAAAGATACGTATGTGCCGGTATCTGTACGGTGGTTCCCGGGACAGTTGTTATTTGTGTACTATCTCCGGGAACAGGTTTTTCATAGAAGCCTTTTTCCGGGTCCCAACCAGAGAGATATACCCGTCGTAAAAAATTCCGGTTGTATTGCTTGGGAACATGGACAATACAAACAAGATTGTTATTGAGGGATATCTCATTTTGCAAGCTCAGGAAAGGAGAGAAATCAAAACGAAACAGTGTTGGACGTATGAGGCCATCGGAGCTGGCAGTGGATTGCGTGTTATAAGAGGCAAGAAAGAGCGTTCCGAAAACAAGAAACAGGGGTATAAGCGAAAGAAGCATGACAAGCGGTTTTTTTATGGTTGTTTCGGAGAAAAAAAGAATACCGGTTACAAGAAGTATAAATATGATGACTGCAATTGCCGCATGATACGGATGATCGAAAAGAGTAAGATTGTGATTTCCCTGGGGCCAAAAAAAAGAGGCACCAATCAGAATAATCAGTAATGGTTCAATTCTACGCCAACGGGAATATCGCAAAAAAGCAACAGTTGACGATAGCAAAGCAGTAAAAAATAATGACAGAGGATAATAAACAACCCTGATATGCAGGAAAAAGCGGTGAATACACGAAAAAGGTAGCAGGTAGGCAGAGAGTGTCGAAAGCCCCAGGAATAGCATGGTGAACGAAAAAGAGAGAAGAACAAGAACAGGCAAACGTATCCCGGTTTTAGCAGCAAGAACTCCGCAAAAAATGGCGAGTATTGTTAGCAACGGTAACGCAGCAACAGCAAGAAACTCGGGAAAATAGCGTGCCGGGATCATGGAGAGAACAACGAGCGTCAGCAAGCGGAAAATTTGTACGGGTTTAAATAATGTGCGCACTCAAGCCCTCCGCTGAAAAGCGTTCAAGAAGTGCATGAAAAACTGATGGCTGATACAAAGACCGACTTGCATCCAGTGTGCGGGGAATACAAATAACGGAACGCAAGGTGTCGTGAAGGGAATGAGGCCTGGATGCGTCCGGATAGGGGCCAAGCAGATAGTTTGTCCGGGACCAGGGAAGTATCTCGGTCAATGGTTCCGGTAAGGTGAAGAAAAGGACAGCGCCTTTGGCAGGAACAAGAGAAAGACATTCTTCCGCTGAAGGCGCCTCTGGAGACAGCGCCAACAAGGCAAGCGTATTAAACAGCCTTGTACGGTATGAGGACTCTGCATTGTTGATACTGACAGACTCAACAACACCGCTTGTTCCCCTGACAATCAGGGTTATGGTTCTGTTTTTTGAACAGAGTTCACTCAGATATGACGCGGCCCGCTTAACCAATAAACAAAACGACAGTTGCGTTTGAGGATCGGGATCCCGTGGGGTTTTACTATTAAAGATACAAAAATACTCTGCGTTTGGAGGCGGAAGAAGTTCTCCTTCCCTGATTGAAAGAGAACCACTGTGTGCAAAAACTTTCCAGTTTATTTTTCTCGGATCATCGCCGGGGAGATACGTTCTTGTTTCATAGAGGTTTTCTGAACGGTCATAACTGCTCAATCCTGTTGTCTGTGTTGTTGTTCCGGACGGAGAACCTTGTCCAGCATGTTGTTCCGGAATGACGGGCTTGAAGACCGGCTCGCAGCAAGATCGGGCCGGAGCATGCAGCGGGAATCGGTAAAACGAGGCAAAATCATGAAGGATAAGAACTTCCTGAGCGGGAATAAAAACACCGTATCCAGGAAAGTGTGGGTCATGATGCGTTTCCGGTCCTGATATTGGAAAGATGTTTTCTATGTAGGCTTGCTTGCCGTAGAAGTTTGTCCGTTTGTAGCGTATACAAAGTTGGGCGCCGCAAAGTAACGTTACGAAAATATTGGGAACGTTTTGAATTGTCAGGGTGAACGCCCCATTTTTCCCCTGAACAAGGCGAAGACGTGCAGGCTTCCACAACAGTATGGCAAACAGACACAGTAATAAAGAAACAAGAGCATAGGCAAGCAGAAGACTTCCTGCCAACGCTGCGGCAAGTTCTCCCCGATAAAGACCAACAAAGAGCAAAAGTCCGGCTGAAAGTATGTACAGGGATCCCGAAAACGTTAGGGGAAAAAGGTTTTTGCAGTCATTCTTTTTGAGAGGCATCTTGTGTCCAGTCTGTAATTCGCTCCATGGTTTCCAGTGCGGAAGCGGTAATATCCTGAATTATTTCCGCTGCGGAGATTCTGGTGTCCCTGATGATAATTCGATGAGCAAGAAGCGGTATTGAAAGATACGTAATATCATCATCCTGTATCCACGTTCGTCCGCGAATCAAGGCCAAGGTTCGGGCGGCGTGAAGTATTTGTAATGCTCCGCGTGGTGAAACTCCCAGTTTTACCGCAGGATGTTTTCTGGTTTTGCGCACAAGTGAAATAATGGCATCTTCAAGAGCCGGGTGACAGAATACGGTTTGTTGCTCATTTCGTGCGGTGAAGATGTCCTGATCTGTGATGCATGGATGAAGACCCGGTAATATTGTTTCAGCAGGATCATCATGGAGTATTGTTTTTTCTGCCTCTGCAGAAGGATAACCCATTGAGAGACGCATCATGAAACGGTCCAGCTGTGCGGCCGGGAGCGGATAGGTTCCTTCGGTCTCGACGGGGTTTTGTGTTGCTACAACAAAAAACAGGGGATTTACCGCCCGGGTGATGCCACCGGAGGTTACCTGGTGTTCTGCCATTACTTCAAGAAGTGCAGATTGAACTTTCGGAGAGGTGCGGTTTATTTCGTCTGCAAGGAGAATATCGCAAAAAACCGGGCCGGGCATGAATTCAAACGCATGTTTTTCTGGATTAAAGACATCTACACCGGTTATATCATAGGGGAGAAGATCAGGGGTGAACTGTATTCGTTTGAATGTAACCGGCTTCGTGCCTTTGGGTGTGACGGTGGCAACAAGCTTTGAGAGCGTTTTGGCAAGAGTTGTTTTTCCGAGTCCGGGAACGTCATCAAGAAGAATGTGTCCACCGGATAGAAACGCTGTTACAAACTGCTCAAGCTCAACAGGTTTGCCTCTGATAACAGACGAAATTTCGGTGATGAGTTTTTCTGCAATTGTTTTTGTGCTCATTACCCGAAAGTATAGCATAGAAAAATGCTTTTTTCCGTACGTATACGTGAGTTGCCAATAATGATGGTTCTGTATATCCTGAACGGGAGAGGTTTCCCTTGTGCAGGATTTAGCGAATCTTTTGTTTTTTTTCCCTGTTTTGTTGTTGTTGGGCTGGATTCTTTTTTCTGTAGGCGCAGGAATTATAGTGTACCATTCCAGCATGAGTACGGTACATGCGGCGTTTGAACCAAAATCTGTTTTGGAAGCAGAAAAGAGAACCGTAGCGTACTCCCATACAAAAGATCCTCTTCTTATGGTTCCGGTAACAGAAGGCCGCGAACGTTGGGAACAGAATCGTATTGAAGGGCTTTTTGATGAGCTGTCGGTGACTTCAAAAGACGGGTTGAGGTTGTGTGGGTATTATTGGCCCAATGACCGATATACAGACAAGAGAAATGAACAATACTCTATTAAGGTGCTTCCGGTGCAGGAGCGAACGGTTATTCTTCTTCACGGACTCATGGATTCAGCTTCCGGGATGAATTATCTTGCGGAAACGTATCATGAGTATGGATGGAACGTTTGCATGATAGATCAACGTGCTCATGGAGAAAGCGAGGGAAAGTATCGTACCATGGGTGTTCGCGAGGCCGAAGATCTTTCCTGCTGGGTGAATTTAATCGCTGAACGATATGGTTCCCGGAATATGTATATCCATGGTGTTTCGATGGGGGGCGCGACCGCATTGATGTATGGTGCAACCCGCCGGTTTGGAAATGACGCGGTGAGAGGGCTTATTTCCGATTCAAGTTATTCAGACTATGGAGAGTCGCTGGTTAGAGTGTTACAGTCAATGGTTCGTTATCGCATAGTCGCCCGCTCCATCATTTTCGGGGCAAATATGGTGTCTATATTTCATACGGGTGTCCGTTTTGGCAAAATGAATCCGGAGAAAGTAACCCATACGATACCAATTCCGATTCTATTATTTCATGGCCAGAAAGATGTTCTTATTCCGGTTGGAATGGCTAGAAAGCTGTTTTCCCGTGCCGTGAAACCATCGGATGAAATGATTGTTGTACCTGAAGCGCCTCATATAGGTTGTTTTTTTTATGCGAGAGATTTATACATGCAGAAAATACTTGATTTTGTCAGGAGGACATAATGACCATACAGAAGAGGAATTATGTACGTGCAGGACTTGTCGTTTGTTTGACAATTCTGACACTTGTTCAGCTTTCAGGCCAGGACAATAAAGCTGAAGAACGAAACCTTCCGGTAACCAGAATTGCCCTTTTCTCTTCTGGTGTCAGTTTTGTAGAACATGCCGGTACCGTTTCGGGGTACACACGGATTATTCTGCCGTTTGCCCGGGAGGCGGTAAATGATGTACTCAAATCACTTGTTGTACACGATGATGAAAGTAAAAATCCTTCAGTGACCTATGATTCAGAAGATACGCTTATTAGAACCTTGAAGAGTCTTTCGGTTGATCTTTCAGAAAACCCCGGATTATCGGACGTTCTTCTTGGACTTCGCGGATATGAGGTTCAGATTGCAGCACCTGAATTATTTTCCGGTCGCATTGTCAGTGTTGAAAAAGAATCTCTTTCTCCGTCTCATGGTGATGAATTTCGACCCAAACTTTCCCGAGCAAGTGTCAATTTGATGACAGAAGAAGGTTTGAGAAAGATCGATCTTTCGGAAATTTCTTCCATTACTTTTACCGATGATTCTGTTATGCAGGATTTTACCCGGGCGCTCGATTTGCTTTCTTCTGCACGGGACGGTGAAACCAGAACCCTTTCTGTTCATCTTCCCGGATCGGGAGCGCGTCCTGTTTCTCTGGGATACATTGTGCCTTCTCCGGTCTGGAAAATCTCCTACAGACTGGATCTTTCACACAAGGATCCGGTGCTTCAGGGCTGGGCGATTATCGATAATACCAGTGATTCCGATTGGGAGAATGTCGAATTGACGCTAGTTTCCGGCAGGCCGGTTTCGTTTATTCAGCAGTTGTATCCACCCTACTATCTCTCCCGTCCCGAAGTTCCTCTTGCCATAGCCGGTGCCGCCGCTCCCGAAGTGTATGATTCCGCCATGGACAGTGAAGTGATGAGCGAATATGCATATGAAATGGAGGCGAGTGCACCGTCTCCCTCAATGAGTTATGCAAAGAAGGCGGAGCGGAGTGCCGCCGGTGTTTCAACGGGCCAGGTTGAAACAGCGACTGCTGCAAAAGCCGGGGAGCTGTTTCTATTTACCCTGAAAAATCCGGTATCCATTCCGCGACAGCAAAGCGCCATGGTGCCGCTTGCCGAGGCTGCTGTGCGAACAAAGAAGGTATCGGTTTTTTCGGGTTTACGAGTCTATTCCGGAGAATCGCATCCGATGCTCTGTGTCGAGCTTGTTAACAAGTCGAAAATGCAGCTTCCAGCGGGACCGGTAACGGTTTTTGATGACTCGTCGTATGCCGGAGACGCACTGATTGACTTTTTTCCGGAAAACGATTCCCGGCTCATAGCATACGGAGAGGATCTTGGTGTTCTCGGGAGTCTCAGTGAGGAAACGAACCAGGAGATTGCTTCAGTACGTGTTTCTCGCGGGGTTCTGACCATTACCCGGACACAAAAGAAGAAGACGGTATATCAATTCAGGAATACAACCGGGGAATCCCGTTCCATTGTAATTGAACACCCGATAACGCCCGGAACAACGCTGAAGGAGCCAGGAAAGCCGGCAGAGCAAACAGCTGATCTTTATCGATTTAATCTTGAGGTTGTCGCCGGTAAAACAGCGCAGTACACGGTCCAGGAGGATCGCCCGGTGGCAGAGACGGTAGCACTGCTCCAGCAGAATACCGAGACGCTTCTCTATTACGCATCCTCCGGTGCAATTCCCGCGGATATTCGAAAAGCGCTTGAAAAGGCGGTGGAATTCCGTCGGAGTATTGCGGATCAGGAAGCTGCGCTGAACGAGTTAACTCGTGAACGGAATGACCAGGTTATAGAGCAGGAGCGTGTGAGAAATAACATTAGGACTGTTGGAACAACGTCTCAGCAGGGACAGACGTATCTGGGGCGCCTGTCCGGGATTGATGAAATATTGGACCGTCTGACTGCGGAAATTGCGAAAGGGCGTGAAACGATCCAGCAGTTGCAAAAACAGTATCAGGGATACCTTGATTCATTGTCGTTTAAATAATTCCGGATGGAGGCTTTGGGCTTGTTCCTCGTTCCGTGTTTGTTCACAGGAGAGCTGAAAGCGAACCATCGTGTCAAACAGCTGGAAAAGGGCGGATTCGTCCGCCCCGGGCTCGGCCAAATCCGCCGCTTTGAGCTC
>CAZGQQ010000076.1:0-9287 GCA_964527175.1 uncultured Treponema sp.
AGCATCTGGAGTCTGACAGGGGAACTTAATGCTTTGCACAAGGTTTGTATGTCATCGGGAGTAGTAACGTCTCGCATATATTTAATATAGCAAAATCTATATATTTTAGTAAATAGGAAAATAATAACCGGAAACGTAAATAATACTCCCGCAAGGTACGGGCCTGTCGGCTTGCGATTATACGCCGGCTTGCGATTATACGCCGGCTTGCGACCTTTTTTCCCTGGTGAGGCTGGCGAGCATGAGTCCCCAGAAACAAAGGGCAATGTTGAAAAGCGGCACCTGGAGATTTGACGGCATCGAGTAAATAATTGTTACCATGGGTATCCATACCCCCCAGGTTGAAACCAGAATGGTTACGAGACGGGAACCGATACTGTTCCAGAGGACTGGATCGGTTAATGCGCTTTTCCTGAAGGCCTGATCAAGCAGCCAGTATGCCAGGATCTGCGTCCATCCGGCCCACAGCGGATTATAGACAAACTGATCAACCAGCACCTTGGGAATAAGGGTTCCCGGTGCGCTACCGGTACCAAAGAAAACAGATTGCATCCGGTAAAAGAAATCGATTTCGATTCCTTTCCAGCACCAGAAGAATGCCAGAAATACTCCGGCTTTCCAGGGAGATACATTCCAGGGATTGTGTCCTTCTTTGTCCGGAGAGTTGCGGCGGTATTGGGTTGCCAGCTTCCACAGGAAGGGGATAATTCCGCCGAACACGGCGGTCGCAACACCGGAATACAGGTATCCCGAAGCAGCCTTCATGTTTCCCAAACGGCCCAGTATCCGGGTTATGGCAGGAACGTGATAGTAGCCGGCAATTATGGCAGAAGCGAATATCCAGAGAATGATACCGGGCAGGGCGTTTTCTTTTGCCGAGGAAAGACCGAGTCGAAGTGCCCGGGACAGGGCTGGCGATTGTGGTGCTGGTGTTGTGCTCATTACCGGCAAGTATCCCCGATATTGCGATTTACGGGAAGAGGGGTGTTTGCCCCGGGATGACCGGAATTGAGAAAAAAAAGACCACAAGCGAAATGCTTGCGGTCCTGGCTTTTTTTACCTGGGTATTACTCCATGCTTCCAAATCGGACTCTGATGACATTCCACGACAGAGGAGAGATTGTCGAAGAAAGGGCATCATTGGTGACTGTTGTGGTGTTTACGGGTATCGGCAGAACCTTTTCCGGTTCCGTGGCAGAGTTGCATGCAAGCGGATCCGGATGCGCGAGAACAAGGTGTTCACACACTGAAAGATCCGTAAATCCGGTCGTCTTGACCTCAAGGAGCAGGTCCTTTGTGGCATGTCTGTTAACACAAAAGAACACCAGCTCGTGGCGGTCCCGGTGCAAGATGCCGACTGCCTCAAGATAGGGGATGTCGCCGAGTACATCATTGTGGTAGGTTTCCGACGAGATGACGGTCTGGAGGACTTCTCCCCGGCCGTACCGGGAACAGTGCAAAAACGGATAGAAAATGGTTTGACGCCATGCTGGTCCATCCTTTTCCGCCATGATGGGGGCTATGGTATTAACGAGCTGGGCAAGACAGGCCATGCGGACGGATTTTGCGTGACGCAGGAGGACGATGAGGAAGCAGCCGACCACAAGCGCGTCTTCCATTGTGTAAATGTCCTCCAGAAGTTTCCGTCCAACCTGCCATTCATCCGTTTCCGATTCGCAACCGTCTGAATGATACCAGACGTTCCACTCATCTACGGAAAGCTTCACGGTTTTCCTGCTCCGTTTTTTGGCCTTTACAAACTCGACGGTGTTTTCAACCGAGGTAATGAAATTTTCAAAACGGACTGATTCGGCCAGAAATGATTCAAGATCATCACGTTCCTTTTTCGCATAGGTATGGAGTGAAATATAATCAACATGCTCATAACAGTGTTCAAGCACTGTTGCTTCCCATTGTGGAAAGGTCGGCATGCCCGGGCCGGAACTGCCGCACACCACCAGCTCCAGTGTCGGGTCAAAGAGCTTGAGCGCCTTGGCGACCTCTTCCGCAAGTTTGCCGTACTCGTCCGCAGTTTTGAATCCGATTTGCCAGGGTCCGTCCATCTCGTTTCCAAGACACCACACCCGGAAATTGTACGGCTTTTCCCGACCATGCTTTTTCCTGAGATCGCTCCAGAAAAGACCGCCCGAATGATTGCAGTATTCAACCAGATTTCGAGCGTCGTCTATGCCGCGGGTGCCGAGATTTATGGCCATCATGACATCGCTGCCGGCTTTTTGTGTCCAGTCATAAAATTCATTCAGGCCGACTGTATTCGGTTCAATAGCTTTCCAGGCGAGATCCATGCGCTTCGGGCGGTCGCCAACCGGACCGACGGAATCTTCCCATTTGTACGCCGAAACATAGTTTCCGCCGGGGTAGCGAATCACGGGAATCTGCAACTCACGAACAAACTTGAGAACATCAGCGCGGAATCCCTGTTCGTCGGCACTAGCGTGCTCCGGCTGAAAAACTCCGCCGTAAATGGCACGTCCCAGATGTTCTACAAAAGAACCAAACAGACGGTTGTCTACCGTGCATTCGGTCAATTCGCTGTCTATCCTGATTTTCGCTTTATACGTATTCATGAATGATTATCCTTTGATTGCACCTGCTGCAAGACCTGATACGATATGCTTCTGAGCATAGAGGTAGAACACTATGGCCGGTATCATGCTTATGACAAAGAACGCAAGAATGATATTCCAGTCTGCAAGGTACTGCCCGACAAAATCCATGCTGCCCATGGGCAGGGTGAACTTATCTTTGTCATTGAGAACGATAAGCGGAAGAAAGAAATTGTTCCAGCTGGTTACCATGGCAAGGACTGAAATTGTTGCAATTACCGGGCGGGAAAGAGGTACAACGATATACAACAGAAAACCGATTTTGCCGCAGCCATCTATTCGTACCGCATCTTCCAGTTCACCCGGAATTTGACTGATAAACCCACGGAAAATCAGAATATGGAATGGTAACAGAAAAGCTGTTTGCGGAAGAATAACACCAATATACGTATCAAGGAGTCCAACCGAACGGAGTTGTATGTACAGCGGGAGTATTGCGAGCGTCATGGGGAATAGCAGTCCCAGCAGGAAATAGTTATATAGTAAGTTTTTTCCTCGTATCTTAAATTTGCTCAAGGCAAATCCGGCCATTCCTGCTACAAGAACATCAATAACAACGGTCACAATCATGATAAGCATGGAGTTGAATAAATACATGAAGAAATTGCTCTTGAGAAAAATATCGATATAGTTCTCAACGAGAAAAGGCTTGGGCCATCCTATGGGATCTGCATTTAATTGACCGACAGTTTTAAAACCGCCCATGACAGCGAGACCTATAGGAACAAGAATTATCAATGCGAAAGAAATGAGTATTAATCTTTTAAATGCATTTGTTGTTTGTTTCATGCTCATGCTTCCTTCTTTGTTACCCGTTGGTATACAACATTGAATCCCAGACAGAATATGAAGATGACAATTGCCACCATGCTGCCAAAGCCTATTTTTGATGAGCGGAGTCCGTATTTGTACAAATAAACAACGGCAGTTTCCGCTGCATGAACCGGCCCTCCCTGGCCCATTGACCAGATGACATCAAAGATCTGAATTGATCCGATAATACTGAAGAACAGGGACATTTGAATTGAGGTACGCATCATGGGCAGTGTAATGTGCCAGAGTGTTTGTCTATTACTTGCACCGTCAATCCGGGCGCTTTCATAGTATTCCGCCGGTATTCCCTGAAGACCGGCAACATACAGGATCATGTGAAAACCGAAATATTTCCAGAAGATTACAAACAAAATGGCTGGAAATACCGTTGCGGGATCTGCAAGAAATCCCTGATATACGTAGTCAGGGGCAATCAGGTTGAATAGTTGTTTTAGCAAACCGACCTGCGGATGATAAATAAAACGGAATATGACACCGGTGATTATTTCAGAAAGAATATATGGCAGGAAAAAAATGGTACGAAAAACCAATGTTGGCTTGCTTGAATTCTTGCTTACCAGCATTGCCAGCAGAAAGGCGATTGGAAGTTGAATACAAATTGAAAACAGTATGACAATCCCGTTATTTTTAATCGCATTCCAGAATAATGGGTCATTAAAAAGCGTTCGCAAGTTCTGCAAACCTATAAACTTGGTCAGTGGACCAAACCCGTTCCACTTGAACAATGAATAATAGACGGTGTTGATAACCGGGTACACAATGAAAGCGGTTACTAAAAAAAAAGCCGGAGCGAGCAACAAAAAGAAAGCAAGGCGTTCAGTGCCAAATCCGGGCTTTCGTCCGGTTATATGTACATTATTGTTCATTACTATCCTCTACAAAACAGAACAGGAGGGTTTCTCCTGTTCTGTGTGATGATGGAGCCGTTTATTTCTCGGCCTGATAAGACCGATCAATTGCAGCTGCGGCCTCTTCAGGAGTCATGGTTCCCGCGAAGAGTCCCTGTGTAGCATCCTTGATTACTTCACCGGTTGCCGGAGGCAGGTACTGATCGTAGTACAATTGGAAATATTCAGCCTCACCGACTGCTTTGTTGATTGCAATCAGGTTGGGATCTGACAATGCAACCTCTGCCCCAATTGCGGTAGGAACAATGCCCAGTGGACCTTTGGTGAGATCTTTCTGAATTTCCAGGCTGGTAATATACTTGAGGAATTCAACTGCTTCTTTCGGTGCGTCTTTTCCGATAATGAGTCCGTCGCCACCACCCATCAGATCGGTCATCTTTCCTTTTCCGCCTTCAACAGCGGGGAAGGGCATGAAGCCGAGTTTGTCGCCGATGCCTTCCTTTGATTCGGAAGATCCGATCTGTACTGCGGGAGCCCACTGTCCCATCAGTTCCATGGCCGCCTGGCCGTTACCCATGAGAGCCGCCTGGTCTCCACCGTAGGTAGCGCCGAGGAATCCTTCCTGGAACGGATTGAGTGCAATGAGATCCTTCAGCAGATAACCGGCTTTCACGAAAGGCTCATCGGTGAACGAACCGTTTCCGATTGTGGCCTTTTCGAATGCCTCTTTGCCACCAAGGCGAGTTGCAAGGTACACCCACCAGTAATGGCCGGGCCACTTTTCTCCGCCTCCAAGGGCAATAGGGGTAATACCTGCTGCACGGAGCTTCTTCACGCAGTCAAGAAAATCACTCCAGGTTTCAGGGGGAGCTGTATATCCGACCTTCGCAAGCAGTTCCTTGTTGTACCAGATTCCGACTCCGCCCATGGTATAGGGGAGGCCGTACACCTTGCCCTTGTAACTGTATACGCCAACCGCGCCTTCACCAATTTTCGAATTCCAGTTGTTCTTGTATTCCTTGGTGATATCCTTGAGAAGTCCGGCTTCTGCGTAGGAGTTCATGACTCCGCCGCCCCAGCTTCTGAAGATGTCCGGCGGATTACCGGACTGCATGACCGTCGCGATCTTGCTCTTGTACGCTTCGTTTTCAAGTACCGTGATCTTGATGTCCACATTGGGGTTCATTTCCATGAATTGTTTGGCAAATCGTTCCCATTCCGGGTAGTGCAGATCATTGCTGTCGAGATGCCAGAAATCAATGGTGACTTTTTCGTCTGCCGCTTCTTTTTTGCCTGAGCACGAAGCAACAATGCCGAGAGCCATCAGAATACACAGTACTCCGATGATTTTCTTTGCTGGATTCATATTAATCCTCCGTTTGTTTTTTTCCGTTTGCCGTTCGCGTTGCGCAGAATGGCAAACGTCAGTTTCAAAAAGCTGACAAACAATGATGAACTACTTTTTTTTGCAACCCGAAATGGATTGTACCCCTGCCTGTTTTATATGTCAAATAAAATGTTATATAACAAAATAACGGATATGAAAAACTGATACAGAAGCGGGAGAAAAGGTGCGATAATCACCAACTATGCTGATAATTTGATGACAATGTCACATAATTGCATTGATTACGCTTGCTTTTATTTCCATTTATATCATAAAATATGATATAAACAATGCAAGAAGGTACCGAATGAACGGACAGAACATACTGGTAATCAACAACACCGAAGATAGTGCTCTTCTGAAAGGCATCTGCTCCGAACTGAGAATCAGGATACTCCAGTGTCTTCGTGACGAAAGCCTCAATGTGAACGAGCTGGCAAAAATCCTGGATCTGCCGCAGTCCACGGTAGCCATCAATGTTCAGATACTGGAAAAGGCCTCCCTCATACGGACAGAAACCGTCAAGGCAAAAAAGGGCAGCCAAAAAATTTGCCATTCAGTCTATCAGGAGATTGTGTTTCAATTTCCGAAATCCCGAACCGACGAAAACAATATAATCGAGGTTGACATGCCCATCGGTCTTTTTACCGCCTATGAGGTTTCTCCTCCCTGCGGCATGTGTTCTTCGGAATCCATCATTGGATTCCTTGATGTGCCCGACGAGTTTCTCAATCCGGACCGGATGAAAGCCGGGTTACTCTGGTTTGAAAAAGGGTTTGTCGAATACAAGTTTCCCAACAACAGTCTGGTAAAGGGGAAGCCGGTGCAAAAACTGGAGCTTATCGCGGAATTGTCCTCGGAAACCCCCGGGACCAATCCCGAGTTGCTGTCAGACATTACCATGTGGATCAATACCGTGGAGATAGGGTACTGGACGTCTCCGGGAGATTTCGGCGACAAGCGGGGAAAGCTAACTCCCACCTGGTGGAAGCTGGAGGGCTCACAGTACGGGCTCCTGAAACACTGGAGTGTGACCAATGACGGTTCATATATTGACGGAGTAAAAATATCTCCTGTCTGTCTTTCGGATTTGAATCTTGGTCAGCATCATTCAATCAAGGTTCGGATAGGCGTCAAGGACACTGCCGAACATCTCGGGGGAATCAACATTTTCGGAAAGGGTTTCGGCAACTACGACCGGAACATCATGCTGCGGCTTCATTTCTGAAAAGACTCATTCCTCTTCTCCGGTAGCATACTCGAGTATCTGCTCCTGGGTTACCTTTTCACGGGGAAGGTCGCAGACGATTTTTCCGCCCGTGAGTACGAGCACCCGGTCGCACATGCCGAGTATTTCCTCAATGTCGGATGAAACAAGAATGACCGAAGCTCCCTTGGAGACCATGTCGGATATTGCATTGTACACATCAACTTTGGATGATGCGTCGATACCCTTGGTGGGTTCATCAAAGATGTATATGCGGGATCGCTTGGCAAGCCAGCGGGCCACGGACACCTTTTGCTGGTTCCCGCCCGAATAGAATTCGGGATAGTCACCGGGTTTTCCCGGACGGAGCCCGATACGATCCGAATAGTCCCTGACCAGGGAGAACATGTGCGCGGAATCAAGGCCGGTTGTCTTTTTAAATCGCCTGAGACTGGCGACCGTAAGATTGAGCACCAGATCCTGGCGGCGGAGTATGCAGTTTTCCACACGGTCTTCCGGCACCAGCGCGATTCCCCGGGTCAGGGCGTCCTGTGGCGAGCGGAACCGGACCGGTTTCCCGTCAAGCAAAATGGTTCCCCGGGAGGGTTCCACTGCACCGAAGAGGCATTGCGCCAATCGGGTTCTGCCCGATCCCATCAATCCGGTAATTCCGAGTATTTCCTGTTTTTTCAGGGTGAACGTAACGCCGCGCAATATGTGTCCGCTGTGCAAATTCCTCACTTCCTTTTGAACATACAAGGCGGATATCCATGGCTGAAATACTTTTGGAGATGAAGGACATAACAAAGGACTTTTCCGGGGTGCGGGCTCTTGAAAATGTCAGTTTGTCTGTGAAAAATCATGAGATTCACGCACTCGTGGGCGAAAATGGAGCGGGAAAATCTACCCTGATGAACATCCTCAGCGGAGTATATCCTCATGGGAGCTATGAAGGCGCGATCCGTCTTGACGGACGAGAATGCCGTTTCCGTGATATCCGGGAAAGCGAACAGCTCGGTATTGTCATTATCCATCAGGAACTGGCGCTTATTCCCTATCTTTCCATAGCGGAGAATATTTTCCTCGGAAACGAACAGGCGCACAACGGCATTATCAATTGGGATAGTACCGTAGCTGCCTCGAAAGAATTGCTGCAAAAAGTCGGATTGCATGAGAATCCCTACACACAGATTTCCGATCTCGGTGTGGGGAAACAACAACTTGTTGAAATTGCAAAAGCATTGTCAAAGAATGTCAAATTGCTGATTCTGGACGAACCGACCGCTGCGCTCAATGACGAAGAAAGCTGCAAATTACTCGAGCTTCTTGTTGATTTGAAAGCGCATGGTGTTACTTCAATCCTCATTTCCCATAAACTGAATGAAGTAACCAGGGTCGCGGATGCCATAACCATAATCAGGGACGGCGCGGTTATTGAAACTGTTGCCAATACCGTCGGTGAAATCGATGAAGACCGGATCATACGGAGCATGGTTGGTCGTGAAATTCTTGACCGGTTCCCGTGCAGAAAAACCACGCCGGGTGAAGAAATACTTCGCGTTGAAGGTCTTACGGTCTATGATCCGCTGAATGAATCGCGCGCCATTGTCAACAAT
This sequence comes from uncultured Treponema sp., assembly GCA_964527175.1. Classification (GTDB taxonomy): domain Bacteria; phylum Spirochaetota; class Spirochaetia; order Treponematales; family Treponemataceae; genus Teretinema. The sequence goes on from CAZGQQ010000076.1 coordinate 8,520, forward strand.
GTTTCGTTCAACCTCAAGCGTGGTGAAGTTGTCGGGTTTGCCGGCCTCATGGGCGCCGGCAGAACAGAAATTGCCATGAGCCTTTTTGGCAAAACATACGGGGTGCACCACACCGGGCGTGTTTTGAAAAACGGTGTGGAGATCCGGAACAACTCGGTAGGGGACAGTATAGCCAACGGTATCGCCTATGTAACCGAAGACCGCAAGAAATACGGCCTGGTTCTCATCGATGATATCAAAAACAATGTAACCCTGCCGAGTCTCGACAAGATAAGCAGGGCCGGTGTTGTTGACGAGAATCGCGAGAATCTTGTTTCCAACGAATACCGCAAAAAATTGAACATCAAATGCTCGGGTATCGATCAGCGGGTGGAGAGCCTTTCCGGCGGAAACCAGCAAAAGGTGGTACTCGGAAAATGGATCATGTCCGATCCCGATGTGCTCATTCTCGATGAACCGACCCGCGGAATTGATGTCGGGGCAAAGTATGAAATCTACACAATAATAAACAAGCTGGCATCCGAAGGAAAGGCCATACTCATGATATCATCGGAAATGCCGGAACTGCTCGGTATGTGCGACCGCATTTATGTCATTACTGACGGTGAAATTGCCGGAGAGTTGCCGCGCGAACAGGCAACCCAGGAAAGCATCATGAAATGCATCATGAGCCATCAGCGTAATCAACAGTCTGTACTGGCTGTGTAACAGGGATAGTAAGGAGAACACAAGTGGGAAAGGTTACCGCATTCTTCAGGAACAACATAC
>CAZGQQ010000077.1:0-9255 GCA_964527175.1 uncultured Treponema sp.
ACGAGATTGATGCCCTGTTGGCAGGTGTCGACATGGGGGGAATGGGTGCCGCTCCTGCTGCTCCGTCTGCCCAGTTGAATGATTCGCAGCTTGCTGCCGTAAAAAAATACATTGAGGAGAATGTTCCCGCGCTCAAGAGCAACCTTGAGTCCATGACCGGTGAAACGATAGGGTTTTCCTCTCCGGTTATTGAGGTCATGAAGCGTGATGATTTTTTGCGAAAAACTCCGGAGATGGTTGTAGCGACAGTTATTGACTTTAACGAGACGCTCGTTGGCGATCATGTCTTTGTCATGACGACTGAGCTTGCCCAGAAACTGGTGTCGCTCGTCAATCATGAAGAAGATGCAGATCTTGACGAAATGTCTCTGTCCGTTATCAGTGAAACTGTCTCTCAGCATGTCGGCATAGAGCTTACTGCGCTTGAGAAAGCAGGATTTGCGGGAGTCGCCAATAATCCGGCGGAAACGGTCAATGTACCCAAAGCCATGGTACGGCTGCCTCAGCAGGATTTTATCGCCTTCACATTCCCCGTTACCATAGCCGGTGCGGCTTATTCACTGTGGGAAATCATGTCCTACCAGATCGCTGACGAAATTGCGAAAGCGTATGGTGCAACAGACGCTAATGCACAAGCCCAAGCAGCTTCGCCGGTTCAAATGGACATGAGCGGTATGCAAAACATGGGCGGTATGCAGGGTATGAGCGGCATGCAGAACATGGGCGGCATGCAGGGCATGGGAGGTATGCAGAACATGGGCGGTATGCAGAACATGGGAATGGGTATGAACCAGAACGTTCAGTCAGTCCAGTTTCCCAATCTCCAGATGAACAACCTTTCGACAGAACAGGGCAATATCGGTCTGATCATGGATGTTTTCATGGAAATGACCGTAGAGCTTGGCCGGACAAGAAAGGTAATCAAGGAAATACTCGGCATGGGCGAAGGTACCATCATTGAGTTGGATAAACTTGCCGGTGAACCGGTTGATATTCTTGTCAATCACAAACCGATAGCAAAAGGTGAAGTTGTGGTTATTGACGAAAACTTTGGTGTTCGTGTAACCGAAATTCTTTCACCAATAGAACGGGTAACAGAAATGTAATTGTCAAAAGGGTGGGGGAATGCAGAAGAAAACAGTTCACACAAAACTCCTGGCCGCAACGGCAGCTTTTTTGCTGGTGTTTGCGGCTTCGCTCGTTTCACAGGATGCTGGCGGTGAAAGCCTCCGCGTTGCTGAAGAGTCGGCAATAGTACTGGACGATACGGCCGGCGAACCCTTGCCGGATGCCGCAAACAGTGACCAGGGCGGCACCTTCTGGATACTTTTTCGTATTGTGCTGGTGTTGGTTTTAATTTGTGCCGCCATGTATGGTATTGTCTATCTGATAAAGCGGGGATCCGGCGTCAGTGCTGCGAATGACCCCTATCTCCGTGTCGTAGCACAGCTGCCCCTTGCGCCGGGAAAGACCGCACAGGTTCTTACCGTGGGTTCACAGGCATTTCTTGTAGGGGTTTCGGATACCGGTATTCAGCCCATTGCCGAACTGACGGACAAGGAACTTATTGACGCGATGAATCTCGAAGCTGATCGCAATCCTCACGAGCCGGTTCCGTCATTTTCAGCCTTGTTGTCACGTTTTCTGCCCGGACGTACGGGATATCGTGCCGAAGAGGCATCGGTCCCCCATCGTGATGACACCCCGCTTTCAGCAGGGGAAACGGCAGAGTTTATCAGGCGGCAACGGGAACGTTTGGGCAAAACAGGTCGAGAGGGAAACGGCGGGACAGGACGGTCAGAATGAAAAAATCACGATGTATCGCCGTCCTTGCAACAATTATTCTGTTCCAGTGCATTTCTCCGGTTTTCCTTGCTGCGCAATCGACCTTTCCTGACGGATCAACGCGGGGAACGACACAGATGAACCCTGATCGTAATGCCGCGCAAATTCCCTTTATTGATCTCCAGATACGGGATCCGGAGTCAAACAGCGAAGTCGCTTTTTCCGTTCAGCTTCTCATTCTGCTTACGCTGCTTTCTCTGGCACCAAGCATACTGATTCTGACAACCAGTTTTCTCAGAATTTCGATTGTCATGGATTTTGTAAAACGGGCGCTCTCCCTGCAGCAGGTCCCGCCTACCCAGGTTTTGAACGGTATCGCACTGTTTCTTACCCTGTTCATCATGTGGCCCACTTTTACCACCATTTATACGAATGCTTTCCGGCCGCTTGCGGACGGTGAAATGACCGTATCACAGGCATATACGGAAGCAGAAGGTCCCATACGCATGTTCATGTACCGGCAAATGTCCCGGGACACCTCTTCGATTGCTACGTTTATGGCAATTGCAAAACTGGACAAGCCGAGAACGCTTGCGGATGTTCCCACCCGTGTGCTTGTTCCATCCTTTATTCTTCACGAACTGACCGTTGCCTTCAAAATCGGCATATTGCTCTATATTCCTTTTATTGTTATAGACATGGTCGTCGCGAGTATCCTCATGTCCATGGGCATGATCATGCTGCCTCCGGTCCAAATTTCCATGCCGTTCAAGCTTATCCTTTTCATTCTGGTAGATGGTTGGGGCTTGTTAACCCAGCAGTTGTTCAATTCTTTCCTCTAGGAGGTGTTCATGACTCTGGGTACGGTTATTGCGCTCATGCGCGGCGGAATTTTTCAGATACTGATGCTTGCAGCTCCCGTTCTTGTCGCAGCTCTTGTGGTTGGTCTTGTGGTAGCCATTTTCCAGGCAACAACATCAATTCAGGAGCAAACGCTTACGTTTGTCCCGAAAATCATGACCATCCTGGCAATGCTGGCGCTTCTCGGCGGATGGATGTTTGCATCACTGAAAGATTACACCATTACGCTCTTTGAGATGATCCCGCAAATGGTTCGCTAACCGTATATGAATCTATTCGATACCGTCCTGCAGCAGGCACCATTCTTTTTTCTTGCAGCGGTCAGAGTTTTTGCCATGATCGTTACAACACCGCTTTTGTCGATCAGATCGGTGTCTCGCATAGCAAAAATTGCCCTTGCCGGCGCAACTGCCTATCTGGTTCTTCCGCATGCGTACACTGCAGGATGGGATGTTGTTCCCTTCAGTCTGCATTTTGTCCTGCTGGTAATTGGTGAAGGACTTATCGGTATCATGACCGGGTTTTTTATCAGCATGTTGTTCTCGGTTTTCAGTTCGGCCGGACAGTTTTTTTCGTTTCAGATGGGTTTTGGTGCCTCATCCGTGTTTGATGCACTTGCACAGGTTGAAAATCCGCTTATGGGACAGTATCTGAACCTTATTGCCATGCTGGTTTTTTTGCAGATTCGGGGTTTTCAAACGCTGTTCATTGGCGGAGTTTTGAGGAGTTTCGAAGCACTGAACTGTTTTGTGCTTGTCGCGAACCAGGATCTGTTTGTTTCATTCTTTCTCAAGGGTCTTACCGCGCTTTTTCTCAACGCCATGGTCATCGCGTTTCCCATTTTCGGTACACTCATCCTGATTCATGTAAGCATGGGACTTCTTTCCAAAGCGGCACCCCAAATGAATCTTCTTTCCGAGGGATTCCCCATTACCATTCTTACCAGTTTTTTCCTGCTCGTCGTTGCACTTCCCTTTATGGCGAATGTTTTTGTATCAATGATGGAGCAGGGTTTTGCGACATTACAACAACTCTTTGCCGACGCCAGCGGAGGTATACCGTGACCGTCATGAACAGCATGCTGCCGGAAAATGACTGGTGGATAGACTTGCAATGGTTTGCCGCAGAAGATGAAGGGCGAACCGAAGATCCGACGGAATTCAAACTTCGCAAAGCCCGTGAAGAAGGACGTGTCGCAAAGAGTCAGGAACTGAATGGAAGTCTTGTCCTGCTGATTCCGGCACTGGTACTTATTGCCCTTGCTCCGCTCATGCTCGATACCTGTACTGAAATGATCAGATTTTACCTGCTCAGAGCAACAACAACCGCGGTAAATGATCCGGTGCTGGTACAGGCTTTTCTGCATTACTTCATCAAGCTGGTCGCTCCCATTGCTGCTGCGGCCGTTATCGCGGGAGTGGCGTCCAATATTGTTCAAAATGGCGGGTTTATTTTCAGTACGAAGCCAATTTCAATAAAAATGAGCAAAATTTCACCCAATTTTGCCAAATACTTCAAACGGGTCCTGTTTTCCTCAGAGGGATTGTTTAATCTTGCAAAATCACTTCTCAAGGTTGGTGTTATTGCGTTTATTGCCTATTTGACCATACGGGGAGAGGTTCCCCGGCTTGTTTCCATTCTTTCAACGAGTTTGTGGCAGGGTATTACGTTCGTCGCGTCCCTTGCTGCCCGTATCATTTTGATCGCCTCGCTGGTTTTCATCGCCATTTCTGTTCCGGACTATGTGTTCCAGCGTAGACAGTTCATTGAATCTCTCAAGATGACCCGCCAGGAGATCAAGGAAGAATACAAGCAGATGGAAGGAGACCCGCTTGTCAAGAGCCGGCTGCGCCAGCGGATGCGGGAGCTTCTGAGTCAAAACATGATGGTGAACGTACCAAAGGCTGATGTTGTCATCACCAACCCGACACACTTCGCAATTGCCATGCAATGGGATCGCGCAACCATGCGTGCTCCCATGTTGACTGCAAAAGGGGCCGATTTACAGGCCCAACGGATAAAGGAACTTGCCCGTGAGAATGGTGTTCCCATAGTTGAAAACAAACCGCTGGCACGCGCGCTCTATGCGGAAGTCGAAATTGGTGATATGATACCGGATGAGTACTATCAAGCCCTCGCGGTAATTTTGGCAAAAGTCTATGCGCTTGACTCTCGGAAGCAGCGTATTCTCAAGGAACTGTAACATACACTATGGCTGAGAAGGGAATATCAGTACAAAAAAGCGACCTCTTTGTTGCAGCCGGCGTAGTAACAGTCGTGCTCATGCTCATTGTACCGCTTCCCACAATCATCCTTGACCTGTTCATGGCGCTCAATCTGGTCATGAATCTGCTTGTTCTTCTGATTGTTTTGTATACCCGAAGTGCCATTGATTTTTCTGTCTTTCCCACCATTCTTCTCGTAAGTACGGTATTCGGACTCGGTTTGAACGTATCAAGTACCCGGCTCATTCTTACGCTGGGGACCAAGTTTGACGGCAAGATGGTTCGTGCGTTCAGTACTTTTGTTATCGGATCCAGCGGAACCGAGGGTCTGGTTATCGGGTTTGTCATTTTTATCATTCTCATTGCTGTTCAGGTTTTTGTCATTACCAAGGGATCAACCCGTGTCGCGGAAGTTGCCGCACGATTTACCCTCGATGCCATGCCCACAAAGAACATGGCTATTGAGGCTGAATATAATGCCGGAGCAATTACCGAAGACGAAGCCCGTCAGCGGAAACAGGACGTTCAGAAAGAAGCCGACTTTTACGGAGCCATGGACGGAGCGAGCAAGTTTGTTTCCGGAAACGTCAAGATCGGTATTTTTATTACCGTCATAAACCTCGTTGCCGGCCTCATATTCGGCATGATTTTCCGGAGTGAACCCTTTGCTGTTGCCATTCAAACCTATGCGTCCCTCACGGTCGGCGACGGTCTTTTGTCACAGCTTCCCTCGCTCTTTGTATCTGTTGCTACCGGTATCATTGTTACCCGTGCCGTCTCGGACGGTACGTTCGGAACTGATGTAAAAACGCAGTTTTCCCGTAATGCCTGGGTCTACTATGTCGGTGGCGGAACCCTTGCCATCATTTCTTTTTTACCGGGATTTCCCTGGTATGTGCTTCTTCCGCTTGCAGGCCTGCTCATTTTTACCGGTTACCGGCTCAAGAAGGGCCAGGAGCGTGATTTCAGAAAATCGATCAAGAATGAAGAAGACAAGCAGAAGCAGAAGACCGGGGAAAGTCCCGGAGATATCAGTCCTGTCGTTCCCCTTGATCCGCTTTCGCTTGAATTGGGTTACGGCCTCATTCCCCTTGTGGACAAGGACAAGGGTGCGGAACTGTTGGAGCGGGTAACCAGGATACGGCGTGAAAGCGCACTCGATCTGGGACTCGTTGTTCCCCGTATACGCATTATAGACAATATGCGTCTTGAACCAAGCGAATACTGTTTCAAGATCAAGGGTGTGGAAGTTGCCCGCGGAAAAATTCGTATGGGCTCATATCTCGGTATTAATCCCGGCGGAACACTTGAAGATATTCCGGGTGAAAAAACAACCGATCCTACCTTCGGACTTCCCGCTGTCTGGATTTCTGATGAAAACCGCGAACGTGCGGAGCGGGCAGGGTATACGGTTGTTGATCCGCCCTCGATAATTGCAACCCATCTGACTGAAATTATCAAACGGCATGCTTCGGAAATTCTGGGCCGGCAGGAAGTTCAGTCCATTATTGATGCCATCAAGAAAGATTATCCCTCGGTCGTGGATGAAGTTACCAAACTGTGTTCGATCGGAGAAATTCAGAAAGTATTGCAGGGGCTGTTACGTGAACAGGTGTCAATCAGAAACATGGTGGTCATTCTTGAAACCGTTGCAGACTTCCGTCCGGTTACGAAAGATACGACCGTTCTGGTGGAGAAGGTCAGGCAATCGCTGGCTCGTCAGATTTGTCTGCAGTATGTTGACGAAAACTCGTCGCTCAATGTTCTGACTGTTCAGCCGGATCTGGTACAGAAACTTGTAGAAAGCAGAATTGACACGGTTAACGGACCGGTAGCGGCATTGGAACCCGCCGTACAGCGCGCATGGATACGGTCCGTTTCTCATGCGGTCTCATCAGCCCAGCAGTCAGGATATGTTCCGGTTATTCTCTGTCCTGAAGAGGCCCGCATTCTCATAAAGAATTCCACGGAACGGGAAATTCCCGATCTGGTGGTTCTTTCGGTTCCCGAAATCGCACATGATATACGGGTAGAAGCAATTGGCGAAATCAGACAGGAAGAATAGGACGAAATAGCAGCGTATGGATATTTTGAGTGAGCAGGGAACAACCTATGATGAATGTCTTGCAAAAATCCGTGAAAAATTCGGTCCGGATGTTCATGTCCTGCGGCAAAAAAAGATTAAGATGGGCGGTTTTTTGGGTTTTTTTGAAAAAGACGGTATAGAGCTTTATTTTATGCTCTCAAAGAACCCTTATCGGCCTGCAGTTTCTGCCCCAAAAAACGTTTCCAGTTTTGAAGATGAACGAAAACGGATTATTCAGCAGGCAGTACGAAGTGCACCTTCACTCGCGTCACGAATGCCGGAGATTGCCGATACCCCGCTTCAGGAAAGGCCATCAGCATCTTCTGCGGGAAAGGAACAGCTTGAAACCATTCTGCAAACCGTAAAGAAACTCGAACAGCGACTTGACAACACAAATCGTGAATCGGGGGATAAAACAGCGGAACATGAAACAATCCGGAAAATGGAAGAGCTTCTCGAAAACAATGATTTCTCTTCCGGCTATATACGGACCATGCTTACGCGCCTCCGCAATGAGTTCAGTCTTGAAGAGCTTGAAAACTACGACCAGGTACAGGAACGTGTTGTGAACTGGATTGGAGATTCAATACGGATTGGTGAGAACTCCTGTACGGTTCGTCCGCGCATCATTGCGCTCGTGGGGCCGACTGGTGTCGGAAAAACCACAACTGTTGCAAAGCTGGCAGCGGCGTACTCACTTGCTGCAGCAAAAGGAAGCAGACCGCTCAATGTTCGTGTCATAACGATCGATAATTACCGTATCGGGGCAAAGCAACAAATTGAAATTTACGGAAATATCATGAATATTCCCGTTTCCTGTGCGGAAACCCCGTCCGATCTGCAAACGTTGGTTGCCATGTATCAGGATGTAGACGTCATTTTGATAGATACCATCGGAAAAAGTCCGAAAGACTTTTCACGGATTGCGGAAATGCGTCATTTTCTGGAAGCCGCCGGACAGTGTACCGATGTCTATCTGGCTGTCAGTGCAACAACAAAGGCAAGCGACATGCGGGAAATAATGCAGCAGTATGAAACATTCGGATATGGATCGGTGATAATCACGAAGTTTGATGAAACAACAAGAGTTGGCAATATCATCAGTGCTCTTGACGAGAAGAACAAACCGGTTTCGTACATCACCACCGGGCAGCGGGTGCCCCTGGATTTTGAACAGGCATCAGCAGTCCGGTTTCTGACCAATCTTGATGGATTCAGGATAAACCGCGCACGAATAGAAGAGCGGTTCCCCATACGGGAATCAACGTTTGAATGGAGATAATATGGAAGACCAGGCCGAGAATCTGCGTGCACTCATGAAAGACAAAACTGTCAATCCCGGGGAAGAAAATGGGACGGAACAGGATACAACCCCCAGGAGTGCGCGAAAGACACGCATCATAACCGTTACCAGCGGCAAGGGTGGTGTGGGAAAAACAAACGTTGCAACCAACATGGGTATTGCCTATGCCCAAATGGGGAAAAAAGTCATTGTTATAGATGCGGATCTCGGAATGGCAAATGTCAATGTCATGATGAATCTTATACCCCAGTATAATCTGTATCATGTTATGAGAAAGCAAAAGCGGATGTCGGAAATCATCCTTGATACCGATTATGGAATCAAATTGATTGCCGGTGCTTCAGGATTTTCCAAAATTGCCAATATGGGAGAAGAAGAGCGAAACGCGTTCATAAGCGAGCTGTACACGCTATCAGATACCGACATTATCATTATTGATACAAGCGCAGGGGTTTCCAAAAATGTACTCGGGTTCGTTGCCGCAGCGGATGAAGTTGTCATCGTTACAACCCCGGAACCGACGTCAATTACCGATGCGTATGGAATTATCAAGATTATTGCCACGGAAGTGGACAATCTTAATATCAATCTCAAGATGATTGTAAACCGGGTTAATTCTGCCGTTGAGGGTAAACGGGTCGCAGAACGAATGATCCAGATTGCCGGTCAATTTTTGAATCTCAAGGTAGAATATCTTGGGTTCATTTATGATGATCCCCAGGTAAGTCAGGCCGTTCTCAAACAACGACCGTTCATTGTTGTTGATCCAAAGTCAAAAGCGTCTGTCTGTCTCAAGCATATTGTCTCCAGAATAGAAAAAACTGATTTTCTTGAAGCGGAGGGTTTCGGGCGCTTTATCAGAAAATTGTTTGCCCGGGATTGGAACGATCAGTACCGGTAGACGCTTCTTTCGAAAAAAACCTTGACCAGTAACACTTTTTCGCATAGTCTAGTAGAAAGGGAGGGGTGTACATGTTCGGACCGAAAATACCGGT
>CAZGQQ010000078.1:0-8717 GCA_964527175.1 uncultured Treponema sp.
TGAGCGCTTGTGTCGGAACCTGTTCCGGATCCCCGCCAAAGAAACGCGAGTTCATGATGATGGTGTCCTGGGTAAGGTTTTTCATACGGGTACGGGATGTAAGGGAGGAACCGGGTTCGTTAAAAGCAATGTGGCCATCCGCGCCGACTCCGCCAAAAAAGAGATGGATCTTGCCGTACGATGCAATTTTCTCTTCATACCGCCGGCATTCTGCAGCAGGATCCTTTGCCATCCCGTCAAGAAAATTGACATTGTCCATGGAAATATCAATATGCGAGAAGAAATTGTCCATCATGAACCGGCGGTAGCTCTGGGGATGATCACGATCAAGATCCTTGTATTCATCCATGTTGAACGTAACCACGTTTTTGAATGAAACCTTTCCCGCCTTGTTCAGCCGGACAAGTTCCCGGTACACCCCAAGGGGACTTGAACCGGTCGGAAGCCCGAGCACAAACGGACGGGTTGCAGAGGGAGAAAATTCATTTATACGCCATACAATATGATTTGCCGCCCATTCGGCGCACGTAGCATAATCCTGCCTGACAATTACACGCATACAAACTCCTGAAACATAATAACGAGGTATAGTGCATGATAAACGACAAACAACCCCTGTGCAATTAAAAAGAAATCAGGAAGGATTTTTTTGAAAAAGCAAGTCCCAGGATAACGAAGACCGCCCCGCCGCTTCCTCTGCAGAAATACTGAACAACCGCATCAGAAACATGTGAGCAGCTCCGCGTGCCACCGACAACCGGTCTCCATCAGAAAAACGGAGAATACAACCGGTCTTTTTCAACAATGCGCCAAAAAGCGGAACGTTTTGGCCCAAGACAGACTGGACCAGGTCTTTATGCCGGGCAAGTTCTCCATACACAGTTACCACATGGGGATCAAATACCGCAACCACCGGGACAAGGCTCTCAAAAAGCTCGGTTGTCCAGCCGGTGAGCACAGATCCGTTTTCGGCAGCAGTTCCCTCCGGAGCGGAAAAATTCCCCTGCCCAACCATGGTTCCGGCCCATCGGGTCGAAACAAATTCTCCGGCGGCGCATTTGCTCCCGGCATACACGGTTCCGTTTATCGCTACGCCTATACCAACGGCCAGCCCCGTGCAGGAAGAGAATCGGGACGCATCCCGGGTATATTCAGTATTGATACAAAGAAGGGAGCAGTGGTCCTGTTCCCGGAAAGTAAACAACTCATGCCAGGCAAGACAATTTGCTTCGTTTTCGATGAAAACAGGGGCAGCGAACCGTTCACCAACTGTTTTCGGAAATGAAGTATTCTGAACATTAAAGATATCTGACCGCAGAATAGTCCCGGAAGAGGAATCAATTATCCCGGGCATACCAATGCAAACAGCAAGAGGAGAGAGCCCTGTTGAACGGACAGCCTCTTCAAGATTTTCCATTATCTTCTCGGGAAAATTCGCAAAGGATCCTTCAGGAAGGGATCCGGTCTGGCGCTTCCGGATGCACCCGGTAAAGTCAACAACAACCGCAGAGTATCCGGATGGCTGCAATTCAAGACCGATTACACAACCGAAATCGGGATTCAATGCAAGATGAAGCGGTTTTCTTCCTCCCGATGATGAATTGCCCTGTTCTTTCGATTCGAGAACAACACCATTATGAATCATTGCGTTAATGATGTTTGATATGGTTGAACGGTATACCCCAACTTTTTTGGCAATATCAATCCGGCTTATTCCCGGATTACGCCACAAGAGCTGTGCAACCATGGACATGTTTGCATTTTTCTGGAAGCAGTTATTAATCTGCATCACGCCTCCGTGCGGACAACGGTTCCGAGAAAATTGACCCCCGCAGCCTTCGTACCAGAACAGCCCGTCCCAGTGAAACAATATCTATGGTTTCATCTGCTTCACTTTGAAGCTTGATCAGCATATCTCCCCGTTTTTTCTCCATGGATAACGGCTTCCCCAACAGAATTCGGTTTCCCGAGTCAACATGAATCTCCAAAAGCGATCCGGTTGCAACGGCCTGTTCTGCAACCCGCACTTTCCCGAGAAAATCCATCCCTCTGGCTTCCATTTTTTCAGGGCGGACTGATTCAGGATCGAGCTGTACTGGTGAAATGACAATCTTCCGTTGTATACGGGACAGCAGCGCATCTTTCTGATCTTTTGCCGGATGTAACGATTCAAGGGCACTGACAAGCTCCGCCTGTATGGTAGCGACAATCTCGGGAACCGGCTTCTTGTGCCTGTCGGAAACAACCGAAGGCTGCAGGTCAACAAACCGTAACGGTGGAAGCGGTGCGGAATCGCTCCGGGGATTCCCCCGGGCAACAGAAGGCAGAAAATCAATCCCTGCTCGGGACGCTGCGTCCTGCAATTCTTCCGGCGAATCAGTATCCAGAAGATACACCCCGGGCGCAAGCGTTTTACGAACCAGTCGGGTCAGGGATTCATTCTTCTCAAAAAGAACCCGACGAGAATCATCAACCTTCAAAACATATCCATGATACAGGGAAAGAGCGGTGTATCCGGCAAACCAGTCTTGTATGGAAAACAGAAGATTTCCGGGCAATGGTGTAGTACTATGCTTCTTGAGCAGCGCAACAAGCGAGTCCCCCGTTTCGCCCTGATCAAATGCCGCAGCACAGGACTTCCGGTTAATTTCATAATTGCCTACTGTTTGAATACTCGTTACCATCATGCAGGAAACAATTGGCAGCAATTCCGCAAGAGAACTTCCCGGCATCAAAACTGTTTCAAACGAAGGAGAAATAACGGCCGAGGCAGTTGCCGCTTCAACGGGTGCCGACAACGCTGCATTGGGGACAAGATAGCCCTCCTGCTCTGCGAGAAGACCAAAAATACGGGCGGTTTCCGCACGATCGGGTGAATCTCCAATGCAGGGATCTTCCGATGCAGTATGCTCTCCAAGCATTTGTGAAAAACGGCTTCGCTTGCCCGCTACGGTACCAGAGTTTTCCCGAACCAGATACGCAGCACGATTTACCACTTCCGGTACATAACGGCCGTCTGCGGCAAGCATACCCACAAGATCAAGAAATGACTGGGCATTACGCTGAAGCGCGTCACGCGTCAGCCGTCCATAGACAGCAGCACACAAATATGCCGCGCGCGAGGCCGTGTCGCATCGGGCAAAACGAGCCCACCGTGCCTGGTCAGGAACCAGACTTCCGTCGTGAACATTGAGCAGCGAAAGATTCCGGAGTGCAGCAACAACCAGACACAACGTATTCCCGGCACCCGCAAGATCGGGAAACGATGAGGCCAGCGCATCAAGCGTACGCTTTCGCAAACTTCCATCGTTTCGAACTGGAGGGCCTTCGTGGAGAAAAAAACTGTACAAGCCGGCAAGGACACTGTCACTGACGGCAAGCGGAACATGCAATGGATCTCCCGTAGTGTCAGGATAAATCAGCTGATCCAGACCTGCCCTTTCTTCAATTTCATCTGCCAATAACGGATTAATGGCATATTCACGATGTGCCTTTTCGTCGTTACGGTATACAAGCAAACGTTCCTCAAGATTCAGGATTCTCTCGTAGACTTCCGGAAACGATCTCGTTCCGGAAAAAAGCTGCACGATTTTTTCACGGGTTGGAGACGGAAGGATGCGTACCGCCGCAAGCAACTCGCGGTCAAACTGGTCAAGACAGGAAACAATCCTGCTCCTGTTTCTGGTGTTACGGAGAAATGCAGACAGAGATTCAATCAATTTCTGCTTGTTGAACGGCGTCCGTACAGCACCAATATACATACGAACAAGATCAAAAAAATGCTGATCGGAAAGTCGTGTCAGTGCTTCCCGCCATTCAACAATTGCGTTCGCCCGGTTCATGACAACTCCGCCCGGGACGAGTCTTCATCCCACCGCATGATCCGGTATTCATACCCCTGTTCAGCAAGGAATTTTTGCCGGTTGGCTGCGAAGTCTTCTTCTACCGTTCGCTCTGTTACAATGGTATAAAACCGGGAATCCTTTTCTTTAGGTCGCAAAATGCGTCCCAACCGCTGGGCTTCCTCCTGTCGGCTTCCAAAAGTTCCCGAAATCTGTATTGCCACGGATGCATCGGGAAGATCTATGGCAAAATTGGCTACCTTTGAAACAACAATAACCTTCATGACACCTGAGCGAAAATCTGCGTAAATTCTGTCCCGCTCGTTATTCGGGGTCTTTCCGGTGATGATGGGGACACCAAGATCGGCCGCGATTTTTTCCAGCTGCTTGAGATATTGACCTATAACCAGAATCGAATCGCCCTCATGCTCCGAAACAAGTTCGGCAACAATTGGAAGTTTTGCAGGATTCTCGCTCGCAATCCGGTATTTTTGCCGTTGTCCGGCCACGGCATACGCCAGTGCCTCATCCTCTGCAAGGGGAACACGAATCTCAACACAACGGGCAGTCGCGATCCACCCCTGCCCTTCAAGATCTTTCCAGGGAACATCGTATCGTTTCGGTCCAACAAGAGAGAATACATCACCCTCACAGCCATCCTCCCGAACCAGTGTCGCAGTTAACCCGAGCCGGCGCACGGTCTGTATTTCCGCAGTTACACGAAAAACCGGAGCGGGCAACAAATGAACTTCATCATATATGATTAACCCCCAGGCCCGCTCCCGAAAAATGCTGAAGTGCGGAAACGCGCTTTCCTTGTCCGGCCTCCAGGTCAGAATTTGATACGTGGCAATGGTTACCGGTTTGATGACCTTCCTGTCACCGGTATATTCTCCTATCTCTTCCCGGGTCAATGTCGTTTTATCTACAAGTTCGTCTGCCCATTGATGCACTGCGGCAACGTTGGTTGTCAGAATAAGCGTACTGGTGGCAAGCATCTCCATAACAGTCATGCCGACTACGGTCTTTCCCGATCCGCAGGGAAGGACGATGGTACCGAATCCGGTACCCGGGCCCTTGTTGCCAACCAGGGAAGCTGCAGCCGTACGCTGATAATCCCGTATAACCAAGGGTTTCCCCGACACGGTTGTGTCCCGAAGCGACAGGGCAAGGGGCTCGCCGTCTTTGAGCGGCGCTTCATCCTTTACCGGCCAGCCAAGTTTGAGCAGCTCCTGCTTGACGGTTCCCCGGTTCAATACAGCGAGAGAAAACTCGAAACGGTCAGTCCCTGTCGGAATCAGATACTTCTTCATCTGTCGTGAAGCTTCAAGTTCACGATACACAAGAGCAGATTCTGTTCGCAAAACAAGATATTCGGGGGTATCTGAGGGAACCATCGTAATAGTGCCAAAACGCCCCATGGTTTCAGTAACCCAGGAACGAACAGCGGGAGGAACCGGGAAACGGCTGAATCCGTCCAGTATATCAGAAACAGCCATGGGGGAAAGACCGGCACTCGCGGCATTCCACAGGGACAGCGGCGTTATCCGGTACGTATGTAAATGCTCCGGAGATTTCTCCAGTTCGGCAAAGGGAATAAGCGCCGCTCTGGCATCTTCCGCCCGGGGGGCATGGACATCCAGCAGTATGGTTCTGTCTCCCTGAATAATGAGGGGATTATCTGGCAAATTGGGCATAACGGGACATTGTACCTGCCGAAAGCATTGTGGGCAAGAGGTTACTGGTACATGATCAGATACGGCCGGGGATCAAGCGAAAACACTTCTTCCGGGGACATGAGCGGTTGATCCCATCCGGCTTTCTCAATAGTCGGCTTCAGAAACAGCTTGAATGATTTGAGCGGAATATTCGTGGCAAGAGCATTGAACCGGTATGCATTGATCTTTTGCGCAGGATTACCAAATCCGTCGGCACAATGAATGAGCTTAACCCGTTCAAAATCCGTCTTGACTGCGGTTCTGTTGAGAATCATGCGCGGTTTGAACTGATGGACAACAAGCATCCTGCGGCCGGGCAGGTTATGCTCAACCATGTAATCCTGAATCATCTCCTGCGCCATGTTGAGCTCTTCACCGGTTACAGACCCGATCTCCTGCATCGGTTTGTCTGTTCTCCATTCAGGATCAAGAGCCAAATGAACATTGGGATACTTAAGCCAGGGCAGCAGCGCCTGTACTGCGTGATCTACCGAATATTTCCCGATCTGATGGTCAAGAAATATATACCAGCCGCGTTCTTGTGCGTATTCAATGTAGTCACGTATTACCGTATCACGGGTCAAACCGATTTCACCCTCGGGCCACACGGTTCCATAGATGATATACAAAGCCGGAATAATCCCCCGGATACCATTTGCCTCATCATACACCCGAATGAACTCATCCATGACCGGAGCAAGCTCTCCCAGCGGGTATTGTCCAAGAATACCCATATTGCGTGCCCCGGGTTTACCGTAGAGGGCAATAATGTCGTTGTTAAGAAGTTCAGACTGAAGCCGTGAGAATGCTGCGGGAAGTTCTTGCGCTGTTCGTTCGTCGGGAACAGTCACCAACTGCTGTTCGGTGGAACCCGTAGTGTCAAAAGCATTCTGCCAGAACAGGGCCTGCGGAAAAAGGGGAGAAAAGCGGGACACGCTTTCATTACGCTCGATGGAATCGGCCATAAGCGCACGGGAGTCGGCAACAGCGGTTGCGGACATACAGACAAACAACACCACAATGAGTACCGTGGAGAACAATGGATGCTTTTTCATGCTGGCTCCTGTACTTTTCTATCGGCGTGAAAAGACAGGGACTCAAGCACTTCCGGTCATGATTTATTGCGCGTTTTTCAGGCTTTTCTCAACCTGCTCAAGACGGGCAGTCAGGGTTGCAATGGTTTTTTCAAGACGTATTTTTTCCCGTGCAAGCCGTTCTACCGGATCTTCGGCGTCCAGTTTTCGCGCAAGCTCCGTTTTTACCAGATCAGGACTCCGGCCCGCGGTGAATTGTTCCTCTGCAGCAGCACGCCGCTCAGCATTCGGTTGCGCGGCAACAATTTTCATGCTTTCATATCCAAGAGCCGGGTCTACATCGAGGGTGCCAACTTTAACCGCAGTTTTTGCGGCTGTACGGGGAAGGCACAGAATACGGTCAATGTAATCCTCATACCGGATGCCGGCATCTTCACACAGCTCATGTGCCCGAACCAGAAGCTTTCCGAGCTCTTTCATGAGCCGGCCGTTTTCTGCGAGATACTTCTCACGTATTTCCGCAGTCAGCAACGCAAGCTCCGGGCTTCCCTCAACATCGATGCGGTACAATCCCATTTTTTCCGCTTTTTCCAGAAGCCGGTGAAACCGCGCCCAAAACACTGTTGAATGTGACCGGGGAGAACGAAACGCTCCCTCTGCTTCGCATTGCAGGTGATGCGCATACTCATGAATGGCCGTGTACACCAGCTGCATTTCATTGGTAAAGTTCTTGTTGTGAAGAAGAATTTCATGCGTGTCCGGTTTGTACAAACCGTTAACCTTTTTGCTTTTCTTTCCGGTGAACGTTACCGAAAACTCCAGGGTTGCCTCTTCAATTGATAAAAGCAGTTCTTTTACTTGATCCTGATTCATTGGTTTCCTTCCAGCAGACCGGAAGCAGCAAGTGCTATGGCACAGGCTGCCGTTGCAGCTGTTTCGGTTCGCAGTATTCTTTTCCCGAGGGAACAGGGGGCATACCCGTGTGAACGGAACAGCGAACGTTCCCGTCCGCTCCATCCTCGTTCACTTCCTATTGCAAGTACAAGCGGACGGGAGGCGCGCACGCCTGAAAAATCCCGACCGTACAGAGGTTCGGTATCCGGCGCAAGGTCAAGAATGACGCGTACCGCATCTGGAGCGGCCTCTTCGCTCAACACCGTATCAACCGATGGAGCAATGGAAAGCTCCGGCACCGCAGTTTCTCCGGCCTGGATACATCCGTCCAGAATGTTCTTCCGGGCAACGGCAGGATCCGCAAGCCGGGATTCCCGGTACGATTTTTCGCCAAGATCCGTTCCTGCAAGCGTGATTTTTTCCACACCGAGACTCGCCAGATCACGCAACAGCCGTTTGAGCTGGATGGGTCGGGGAAACCCTATAATGACATGAACCGGATACAGGGGCCGGAACGGCGAGGTTTCCTCAAAATCAAATTCCAGACCGGAAGCATCACAGGAGCGTATGTGCGCATGTCCCGAAGGTCCGTTGATACGGCCGGCAAAAAAAACGTCGCCAGAACCCTTGCCGAGAATTCGCGTAATATGAGTGTAGCGCTCATCAGCAGCACCGAAGAAGCGCTCGGTGTCGAACAGTACAATATTCATTTCCCGGCAGTATACCAGAGCGGTTTGACTTTTCATACAGGGAGGGATACAGTTTTAATCATGGATACACACGATCTCGCACAAGCCGCGCAAACAGTCATTTCACAGGTACTTGCCCTTTCTCCGGAAGATCAGTTCCTTATTCTCACTAACCCCGACGGAGACGTATATACCATCAGCATGGCACTGTACCGGGCGGCACTCGATGCAGGCGCAGAAGCAACCGTGGTCATACAACCGAAGAAAACACAGCTTGATTTTGCAAACCGCGCCGCACTAGCCGCTTTTGGCAGCAATCCAACGGTGTGCGCATCGGTTTCCGCCAATAAAATGGGAAAAGACCGCATCGCACTCGAAAATCCGTGGACAGCGGAAAACGGCAGAAAAATAGACCATGTCTTCCATTATTTGATGGATGAAAAAAAATCCCTCCGGGCAATCTGGACGCCGGGCATCACCGTTGACATGTTTACCCGGACGGCGCCAATTGACTACCCGCTTCTCCAGAAACGATGCGCC
>CAZGQQ010000079.1:0-8647 GCA_964527175.1 uncultured Treponema sp.
CAAGCGGCGGAATGATCCCGCCGTCCTGTGAAACGAGGGTTTGCAGAATGTGGTCATTTTCCACCTGGGCATGATCCAGGCGCTGGGCCATCGATGTGGCGTCCTGGAGTGCTTCCCGGGCTTTTATCGTATATTTGTCGAGGTTCATGCTACAAATATAGTTACACGAACAGCATTTCGTCCACGACTTTTAAATGATGCCTAGAACTTGGGAAATTTTCCCGAATCCTTGTCTTTTGGAAAGTTCTTGTCTATATATTCAAGACACTGGATGGCAACCTGTTGGGCATGCTCATACCATATTTTATACAGCTCATTATCAACAACATTGGGATACGGTGCACCCTGAACATCCGAAACAAGCTGTTTTAATATTTCATATCCTTCATGATCTATTTTTTTCATGGTGTCATCCTCCTGAAGCTTCACCACTCATTATACGGTGAATCTGTGTACAATGCCAGTAAAAGAATCGCTTTTGTTCGCCTCGAGCATCCTTTTCCCGGCAAGCACACACTGACGGGCATGAATCCATTGTTGTGAAAGTTCACGGGAACATTCGGCCAAAGCGGCCGGAGTAACAGAGAGAATTGATTCTGTTTTTTCCCGTCGCACGGTATCGGTGATACCGTACAAAAGGCGGATAAATGACACAAAACCCTTGTCGGATGGAGAGCGCGGCTGAACTTCCCTGCTGTAACATCCAATAATGATCTTTTCGAGCGCTGTTTCATCTATCGGATTTTTCGCCACATGCGACAATGACTGATAAAACACATCAAGAGATGAAAGCGGTGACGGATCCCGGTACGAAGAGAAAACGCACAAACCCTCGAGAAGGTCGGTCTGGCAAAAGGCACCATAGGCACCGCCGGCCATACGGATACGTTCCCACAGGGGACCGCTCGAAAGATAATGCGCAAGAACCGTCTGGGTTCCCTGAGAAGCATCACCGAACCGTACTGCTGGGAGTACCGCGGCAGCAAAACCGACCTGAACAGAACTCTCAATCAGTACACGGCCGGATCCTCCTGCATGACGGGAAATTGCGGATAATAGCCGATCACCGGGAAGCTGTTCAGCCGGAACGGGCGAACAATAACCGGGTGTATACTGTGCAAGAACCCGTTCGGTCACGGAAAGTACCGAAGCCGTTCCGGTAAGAGATATTATCATTCCTGAAGCAACAATTCGTTTCCGAAGTACGGAAAGCTGTTCGGCCAGAGCCGAAAGCGCACCCGGATCCCGGGAGCGGGAATAGAGGTCCCGGACGTATTCAAGCTGCGTAATTCCATTCCACAGCTCATCAACAGCCTTTGAACGCCCGGTACCTGCTGCCGCGAGAGATGAGGCATACAAGTTTCCTGCAGGGGCAAGAGAAGACTCAAAATCATTCCGGTATTCCGCGAGCAGATCTTCAAGGCGATCACTATCCGAAAAATCGGCCGTTTCAATACAGCGGAACACAACGTTGAGTGCAGGATCAACCAGTTCTTCGAGCATTCTGACGCGGACAATGAGATAATCCCTGCCGACAGAGCCGGCAGGAAGGGAAACCGGGGGAGCATAACCGGGAACGGTCGAACTGGTAAACAGCATGGTACCCAAAGCACCGGTATACCGTGCCGAAAGAGCAGAAGCTTCAACCCAGGAAAGACCGTCCATGCCGGACGAAGCTAACACCGTCGCGAACAGGGGAAGCAACAGATATTCGTCTACGGTGAGAGTATCTACCGGAAAGGCAATATCCATATACGCAATACCGTTTGTGGGTAATTCATGACGTATAACCGGAACGGATCCGGAAAAACCGATTTCCGCCGGAACCGTTTCGGTCATCGCCGGAAGGTCGTCACGCGAAACATGCGGAATACGCGCAAGCGCTTCCGGTGCTTCTGCCTGCTGCTGATGATCGGCAAGATCCTTTTTCTCTGCAAGCAGGGCCGATTTCTTATCCTGCCCTGCAGCAAGCGCTTCTGCAGCAATTCGCGACAATTGTTCATCCAGACGTTTTTCATACTCAGGATCGGGATACACCACGACAAGATCCCGGTGTCCGTTTTCCAGGAACCAGGTTCGTATGAGCCCTGGTATGTAGCCGGCATCTGCGGCAATGCGTTCCTTTACCCGATCGAACGCCGGAATGAACCGGAGGGTCTGTTCCGGACCGTATCCGTGAATCCATCCCCTGAGAGAGCGACGCATGTGGCTCAGGGCAAAAGGACCATGGGAACGGCGAATCTCCCGATTTGAAAAATCGAGAGAATGCACGGCCGTATCAAGTTCTTCTGAAGAAATACCGTTCACCGCTACCTTTTCAAGTGTCTCAAGAATGAGCCGCTCAACCTTACCGGCATCTTCCCGTGGCACACCACGAAGACCCGCGCTGTAGCACAAATACCGCAGTTCGGTTTCAAGACCGCTTGACGGGGCAATGTCTTCTCCCAGAGCCGATTCCAGAAGGGCACGACTCAGGATCGCGCCATCATGACCAAAAAGAATTTCCGACACAAGGGCCGCTTCCATAAGGGTCACGGCATCGGTTATTTCACCGAGCAGCCAGTTCAGGTGAACGGTACAGCGGGTATCACCGTCTTTTGACGGAGC
The DNA here is from genome assembly GCA_964527175.1 of uncultured Treponema sp. Lineage (GTDB taxonomy): Bacteria > Spirochaetota > Spirochaetia > Treponematales > Treponemataceae > Teretinema. Next base: position 2,608 of record CAZGQQ010000079.1, read on the forward strand.
AGGAATATGGAGTGTACGGGGTTCAGAACGGCGTTCGACCGGATCTATCGGAGGTACTGCAGGTGCACGTGAAAATTGTGAGAGAAATTTTTCCTGCAGAACGGAAAGTTGCTTGCCGGTCGGAATATTCCCGTAGAGAAAAATTCTGCAATTTACCGGATGGTAATATTTTCGATGAAATTCCCGGAACTGTTCATAGGTCAGGTCCGGTATACAGGCGGGATCTCCTCCCGAATCATGCGCATACAGCGTTCCTTCCAGAATTGAGCGAACAGACCAATCCCCCGCGATGGTATCGAAAGTGGAATAGTTACCCCGCATCTCGTTGAATACGATACCCTGTACGGAGGCGGTGCCGTCATCATCAAGCTCGATACGGTGTCCCTCCTGACGAAAAATCCAGGGATCAAGCAGTGGAAAGAACACCGCATCACCATAGACGGTCATCAGGTTGAAGTAGTCTGCTTCAACCATCGAACTTGCCGGATATACCGTCTTGTCCGGAAAGGTCATGGCATTCAAAAAGGTTTTGACACTCTGTTTTGCCAAAATGAGGAAGGGATCCTTGAGTGGATAGTTTTTCGAGCCGCACAACACGGAGTGTTCAAGAATGTGCGCCACACCCGTTGAATCAACCGGCGGTGTCAAAAACGAATAGGAGAAAAGATTCTCCTCGTCATCGTTAAGAAGATGATAGACTTCGCAGCCGGTTTCCCGATGACGCGCAAAAACGCCCTTCGATTCCAGTTCGGGCAAATCCGTTACGGATACAATGTCAAAGCCATGGAGAAAATCTCCCGCGGCAGTGTGTTCATTAATGTGCATGATGTATTATTCCACCCATTGATCGTCATCATCGTCCGAAAGGCGGAATGCTCCTGCCTCCCAGGCATGTCTGACTTTTTGATAAAATGCTTCCGTTACCTCCCGCGATTCTTTGCGGGTTACCGGAGTGACAATGTTCTCTTCTTCAAGTATTTCTGTACGCCGGTTACGGGAAATATTGGCCAGCAGTTTGTTTCTGAACTCGGGACTTTTCCCGGCAATCAAAACAGCGAAGTCATGATCAGACAGGGAGCGCAGCTCTCCCTGAAGGTATTTGTCTTCAGCATGAATCAGATCGTCCAGGGTAAAGAGGCGATCACGGATGTCACGTCCCAGTTCCGGATCGTGTTCTTCGAGCCGGCCGAGTATCCCCTTCTCTGTTTCGCCGTCCATGCGTTTGAGAATCGCCGCGAGGGCTGAACGGCCATCAACCGTATCATCCGAAGGAATCTCGATGGATTCAACCTTCTCACGCATGGTAGCATCGACCCGGCGCAGTACTTCCGGAGAAACCGAGCCCATACGCGCAAGACGAAACACGGTGTCCTTCTTTTCGGTATCATCCATCTGCTGGATAACCTCTGCAGCAATGGCCGGCTTCGCCTGGGAAAGCACGAGCGCCTTTACCGAGGCAAGCTCACCCCTGATAAGCCGGTACAGCTTCTCGCTGTCGATTTCCTGAAGATAATCGAATGGCTTGCCGTGAAGGGTTGGAACTGCCTTCTCGAGCATTTCAGCGGCACGTTCGCTGCCAAACGCCGATTCAAGTATGGTTCTGGCGGTCTCCACACCACCGGTTCTCTGTTTTGCCTGATGAAGGAGCGACTCAAATTCTGCGAGGATAACCGTTGCTTCGTCACGGGGAACACTGCGGATACCGGAGAGTTCCATCATGACCTTTTCAACCTGGTCAGGATCCAGCCGTGACACAATTTTTGCGGCCTCGGCTGTTCCGATCAGCAGAAGAAATTTCGCAACCCTGCGGTAGGGACTATCCCGTTCTTCCTTTCCGGGAACCTTTAATAGACCGGAATCACGAACAATACCATCGCGGGTATCACCCGGTGCGGATGAACCCGGTTCTGAGTCTTTTTTCATTGATTTACGGTATGCCCCGAGGCGCGGATCATTGTGATTCATTGCTGTATCATACCAGCTCGTCTTTCGCACGGTCAACCGCGTTACCCGCTGTAATCCAGCGCCTGCGGCGTTCAGTCTCACGGAGCAGCTCCGAGGGCAAATCAAAAGGATCCGCATGGGAAACGGCAGCAATGGTTCCGTCTTCCTTTTGTATTGAAAGACAACCGTTACCCACAGTCTGTTCAAGAGTGTCCGGGGGCACGTTGTGTGCCAATACCATATCAAGACACCCGATTGTCCCCATTGCGGTTTCTGTCGCCTTGAGAACAAGGTCGGGAACAGACCAGGTATGGATGTCTCCCCGTGCGGGATCTTTCCAGGGCAAACGGGCATCATTCAGCCAGTCCACACCAGGATCCGGGTGCTCCGGGTACAGCAGCGCTACACCGGCCGGTCCCCGTTCCGGAAACCGGCTTATTGCCGAATGATCAGCTGAAATGGTCATGCTTGTCCGAACCGGATTGGTCATGTGATAAAAGTATCGTGTATCCCTGAATGCATTTCCGACGCGGATTTCCAGCTGATCATCATCACGGGTGTTTTCCGGATACACCGTCCGTAATGCCGCTGCAATAAACCGTGACAATGAAAGACCGGTATCCCTGTCCATAATAAAAAGGGGATCCATGTTGAAAGAAGACACCGGACGGCCGGTCATATGACGTAAAAGGAGCACGTCGATGATACGTTCAAAAAACGCATGATACAGTGCGGGAGATACACCCGGAATGATGCCGGAAGGAAGCCGGTCGCTGCGGTACACAATGTAGGGGTGAACAGCGCGGTCAACAGCCTGATGGGTAATAAACCCGGCAAGCCAGGCACGTGCATCAGGATCCGGATATTCCAGAAGCTGTTGCGCGGCTGCCCTGCAGAAAGAACCGTACCGGCCACGATGAAGAAGCCGGGCAAACGCCAGGGAAAACGGTTTCGTGCGCCTGTTATGTGCAAATATGTCGGGACCCTGACAACCCATATTGAAAAGGGGAATTGTGCGGGGTTGAAGAATGAATCCGGCGCGCTTTCTGGCAACCAGACCGGCCAGCACATGGGTTATCTGGGACGGCATGCGTTACCGTGAGCGTGTTACGGGAATTACCATTCCCGACCAGGAATCATCGTCACCGTCATGCACCGCAAACACTGCATATGAAGAATCACCGGCTTCATCATGTATGATTCGGGCCAGCCTGTCACCCTCAAGCACAGACGGAATCATCGCATACAAAAACCGTCCCTTTGGTGAATCTTCGGGTATCCCTTCTATGCGTATCCCGGCTGCCGCACTTCCTTTCCAGTGAAACGCTGCATCCTGATCGGAGAAGTATTTTAACAGCGAACAGGTTTTTTCCAGTGTCCGGTACCGTTCCTCTGCCAATTCTGCCCGTTTCTCCAGATTATATTTGTACAAAACCGTATCAAGCGTTGTTGAAAGACTGTCGGGATTAATCGGTTTTAAAAGATAACCGGCATAGGATATTTCTTTTGCACGCATGAGTGCCGCAAGATCCGGTGTAGAAATACAGAAAACGATGGGAACAGAACTGAAATCGTGAATCTGGCGGGCAACATCAATACCGTCAAGAGAACCGCTCAGGGCAATATCCAGAAGGATGATGTCAGGAATGAAACGCCGCGCGGCGGCAACGGCTGCAGTTCCGTTATCCACTGTTGCAACGACATCATAACCGAGACGGGTAACCATACCCTGAAGATCGAGGGCTACAATCGGTTCATCTTCTGCAATAAGCACCTTCGTTCTGGCTTCGTTTATGAGGTCGGACATCTATGCACGCTCCGGCTGGATCAATAACGGAACCGGAAATACTTCCGGCTTCGCAGTAGCAGTGTAGTGCTTTTTGGCATTTCATTCAAGAAACATTTACCGCCGTACCGAAACGATGGCAATATCACGGCTTTTCCCCCGAAGCGACACTGATCCCTGATCAGTAATGGTCAGCTGCTCATCAGACAAATTGGACATCCGGTCAATGACAGCACGGGAAACCAGGAAATCCTCGTTTCGCGGACGGCATTCTCCCTGAATCCGCGCCGTGGTGTTCATGACATCACCGGAGAAAGCAATTTCCTGACGGGTAAGGCCCATTTCTCCCATAACTACCGGACCAAAATGAAGTCCGCACCGGAAAACCGGTGTCAAACCGTATCGCAGCACATAGTAGTCCGTTTTCCGCACCAGCGCCCGCCGGACAGATTCCTGCACCATGACCGCATTGTTGTTTTGAATGCCATTTTTTTCGTTCCAGGTGATGATGACCTCATCCCCGACATATTTGTAAATCTCGCCATGATGATTCACAATCGGCCGGGCGATATCACAGAAGAAATCATTGAGAAATGCATGAAACTGTATATCTCCGATACTTTCCGCAATGGAGGTTGACCCGGCGATATCAAGAAACATGACAAAGCGGTTTTCCTTTCTCGGACGTTTATATTTTCCCAGGAGCAGCCCACGAAATACATGTTTACCCAAAAGACGTTCGATGTCGGAACTGGTTTGTACCAGAAACGTAAGTACCAGTGAAAACATAAGGGTTTTTCCCGGTTGCGCATTCTCCAGAAAAGTCTCAAGGCCGAACAACAACGCATAGAGACTTCCATACACAGCAAGAATGATAAGTGCCTGAAGTGCCGGAATTACCGTTAACGATATAATAAGGAGATGAGGACGCGCTGTTGCATAAAACATGTTGAATGACACAACTGCCAGCGAAATGAAGAAGCCGGAGAAGCCGCCAAGGAGGAGATAGGGAAGATGCTCTTCCGGAAGGAAGGTACCGTCAAACATGGCGCTTATGATTGAGGCAAACGCCGCACCCAGAATCATACTGAAAAGACAGATAAAAATCAGGCTGCGGATCCTGACAGCGGTAAAATTGCTTATTTCCATGGAAATCAGTGTGCGGTACTTTTCGTGCGGTGTCAAGAAAACCGGCAATTACCAAACACAGCCGCGACCGCGAATGACGGCTCCTTCTTGACACGGAAAAGTCCTGTATGGTAAGTTCATGTACGCATCCTTGCGGGGTGCATGTCGAGTTTGTTTTACCGGGCAATAGCGCAGTTGGTTAGCGTACAAGTCTGGGGGACTTGGGGTCCCCGGTTCAAATCCGGGTTGCCCGACTAAGCAAACTTTTCATGGTGCATCCGCAAGGGTGTTTTTTTTTCAACATTTGTGGCAGCAGTACCCCTAGCGCACCCGGAAATAAAACTGCTTTATATACCGTATTCTTTCGTCGGCTTCTTTCCAACGGATACTGTCAGGGTATGCAGATACCACCGTTTCATATGCCTCAAGCGCCTTCCTGATATTTCGTACCGCTGAATTCGCTTCGTATGCCTGTCCCCGCAAATACCACCCTTCATCCAGCCGGTCACGGGCTTTCTCAAAGAACCGGTCAAGAAGCGCCATCGCAGCTGGAGCGTCGCCGGAAGCAAGCAGGGATTGTACGTCCACCAACATTTCTTCGGGATCTTTCTCAACGTCCTGCTCAGGGGGAGCCCTGTTTTCCGGAACCGGCGCAGACAGCACGGGTTCATCCTGCACATACATACTGGTTACCGTCTCTTCACCGGATTCAGAAGGCTGCTCCGGTGAGCCGCCAAGAACAAAATCAGGAGCGCGTACCGTAGTCCGTTTTCCGGGAACCGGGTCAACAACTGTTACGGAAAGGGCATCCTGCATGAATTCGTCGGTCAATACATCATATCGTGAAAATTCGAGAATATAACTACCAGGTCTTCGTGCCCTGAACGTAAAAAGAGTATCGCGGTTTTCAATTTTACGGGTATCATACGAAACACCGACAAGACCTGATGCATCACCAAGATATACCCATCCGGTTCCGGGATACCATACTTCCAGAATTCCGTCACGGGGAACGGTTACGGTTCGTGAGGGAACAATGTCCGGCCGAACAACCGGCGGAGGCGGTTCACTTGAACGGGGGTCATCGGGCCATACCTCCGGAACGGGATCAGGTTCGCTTTCCCCGATATCCGGCTTTTCCTGCAAATCCTCTTCGTTTTCAACTGCCACTGAGTCCGGCTT
>CAZGQQ010000080.1:0-8083 GCA_964527175.1 uncultured Treponema sp.
TTCTCTTCCTCGCGGGAGTAAACCTGGTCGCCTCGGCCTTTGACGCCGCGCTGCCGGCCTACATACTACCACGGGAAAACGGAGGACGGAAAATTCTGGGACTGGTTACTTCCTTCGCGGGAATCGCGACGCTGCTGGGAAGCCTTGCCGTTACCATACTTCCGAAACCGAAGGACCGCATCCGGGTCATTGTGGGCACCATGCTGTTTTCCCTCACAATCGAGAATTTCCTGCTGGCCCTGACCAACGAACCGGTTCTCTGGTGCGCGGGACAGATTCTCGGCTGGTTGGTCGTTCCGGTCATGGGGGCAAACCTCGACGTGATCCTGAGGACAACGATACCCGTTACCATGCAGGGCCGCGTATACGCATGCCGGAACTCACTCCAGTTTTTTACCATACCGGTCGGGTTCTTCCTCGGAGGATTTCTGATTGACGCGGTTTTTGAACCGCTCATAGCCGCCAATCAGGGAAACAATATGCTGGTCTCACTCTTTGGCTCGGCAAAGGGATCCGGAGCGGGGATGATGATTTTCCTCTTGGGAGTGGCAGGAGCGGGCATCTGCCTGGTATTCGGGCGCCTTCTAAAGGAGTACCGGTATGTAGAAGAGATTGGATAGAATTCCGTCAACGATCTGAACACTGCACGAATTGTCGTCATGATTACTGGGCTGTGATATTTTTTGGCTTTTTTCCCCTAATCCGGGTTTACAATGATATACTTTTAACGTTTGGTAAGAAAAAGTTCTTTCCCCGGAACATGTTTATCTGTATAAAGGAATTGGTATGAAAAAATCAATAATTATTTTTCTTTGTATTATCACAACCGTTTTTACTTCTTGTAGTTATAGAAATCTTGTAGAAAAATTTGCTCCAAAAGAAGAGTCTGAATATGGTAGAACCGTTCTGGAATTGATTAGAGCGAATGATTTTGAGGCTGTTTCAAAGCATCTTCATCACACGATGATATCGCAAGTAACCAGGGAGAATCTGGAAGCGATCTCACAATTATTCCCGTCAGGAAATTTAATACAGTGCGAAATAATTGGATCTCAGGTAAATAAAACAAATAATGATTGGAACGGAGGTTTTACATTTGAATATGAATTTGAAAACAACAAATGGGCTTTGGCAAATATCGTTGTTAATAGAAATGACGGAACCCTTTCCATTACCGGATTTCATGTAGCCCAGACAGAGCAATCACAGAAAGAATACAATAAATTCACCCTGTATGGAAAAAGCATGGTGCATTATCTGTTTTTTCTGTTCACGATTCTGATTCTATCATTTTCAGTATTCACTTTTTATGTATGCATTCGTACCCCATTGGCAAAGAGAAAAATCTTGTGGGCAATTGTTACTCTGACAGGAGCAATCTCGCTAACATTGAACTGGACTACCGGTGAATTGAGCTTCCAATTACTGAGCATACAATTTCTTACAATAAGTGCCATGACCGCAAGCCCCTATGCCCCTTGGTTCATTTCCTTTTCTATTCCCGTTGGATCAATCCTTTTCTGGATAAAAAGAAAAACAATAACGTTTGAGAAAACTGATGATTCGAACACAGTCCAGGACAACCAATAACGACCAGCACAGGCGTAGCAGACAGCTTCCTCCCCTGTCCACTATAAGGAGCATTGCATGACGCTTCTTGTTCCCGGCCGTCACCATCTTCTGACCGCATTCCAGGCGTCATATCTTTTCAGATTCTGCAACGGCGGAATGAATGGGGAGATAGACAGAGACGGGCGTCCGCTGGATGGGAAGATTGACCGGGTTGTGTTTGCAGTTACCAGCGCAGACCACGCCCTGACACGTCGGAATCCGCTACCATTTTTCGCACGGGCAATGGCGCTCCATGAATTGGGAGCCGGTTTGGGAATTGATCTCCTCGTGTACGGGATACCGGAAGCCGGAAATCGCATTGATTTCGCCGAATACACCATTAAAACCATATTTCATGAAAGTGAGGGAACAGTAACGCTTACACCGGAGGACACCGTCGTTGCGTGTGCCACCAGTGTTGCGGATCTGTACCGCTCGGCAGGGTTTCGTGTATGGGGCGCGGAACACGCACTGCCCTCACCGCGTCTTCTTCCCTGGGAAATACTAGAAAAGGTAGCGACAAACCCGCTCTGGAGAAAGAATCGTGATATAGCGGCCGAAATACATCCGGTAAGCTACCGGATACTCGTTCGCTATGGATTTGATCGTATGCTCACACGCGTGATGTCCGATGCTCTTCTGGGTCTCGACGGAGATATTACCGCAACACGAGATTACGGATCCTATGTACGCCAGATGGATCAAAACATAGAGCTAAAATGGAAAGACACTGAAGCGTTCATCAGACCCGGACGAATTGGTGACATTGGTTGCGCCGTGGGAAGCTGGATTGCCAAAGCGAGTCATGATCCGCGCTTTGTTAATTCTGATTTTTACGGGATAGAAATTACCATGGCGCTTCATGATATCTGCGTTCAACGCCGACACAACGGAGAGTTCGGAACACCGAATGTATGGTTTGCCCAACGAAACGCTGTTGAGGGAACAGTCTTCAAACCGGGATCCATGTCCACTATCCACACCTCAAGTCTTACCCATGAAATAGAAAGTTACGCGGGGCGCGATGCTCTCTTGCGTTTTATTGCAAACAGACTGCAGGAACTTGAACCGGGCGGCGTATGGATAAATCGCGACGTGGTCGGTCCCGAGGACCCCAAGCGCCGGATACTCCTTGAATTGTCAATAACCGACGGAACTGCCCCGAGTACAGAGGAACTGGCACGGGACCGCAAGCGACTGCAGGGCACGGGTGCCGCATTGGGTGATTGGCTCACATCGCTTTCAACGTATTCCCGTTTTCTTGTATTCGCGCAGGATTTCAGAAAATCAGAAGGGTATAGACTTGAATGGAAAGACGCGGGACAGCGTACAACACATCGCCTGGTAAACATTTCGCTTGGCGACGCCATGGAGTTTCTCTCAAAAAAAGACTATACGGATAATTGGGAGAGTGAAATACACGAAACTTTTTGTTTCTGGTCTTTCCCGCAATGGAAGAAGAATCTTGAAGATGCGGGGTTCACCGTTTCAGAAAAATCACACGCATTGACAAATGAATGGATTGTTAATAACCGATGGCTTGGCAAAGCACGGATCCTCGACGAATCTGAAAATCCTTTACCGTGGCCGCCGACCAATGGTATACTCATTGCAGAAAAAGACCTTTAGGGTAAAAATAAACGAGGAGCCTTGCGCCATGGCATACGTAAAATTCGAACCAAATCTGTACGTGTTTGTTATCAAGAAAGGAAAGGTTGTCAAAGAGGGACAGGGACTGTCGCTCTGGTTCTTCGCACCAACTACCTCGCTCATTTCAATACCCACTGAAACTGCGAATGTCCCTTTCATTTTCGAGGAAACGTCTCGGGACTTCCAGACGCTTACCATACAGGGAGAACTCATTTACAGAATAGCTGAACCCAGGAAGATACGCAGTCAGGTAAACTTCGGAATCAGTACCCGTACCTTCAGATATCTCTCTGAGGATCCCATGAAGCTTGAGCAGCGTATTATCAATATCGTTAAAACGGCTTCGAGCAGCGAGGTTTCGGGCATGTTGATGCGCGACGCGGTCTCGGCGGTTGATGGAATTACGTCACGGCTCAGACAACGTGTCCAGGCAAATGAATACCTGGAAGCACTCGGAATTACGATTACCAACGTTGATATTCTGTCAATCTTGCCCAGCAAGGAAACATCTCGTGCTCTTGAAGCAGAGACTCGTGAGAACATCCTTCGCGAGGCCGATGATGCGGTATACAAACGACGGAATGCAGCAGTTGAGCAGGAACGCAAAATACGGGAAAATGAACTCAACACTGATCTTGCTGTCGAGGAAAAGCAGCGGCAGATAATGGAAGCAAAGATTGAAGGAGAGCGGGTCAGAAAGGAGAAGGAACGGAAGATTGAGGAAGAGGAGCTGGTGTTCAAAATCCGTCAGGAACACGAGAATACCAAACTCATCGAATTGTCCGTCAAGAACCGGAAGACCGAGGCAGATATTCGCGCGTATGCGCTGAAAGCCGTGGTTGACTCCCTCGCGACCGCAGATCCCGAGGTTGTAAAAGCACTCGCATCAATCGGAATGAAGTCCGATCAACTCATTGCAAACGCATTCGGCAGTATAGCATCCCGCGCCGACAAGATTGGTGAACTAAACATCAGCCCGGAACTTCTCCAGAAACTCATGAAACACTGACGAGGAACAATGGACAAAATCCTGCTAATCAGCCGCCCGACACGGCTCGATTCACTCGTCGCAAAATTCAATACCCGGCAACAAGCCCGATTTTACATTGAGCATCTCGGGGCAGACTTCTCGGATTACGAAAACGAACATGAACGATACTACCAGGCGATCACTTCAATTGAACACGCGGCGTCGCGGCTGGGGAAAGTGCTCAGGATTGATTGGCGTTATTTGCCGAATTATGTTTTCGGCGGAAATGATCTTGTCCTTGCTGTGGGACAAGATGGTTTGGTCGCAAATGCGCTCAAGTACATTGATCGCCAGAAGATCATCGGCTTTAACCCGGATCCTGCGCGATGGGATGGCGTTCTTTCGCGATTCTCTGCAGACGAGGCCCCGGACGCAATAGCAGACACCCTTGCCGGTAAAACGAACGTACAACAGATTACCCGAGCGCGAATACAACTCTCCGATGGTCAGTCCTTATGTGCGGTAAACGATTTCTTTATTGGTATTCGCGGACATGTTTCCGCCCGATACGAACTTCGTCACGACAATGTTGCGGAAAACCAGTCTTCGAGCGGAGTAATTGTTTCGACACCTCTCGGGCGGTCCGGCTGGATGAAAAGCGTCGTTGCCGGATCATCGGGCATTGTTGCCACATTGCAGGGAATTGGGGAACAGATAGCTGCTCCCGATACGGGTTGGGATGACGATGAACTTCTCTTCGCGGTTCGTGAACCGTTTCCCAGCGTGTGTACCGGCGCGAACATGGTATATGGCAGTATCGCGCCCGGCACCCGTTTCGAGATAGAATCGCGCATGGGTGAGAATGGCATCATTTTCTCTGACGGGATCCAGGATGATTTTCTGGAGTTCAACTATTCAATTGTCGCATCCATCGGGATTGATGATGTAAAAGGTCGCATTGTAGTGAAATAGCAGGAGCCGTTGTGTGCTCCCCCCGTTGTGTGCTCCCCCCCCCGCGTTCTGCCTCGTTCTTAATTCCTGTTTGACAATTGCCCAAAACAACCTGATACTGACAGGAATGAGAGGAATCCGCCTTCCGTATATACCGATTACCAAAGCCCGGTACCGCTACCCGCTCGAAACCTCGAATCCCTCACCTGTTCTTTTAGGCATACTCAGAAAAATAACCCCGTTCTATCTCCGATGGTCGCTTCATTTTTCTTCCATTGAATTACGGAACGCCGGGCGGCAGCCGGTGAATTCACTGGTGTCCCTCTGGCGAGATTTTCAGGACGGGAAGACCCGGCTGATTCTGGCGTTCCGCCATCCCTATGGCGACGAGCCTCAAGTATTTTCGTATCTTTTTGATGTACTGTTGAAAAAAAGGGCCCGGCACGACAAGATGCCGCTTGCCGGACATCCGCACGCGAGGTTCATACACGGGTATGAAGTCGCCCTCTGGGGAGGGCCGCTCCTGCGCTGGCTCCTGCCCCGGATCGGAGCCGTTCCCGTGTATCATGTAAAGGCAGACAGCGCCGGAATAAAAGCCATACGTGCCATAATACGGAACGGACCGTATCCGATAGCCCTCGCTCCCGAAGGACAGGTTTCCTACCGGAGTGAAACGGTTCCCCGGCTTGAAGCGGGCTGCGCACAAATGGGATTCTGGTGTGCGGAAAAACTCGAAAAAGAGAAACGGAACGAACAGGTAACAATCCTTCCCTTGTCGGTACACCACCTCTTTAACCCGCGGGATGAAAAAAAGGTGCTGAAGATGATCCGGACCCTGGAAGAGATATGCGCGCCGGATGCGGCGTGCGCAGAGGACACGACGGAGGCATCCCTCCCTGACCGCCTTGAAGCCCTGGACCTCAGGGTGCTAGACATGGCCGAGGCTTTCTACGAACGGACGTATGGAAGATACGTAAAAGCCGACGGCACCGGTAAGAGTCGCGACGCGCGATGGGAAGGCCTGCGGCATATCGCCCTCGCGGAAGGAGAGCGCGCTCTGGGTATAACCGTGCCGCCCGGCTCGGACGAGATTCAACGCGTTTACCGCCTCCGGCAGGAATGCTGGGACCGGATATACTCGCTGGATCCGCTCCGGAAGATCGGTCAGCTTGAACGGGCATACGCGGACCGGCGCGCGGGTGAAGCCTGGTTCGCCATGCGGCACATGGAATTCGTTGACATTTCTTACTACCTTGACAGCAGTTATCTCCGGGAACCCCCCGGAGTAACCCCGTCCTTTAACCGTATTGCCGAAACAGTGATAAACTTTTGCGATCTGGTAAACCGCCTTACCGGCGGGAATATTTCGAACCGGCCGAATGGATTACGGAAAAAAGCCGTGGTGATTGCGGGCAGCCCCATAGAAATTCGTGAACGGTTGGATGCGTACCGGAAGAACCGGAAAAATGCGGTAGAGTCGGTGACCGGGGAACTGAAACGGATATTTCTTGAATGTGCAGCGGCACAGACGATAAAGGAGATACAGCAATGACTGAAAAAAGCGGTACACTTTCACTCGGCGTAAAGATGGGCTTCGGTGTGGGAGATCTGGGAGGCAATCTCTTTTTTACCGCGATGGGATTCTGGTCACTGTTCTATCTGACCGATATCGCAGGTATCCCGGCCGCGGCGGCGGGGTTTACCATCCTGATCGGAAAAATATGGGACGCCGTGACCGATCCCCTCATGGGATTTGTATCCGACCGGACCCGGACCCGATTCGGCCGCCGTCGCCCGTACTTTCTGTTCGGATCGGCACCGCTTTTTTTATGCATGTGGTGGTTCTTTTCCGCACCCCGCTTTGCGACCGAATCCTCGGGCGTTCTATGGGCGGCGCTTGTGCTCTGTCTCCTGAATACAGCCTTTACGGTAGTCAACATTCCCTATGGATCCCTTACGCCCGAACTCACCCGTGACTACACCGAGCGGAATTCGCTGAACGGGTTCCGTTTCAGCTTTGCCGTAGTCGGCACCATCCTGGGGGCGGCCGTCGTACTTCCCGTCGTCGGTCTTGCCGGAGAAGACACCCGACTGGGCTTCTCGTATGTGGGGTTCCTCTTCGGACTGGTGATGGCACTGTCTATACTCACTACCTTTTTCTCGGTTCGCGAGCAGGACCGCTCCCAAACAGCACCGCTCACCGAGCGTTTTCTTGAAACCTTCATCTGCGTTTTTAAAAACAGAACCTATGTACGACTACTGATTGTCTATGCCTGCAACCTGACCGGCATTACCTTTGTGCAAGCCATCCTCGTGTACTATTTCAAGTATCAATACAACAACGAAGGGATGACGACCATTGCCATGATCTGCCTGCTGGTAACGGCCATGATATGTATACCGATTTCGGTGTTCATTGCGAAAAGAACCGGAAAGAAACGGCTGTACCAGCTTGCACTCGGCATCATTTCTCTCGGATGTATGGCGATTTTTCTCTTTGGTCATGTCCTTGGAATGTATTACACGCTTGCCGTGATGGTGTTTGCCGGAGTTGGCATCGGGTTCTCCTACGTGCCGCCGTTCTCAATGCTCCCGGACGTTATCGAGATTGATGCGGCACGTACGGCAAAACGAAAGGAAGGTGCCTACTACGGTATGTGGACCTTTGTGTCCAAAATCGGAATCGCACTCGCACCCGCCCTTGTAGGAATCGTTTTGAGCGTATCCGGGTTCATACCGGATCAGATCCAGTCCCCGGTAACCCTTTTGGCGATCCGCATCCTCATCGGCCCTGTCCCGGTCGCCATATTCATCGCCGGCATACTCATCATTGAACGCTATCCGCTGGATGAAAAGACGTACACGGAGATACTTGCGGAAAATACGTGAACCCGCATTTTT
>CAZGQQ010000081.1:0-1733 GCA_964527175.1 uncultured Treponema sp.
GCGGCATGTCTTTCGTCGGTTCTACCATCATTCAGGCCTATATCCAGGCGGTCGGCCTGGTTAACCAGCACATTACCGGCTGTTTCCGGTTCAGTGAGTGTGCGGTGTTACGTCCCCGCGGGTGAGCGGGGCGGAATCAAAGAGCCGGCTAACCGCGGCGGTATACGCCGCCGGCGTTTTCGCACGCAGAATTTCCGGCGGGGCGGCTTTAGCCCGCGGGGCACCACCGAATCCGAATGAATAGCCGAGATAGCCCCAAATTTCTTTCATTTTATCGAGTAAATGACGGGGGCCGTAGAGGGTCCGCTCATACACCGCGAAAAGATCATCATGATAGGCCCGGAGGCGCTCACGTTCATCAGAGGGACGCGTTCCGGTACGGATTTCATCGGGTAAAAACGGATCCATGAGCGCAGCCCGGCCGATCATCCAGGACTGAATTTCCGGAAACCGCGTGCGGAGTGATTCAAACGAGGCGGAGTCAAAAATATCCCCGTTATACACTACCGGATGAACACAGGAACGCGCTGCCCGTTCAAACCCTTCAGGATCGACGCTTCCCCGGTACATCTGCCTGCCAACCCGGGGATGAATTGTTACCCGCGACAGGGGATAGGCGTTAAGCAGCGGCATGAATCCGTCAAGTTCGTCCGCCCGGTGTAGTCCGAGACGAATTTTTACGGAAAGCCGGAATGATCCGGCAGAACACAGCGCATCAAGAACCATCCTGACCGCATCAGGATGCGGCAGAAGTCCCGAACCGCGGCCCTTTTTCGCGACCATCGCGTAGGGACAGCCCATATTGAGATTGATTTCATCGTACCCGAGCGCGGTAATGCTTTCGATACATTCACGAATGGCATCCCGCGGTCCGGCAAGAAGCTGCGGTTCAACGGGTATGGGGCCCTGAACCGCCGGATCAATGTCCCGGTAATGCTTTATCGCCGAACGGGATGCGGCCGCCGCGGGAATAAACGGAGTTATCGCCCCGTCGAATCCGGAAAAATGCGAAAACCACACATTCCGGAAAATTCTGTTGGTGATACCGTGCAATGGCGCAAGATAGAGATACATGGTGTGCGGAGTATACACTGAAATGTGGATTAATGATTGACCTTTTTCCCGTTTCGGTTGAAAATTACTACCATGAAAAAAGACAAAAAACGGAAACTTCCGCGAATTGTAGCGGTATTGTTGACCATTGTCGTAATTCTTGTGTCGATTCCCCTTCTGCTGGCCGGTATTTCATTTTTTGGAAGAATACCGGCTGAAAGCCTTTTCCCGGACGAGTATATGGCATATGCCGATATTCCCAATCCGGTTCGCGCTGCAAGCCGCATCATGAAACACCGGGGCATGGACTCGCTACTTGCCGATCCGGTGTTATCCCCGGTCGCACCAACGGTTGCTTTTCTCCAGGAAACCGGTCTGCTGGACAATCCGCTGGTACACCTTGCCCTGAACAATCCGCTTACGGGAGCCTTGTACCAGGACGGCACGGTTCTTTTGTGCTATGACACCGGCTTTCTTTCTGCGCTGACCCGTTTCTCTCCGTTGCTTGTGTCACGGATGAAAATCCCCGAGCTGTATTATGTACAGGCAGGAACCCACTCACGCTTTGAATTCCGGCAAAACGATACAACAGCATTCTATGCCGGTTTTCATCATAACGTGCTGGTACTTTCAAACAACCGGACCCTGTTCGAGTCGATCTTTGATAACCCGGAAATCTC
>CAZGQQ010000081.1:1833-8073 GCA_964527175.1 uncultured Treponema sp.
AACAAATCTCCGGTTCCTTCAATTCTTGAATTCCTGCCCCTTACGACCCAATACGCAACCATGATTTCTGCAGGAAATCTCGAGGAACTCATTGACCTTGCAAGAGCGGTACAAGGCCGTTCATTTCAAAGCATGCTTGATACTGCTGAATCATCCAGCAAGATGCTGACAGGATTACCCCTGGCAGATCTGCTGTATTCCTGGACCGACGGAGAGTTCGCGGTATTCGGTCTCGAAGGACGGCCAAATCCAGTATTTGCCGTACAGGTTTCGGATGAACAGAAACGCCGGAGCGTGTTCTCAAAACTGACATCCTCATTCGCGCTTACCCAGGACGATTCGGTTGTTCTTGAGGGTATGCGTATCCCGAGTATCAGGATTCCTTCGTTTCTTCTGTCCATACTGAGCATTTGGGATATATCTGTTCCCTCCCAATACTATCTTGTCGAGAATAATGTCCTGTATTTCTCCCAATCACCAGAAAACCTTCTGGATACCGTTCGTTCCATCAGGAACAATACCAGCCTGATACGCCAGGATGTGTGGAGGCAGCTTGCGAGCGGTACCGATGATCGCTCATCAGTAGCCCTTTTCTACTCGCTGGACCGGTCCATTCCCTTTTTCCTCAGGGGAAACAGCGACTTGCAACGAATACTCAAATTGTATGGAAGAGGTCTTGGCCGGATACAGTTCCAGGAAGATACAACCATACTGTCATTATCCATTCTCTCCGGTGAACCAACGGGCATCCTGCCTGTCCCGGGCTACCCGGCAGACATTGGCAGCAAGGTTGGAAACCGGGTAACAGTTCTGGAATTTACCAAAAAGGCCGATAAACGCATCATCCTGACCCTCGGAGAATCAACCGTTCTCGCTCTGGATCCCCGTACCGGTAAACGCTACACGCTGACTGAAGACAGCGCGGTATGGACGCTTCAGGATCCCTCCCTGAAACCCGAAAAGCCCGAAGATCCCGCACTGTGGGTCATTACCGCACGAGGCAGAGTATCCCTGGTAAACGGCAACCTGGAACCAGTGTCCGGATTCCCCGTATCTACGGGAGCCCGGCTTTCTTCCGAACCGGCGGCGTACAATGAGCACCTCTATTTACCAGATCAGGACACCTCGCTCTACGTTGTTTCACGCACCGGAAAAATTGAAGTACTCTCAATGCCTTTTTCCGAAGTTCTTCGTTCTCCCCCTGTTTTTTACTCGATGGACGACACGACCTTTATGGGAGCGTATCCAAAAGGATTCTTTGCCGAATTGTGGCTTACATCAGATTCCGGCACGCCTTTGGCAGGTTGGCCGGCGTCTGTCTCCGGCATTGCATTTGGCTCGCCGGTTCTCTTTGAGAATCAAAAGGAGCTGTCAATTGCCTTCATTACCCAGGCCGGCGATCTGACCATTTTTACGGAAAGAGGATCCCTTAAACCGGGTTATCCGATTACACTTCCCGGTGTGTTTTATACGCAACCTGTTTTTTGCGGTGAATATCTCTGGTCGCTATCCGCAGGCGGGCGCCTGTACCGCATCAGTATGGACGGATCGGTTTCTTCAATAGAAATACCGAATTTCACCGCTGAAAATGCCGTTGTTCAGGCATACGATACAACCGGAGACGGTGCGGCAGAGATTTTTGTCACCGGAGATGCGAACGCACTCTACGGTTTTACCGCTGATCTGGAACCGTTGGAAGATTTCCCGCTTCCTGCCTGGGGAACACCCTGGTTCGGTGATATTAACGGTGACGGGACAATCAATTGCTTTGCAATCGGAATGGACAACCGCTTATACGCCTGGCAACTCAGATAGGAGGATACACATATGTTCACAATCCGGCCCGTTCTGGTCATGATCCTGTTCGGATCATTTATCTCCCTTTTTTCATGCGCATCACTGCAGGGAGACATACTGGCTTCAACCGCAAATGAAGAAGTCTCGGAGGAATTTGCCGCGGTAGCCGCTGCAGTAGTTCCGCTGGATACCATGACCGATGCACAGAAACTTCGCGACGCCAGAGCTCTTGTGAGAAACCTGGAAAGCCGGGACATAAAGGATGCCGTTTTTGAGGCCAGACTCCTTGCATGGTCCGGTCGTCTCTTTCTCCTCGAGGGAAAAAAACCTGAAGCGGCACGGGCACTCCGTATGGCGCAAACACGTGCTGCCGGCGAAGCGGCTGTTGCGGTTCTTGAGTCCCGTCTTGAACAGAATGCAGAGAAACGCCTCGAGTATCTGGATAAATTCCGCACTCTTGCAGACACCCCGGCGGTTCTTGAAATAGAACGGGCCCGTACCCTTGAACAGCTGCGACGGTACCGCGAAGCTGTTGCCGCATTTGATTCAGCCTTTCCGTCCCTTCCCGACTATTACCGAACAACCTATGAAGAATCCCGGAACCGGGCATGGGAACTACGCTCGCTTTCGCCGGATCATGCAGAACAGTCGGGAAATCTGGCCGTTAAGACAGAAATAACGCTTGGGGATGCCCTCATTCTCATTCGTGATGAAACGGTTCTTCTCGCCAATACAACCGCCGGCTCTCAGTGGACCGCTGAGCAGCTGTATCGTGACCTTAACACCCGGGGCATTATCCCGGTAGATGCCGTTGGGACCATCCGGTTGCAGGATCGTATGACCCGTGCGTATGCAGCCTGGCTGCTCTGGCAGCTCACCGCAGAATACCGCGCTCAGCCTGCATTGAAAACGCGGTATTCTGACCGTATCCGCACCCTTCCCAATCCCCGGAGCCCTATTGCCGATGTTCCCCATGGTTCACGATGGTTTGATTCCGTCATGGGCTGTGTTGAATGGGAAATTATGAACCTCCCGGACGGAAAGAATTTCTTTCCGAATCAGCCGGTATCCGGAATTTCGTTTGTGGAAATGCTTCGTCGTGTTAAATGAGAAAATATTGACAGCGACATGATTGTGCAGTACCGTTTAGGTTGTGAATAGTACACCGGTTTCTATTGCATTTCCTCTCCAGAGAGTGCAGCTTGAAGCAACTGTGCATGTTCAGCGTATGGCACTCGATGACATGCGCGCCTATGGAGAAGTACTGGTAAAAATGATGGACTCGGCTCAGGAAATCGCAGAAATGTCTTCGGGCGAACATGTGAATATCGTCGTGTAATTGCCCCCATTGATAAAAAGGAGAAACACCGTGCGAAGTTATCTGGTAGCAGGAATAGTATTTACCATAACAGGACTCATCATGCTTATTGCCCCGAGGGGTTTTATCGGCGCAGTTGTAATAAGTCTTGGTGTGGCAGCGTTTGCCAGCGGGCTGTATACCTTTACACGGTTCAGAAACGAACTCGATGATCCGGCGTTCCGCAGAACATTGACCATTCGTTCAATATTGGGAATGGCCGTCGGTATTCTGGCAATCATTCTTCCGATTGCCCTGGCCGGAACGGTATGGGTTATAACCGCATATATCCTTGCTGCGCATCTTGTCATATCGGCAGTACTTGAAATTTACGCAGTTACCCGGATGAAAGAAAGCGGACTGGATACAACCGGATATCTCTATGAAGCAATCGCATCGCTTGGTATCGCACTCATCTTGCTCATATTCCCCGGCAGTACCGGAATTTTCCTGGTACGTGTCGCCGGAGCACTGGTAATTCTCTTCGGTGTAGCCAGCATTCTCCATGACCGGGGAATTCTGTCCCTGTTCAGGAAGTAGCAACCGCCGTCATCACCGGGCCAGCTTAAGGTACTTCGCATACAGTGACTTTTCCTCCCGCGAAATACGTTCTGAAAGGATTGTCCGAAACGCGCTGAATTCATCGGTAAATGATGATCCGCCATCATTGTGTATCCAGGATTCGATAAGTTCCAGTGCTTTATTGGCGATCTGGTCCATTTCGAGCCCCATAACCGTCAATGTATTCTTGAGCTCGGGATTCTTGTCTGCGGCTACACGCATGACGGGATAAAACTCCTTTTCTTCTTTTTCAAGATGTCGAATAAGGGCGCTCCGGGTTTTAACCAGCAAATCCCGTACTTCTTCAGAATATCCCCGGGCCGAATGGATGGTATCCACCGCCCGCATGAGAATGGCATGATCAGCATTGAGCTCACGAATCAGGGTAACATTCATTTTTCATAATCTCCTTATGGTAGGTGAGTATAGTCCGGATCTTTTCCTGATTCCGTTGCTTTTGCAACAAACAGTATCATCTGGAAAGGTATCTTGCACAGGTATAACCGTGACGGGTACACTGCAGTACACAGAAAAAGGACACACAATGAACCCTGTACCATTTAATGTAGTATTCGCAATGGTTCTGGCCGGCGGCTGGCTTTCCGGTCGCCTTTTTGCCCGGATGAAACTTCCCTCCATTCTCGGCATGGTGATATTCGGAGTCGTTTGCGCCGTTACCGCGAAAACCGCGGCTCCGCCGGTATTCTGGGAACTCGACCCCTACCTCAAATCATTTGCTCTCATCGTCATCCTCTTGCGCGCAGGACTTGGTATAAAACGTCAAACACTCAAGCAAATCGGCGGAACAGCGTTCCGCATGTCATTCATACCGTGTATTACCGAGGGAGCCGCCCTGACCATGCTCTTTCATCTGGTCTTTGGCTTTGACTGGACCGTCTCCGCCCTCACGGCCTTCATGGTCGCAGCTGTTTCACCTGCCGTTGTGGTTCCCTCCATGCTGGACCTCAAAGAAAAAGGACGAGGCAAAAAGAATGAAGTTCCCACCCTCATTCTGGCAGGTGCCTCAATAGATGATGTATTCGCCATAACCCTGTTCACGGTGTTCCTCGGTCTGGCGTCCGGAGGGAATATCAATTTCGCCATGGCAGCGCTCTCGGTACCGGTATCGATAATCGTCGGAATCGCGGCGGGGGCGGTAGCAGGATATGTATTGTCATTCTTTTTTTCCCGCCATCACGAGTCAATCCGGGCGACCGAGAAAACGCTCATTCTGCTGGTGTGCGGAACCCTGCTGGTCAGCGTGGGGGATCATCTGCACTTTGCCGCCCTCCTCGGCCTCATGACTGCGGGATTCGTCATACTCGAACGCCATGAGAAAATCGCGCACGAATTGTCCCGTAAACTCTCCAAACTCTGGGTGTTTGCCGAAATAATTCTCTTCGTTCTCATCGGATACGCACTCGATCCCGAAGTAGCGCTAGAGGCGGGAGGAAAAGGCGTAATGGTTATAGCCATCGGACTCGTATTCCGCTCGATCGGCGTATTCATCGCCACCGCGCGATCCCCGCTCAGCTGGCGGGAACGACTCTTTTGCGCAATAGCGTACCTGCCCAAGGCAACGGTGCAGGCTGCGCTCGGATCAGTCGCCCTGGGCCGCGGCATTCCCGAAGGAAAAGCCATCCTCGCCATTGCTGTTGTATCAATACTTTTCACCGCACCGCTCGGCCTTCTCGGCATACGCTTTTTTGGAAACCGCCTCCTGAAAGCCGACGGCGACGCGGAAGTCGATCTCAGCCAGTAACCGCCGCAAGAGCCTTTTCGTAATCAGGTTCCTGCTTGATCTCCGGTACTTGCTCGGTATAGATGACCGTGTCGTTCTCATCGAGTACCACAACGGCCCGTGAAAGAAGACCGGCAAGAGGTCCCGTCGTCATGGTAACACCCCAGTCGGTACCGAATTTCCGGTCACGAAGCTGGGAAAGAGAAATGATCGTATCAAGCCCTTCCGCCTTGCAAAACCGTTCCATTGCGAAGGGAAGATCGCAGGAAACCGTCAGAAGAACGGTATCCTTGAGCGCGGCAACATCGTGGTCAAAACGCCGCGCGCTGGCAGCGCACACGCCGGTATCAAGACTCGGAACAATATTGACGATCTTCTTTTTCCCCTTGAAGTTGGCAAGGGTTACATCCGAAAGATCCTGTCGGGTAAGCAAAAAATCGGGAGCAGTACTACCGACCGGGGGTAATGAACCAATTGTTTCAACGGGCATGCCGCCCAGGGTGATTTTTGTCATAATCGCCTCCTAAAGTTAACCTAAGTATACATATTTATGAACAGGGAGGCAAATTTACTGCTATCAAAATTGTTGAAACCCGGTAGCAGAAAAAACACTCACACTACAAGATGCCGGGCGACCCATCCGTTGCCCGGCTGCCCCTTTTGAGGCACAACACCCGTCCGGAAGCACACCACCGGCGGGTTTTTCTTCCTTCTTAACCAGATATCTTTCATCCATTCAGCCTGCTGCACCTGATGAGTCCACACATGACGCTTCGTGTATAAC
>CAZGQQ010000082.1:0-8059 GCA_964527175.1 uncultured Treponema sp.
AGCCGGCGCCCCCCGTGATGAGCGAAGCAGCGCCCCCCGCGGCGGCCGAGCCGGCGCCCCCCGTGATGAGCGAAGCAGCGCCCCCCGCGGCGGCCGAGCCGGCTCCCCCCGTGATGAACGTCATCTTCATAGCAGCGATGCCGTTCGTAATGAGACATCCCCGCGACGTCCTTTTCGTCCCTTTTCGCCACCTGGCGAAGGTACTCCCGTTTTTGCTGATCCTGGCAGGGAAGCGGAAAAACTTCTTGCGCGCTTTTTTGATCTTTCTCTCGATGTTCTACCCCTCGACAGTCGACAATTGCAGCAGCTCCCGGAAGATATTCGTAATCTGTCCCATGAGCTTACTGATGAGCGGTCGGAACGGCGCAAGGGGTACATGAATGATCCCGCCACCCTTTCAGCGTATATCCGGTATTATCAGTGGTGGAATCTGGTTCGTCTTGTTCGTCTTTTTTCCACATTACCCCTGACCCTGCAAAGTGGTGATACCGCCGCTGATCTGGGATCAGGACCGCTGACATTGCCCATTGCACTCTGGATAGCGCGGCCAGATCTTCGGAGTGTTCCGATTACCTGGTATTGTGTCGATCTTTCAGCCGGAGCTCTTTCTGCGGGAGAGGAACTCTTTCTCAAAATTGCAGCGGAAACCGGACAGGAGCCCTGGACAATAATCCGGGTTAAGGGATCCATGGGGGTTTCCCTTCGCAAGAAAGTTGCCTTTGTTGCAAGTGCGAACATGTTCAACGAGATGTATCTCGACGACTCCGTATCTGTGTATGACTTCGCAGATACGCAGGCCCGCGATCTTGCGAGCTATGCACTTCCGGCGGCGTCCATTCTGGTAGTTGAGCCGGGAATCCCCCGTACCGCGAATTTTGTTTCACTGATACGTCGTGCGCTCATGAACAACGGCTTCTCTCCGGAATCTCCCTGTCCGCATAACGGGCGATGTCCCTTTCCCGGAGAACGGGGAAAGAAGTGGTGTCATTTTGTTTTTGATACCATGGTTGCTCCCGAGAAACTCAGAAAACTGTCTGATCAGGCAGGGCTCGCCAAGGATCGTGCGGCATTGTCTTTTGTGTTTTGCAAAGGGATGGATGTCACAGCGGCGCCACCACAGGCCAATCCTGCGGTAACCGAAGAGCCTCTTGCCATGCTTTCCCGTATGAATGAACTCTTCCCGCCCCTCCGCATTCGCATTCTTTCAGATCCCATCCGGTTGCCGGGGTACCGTACCGGCCGTTACGGGTGTTCCGATCTGGGAATGGTTCTGGTAAGCGGTGGACATGAAGCAGGAGCCTATCTTGATCGGTGCCATTCCGGTCACTGTATTGAGCTTCCTCGTCCGAACCGGAAAGAGCTCGAACGGGATTCAAAGAGCGGCGCGTTGCTTATTGAACTGGACCGGACCCATCCAGTGGGTCAGAACCGTACATCTTCACGAGCTGCTTTCGCAGGGCGTCAAGATCGCGGGGATATGGAGCGGTAAAGGTTTTTGTTTCACCGCTTACCGGATGGCGTAGCACGATTGATCCAGCATGCAGTGCGAGTCGGTCAAGGAGCGGGCGCTCTTCATATGGGTCTCCCCTCCAGGATCGTTTGATCGCTGAAAGAAAAACCGGTTTTCCGTCGCCGTACAATGGATCGCAGACGATGGGAAATCCCGACAACTGAAGATGTGCCCGTATCTGATGAGTTCTTCCGGTAATGAGATCGGCTTCCAGCCAGGTAAACGGTCCGCATTCGGCAAGAACCCTGAACCGGGTTGTTGCATTTTTCCCCTTTTTTATATCACGGACGCTTCGGTGTTTCTGGTCCCCGTCTGCCCGCAGGGGGATGTCCACTTCTGTTTCCTCCCACAGCGGGCGTCCGTGAACAAGAGCATGGTATGTTTTCTGAATCCTGCGCTCCTGGAATGCCAGACTCAGCTCGCGGTGTGCTTCCGCGCTTTTTGCATAGACGACAAGACCGGAGGTGTCCTTGTCGATACGGTGAACAGCATAGAGGCGTTCGCCTTCGGCGCAAAGAGACTGTGTCGCGAGGATATCAAGTCGTGGAGCATCCGGATCCCATCGATCGGCTGCAACAAGCAGACCTGAGGATTTATTGAGGGCGACCATGTGCTCGTCCTGATATATAACAGAAAACGGTTCATTCTTCTTCATGTATATCAGTATATAGAAAAGCCTTCACTCTGTCCTCCAGTTGCAGTAAACCCTTTACGCATAACAGCACCATTCACTATATTTGTGGGGAGAACCGGGAGGCTCCTCTAATGGCTCTTTCACTTCTTTTTTTGGTTTTTATCTCGTACAGCATAATCGGCTGGATCAGTGAAGTTATATATTGCAGCATCCAGGAGCGGCGTTTTGTGAATCGTGGGTTTCTCCACGGACCGTTGTGTCCGGTATACGGTTTTGGTGCCCTGCTTGTTGTTTTTATTCTCGAACCGGTTGCCGAATCTGTTGTGCTTCTGTTTTTTTTCGCCATGGTGATTACCACCGCTGTTGAATACATGACAGCATGGCTGCTTGAAACGGCTTTCTCAACCAGATGGTGGGACTATTCTGATTTACCCTTCAATTTTCGGGGTCGGGTTTGTCTTTTGAATTCAGTTCTCTTTGCGCTCATGGCCCTGCTTGGTGTACGGGTAATTCATCCCGGTCTGGAATCCTTTCTGCTGTCTCTTCCGGAATCGTTGACGGAGTCAGCAGCCGGCATTCTTGCAGGTTTGCTGTTCATTGATTTGATCTATACACTGCGTACTCTGGTACGCTTCGAAGAGAAACTGGCGTCCCTTTCAGTCTTTCTGGAGACCGTATCAGGGGTAAAAGGGGTGCGGGAACTGTTCCGGGGAAAGGATTTTCATGAAATGCTCCGGGACATGCGCACCCTTCTCGAAACGGAGAACACTGCCTTCAATCGGCACCTTTCGGCCCGGCTTGAATCGCTGCTTGAACGGACTCGCGGCATGCGGCGTCTTCTGCGTGCTTTCCCGACTGTACAGAACAGGACCCATACGGTAGCGCTGGGTCTTTTCCGCCTGCTTCAGGAGAACTTTCGTCAGAATGGTCACAAGATGAACAGAACGAGGGTGTTCCATCTGTTCGCTATTGCAATAGTTCTTGGCATGGTAATTCTGCTCGCAACGGTTGTCTTTATCCGTTAAGAGAAAGCCTAGTTGATTTTCTCTATATCGAACGGGGTTTCCTGGTACACAAAGTAATTCAGCCAGTTGACGAACAGCAGGTTTGCATGCGCCCGCCAGGTTACCGGCGGGAATTGTTCGGGATTATCATTCGGGTAATAGTTACGCGGTAAATCGATCGTCATACCCTTTGCAATGTCCCGCTCGTATTCTCGGGCCAGTGTATCAGCGTCGTATTCAGCATGTCCGGAAATAAACACTTCCCGTCCGTCTCTGCTTGCAATGATAAAAACACCGGCGTCATCAGATTCCGCAAGAATTTCCAGCTCCGGAATTTTCTCGATGTCTTTCTTTCTGATGGTCGTATGTCTGCTGTGCGGCGCACGGAAGATGTCGTCAAAACCGCGTACGAGGCGGTGGTGCGGGTTAAGAACCCGGTGTTCAAAAATCCCGAAAACCTTGTCGTCGAGTTGATGCTTGTCTATGCCATAGTGGTGGTAGAGTCCGGCCTGCGATCCCCAGCAGATATGCAGCGTGCTATATACATGAGTCCGGCTCCAGTCCATAATCCGGACCATTTCTTCCCAATAGTCAACTTCTTCGAACGGCAGGTTTTCTACCGGTGCGCCGGTAATGACCAGGCCGTCGAATTTTTCATTTTTGACGCTGTCAAAGGTGCGATAGAATGCATCGAGATATTGCTGGCTTGTGTTTTTTGAAACATGGGAAGCCATTGAAAGAAGCACAATTTCAATCTGCAGGGGCGTATTGCCCAGAAGTCGCAACAGCTGGGTTTCCGTAATTTCCTTGGTGGGCATGAGATTGAGAATTGCTATTTTGAGCGGACGAATATCCTGATTCTGGGCCCGGGCATCGTCCATAATAAAGATGTTTTCATCAGTGAGTATCTTCGCGGCTGGAAGCGTCGCGGGAATTTTTACCGGCATGTAGGTGCCTCCCGTATAAAAAAAGTACTGCTATAATACCGGAAAGGCTAGTGGAATGTACACAGGCGCCGGGATCTTTGATATAGTGAACAATTATGAGAACTTCAACTTTTAATAAAATCATGCCGCTTGCGCTTATATGTGCCGCGGGATTGTTCCTGGTCTCCTGTGGAAGTGACACAATTGTACGCTTCGTTTCTGTTCCGGGAGAAATTCCCCAGTACAATGATGCGGGCTTCGATAATCGTGTTCCTGAATCACGGGTGCCATCCGGTGGATATATCTATGTTGTTGGTACAACAAAAGGTGAAACAATACGTCTTGAGCCGCTTCCCCTTGCTCCCGGTAAAGATTTTGTTCTTTCCGGCCTCCAGGCAGGACGATATGATTTCCTTGCCTTGTATTATTCACCGGCGTTGCTTTCCGGTGAAGCTGCGGCACGTTTGCCGCTTCCCGGTCTGGTTCCTGAAGAGTTCTGGATACTTGCGGGATCTGATCCGGTTGCCCGGGATCTTCTGGCCAATTCTGGTGCAGTAGCCCTGTTCCAGGACCTGTCCGTCCGGAGAATACGAAAGAAACGGGTTGAAGCGGCGCTTGTTCCCCTGTCAACGGATCTTTTTGAAGGCCCTGTCGGTACGCCTCCCCGTTGTCCGGATACAAAAGGCGAAGTCCGTAAGCAATTTGTCCGGCTTGTACCAAAGGGAGCAAACAGAATTTACGTGATGCTTTCGAATTTTGACGGTGAGGGCATCGTGTATGCCGGGACGGTAAGTCTGTATTCCGCATCCGGAGCAAAGCTGGAGTCAAAAACCTTTAACCGGGATATCCCGGCAGACGGCCCGGAGTCGGTTATCTTTACGCTGCCCTTTGATGATGTGTCGTATTTGTATCTGGAGTATGCCTCACAGGGAGAACGCGCGCTGCCTCTGTATTATTTCTAGACTACTGCCAGAATTGTTGAAAATTTTCAACAATTTTGATAGTAGTACTTTAAAATCTCCATTTCTGTAGTATTATTGAATACAAGTTCCACACAGCTTTTACACAAGGTGGTAAAGATGAAGAAAAGTGTTTGCTGCACCGTGTGCGCAACAATGGTGCTGTTCATGGTGTTTGCATCCTGCGGCATGGGCCTTGATCCGGCAAGATCGGATACCGGAAGCGTAGTCCTCTCTGTTCCTGCGGTGGCGGCGAATGCTTCGGCACCCGGCGGGGGACGTGCGATTATTCCCGATGGGGGGTATTTGTATGTTCGCATGATCGGCGGCCCTACAGCGGACAGTCCCTCCTTCCTTGGACCATACCGTATTTCCGGGACTCTGGGTGCGACTATTACCATTTCCGGCATTCAAGCCGGATCCTACGACGGCATGTTCGTCCTCTATGCCGCAACGGAAGTACACAAGGAACATTATGGTAGTACAGCTGAACGCAATTTTATTGATGATCTCCTTCTCCCCGATGATGAGTTTGTCGATTTGATTGAGGGCAATCCATTATCAGGAGAGCCCGATGATCTTGATTATTTTTTTAATGGACGGGCTTCGTTTGGTGTTGTGGAAAACGCAGTTATCCGGGCCGGCACCACAAACATCTTTACCGTCCCCATGGAACCCATTACTCCGCATTGGGTGGATTTTGATGGTGAAGCAACTACTTCAAAAGAGTTGTACGCATCTTCAATTCCCGAGAAGGGATTTTTTGTGAATTGCTTCGGGTATGATTTGGCTTCCGAACCTTCTTTTGATGTGTCTGTAGGAAATGACTCTGGAGGTACCTTCACAGTTACGAGAATTGCTGTTTACCGGGAAGACGGAAGCCTGCTGCGGATGAATTATCCTCTTGGTTATGTTGTTGGCGAGGGTGATTATACGCCTGTTTTTCATTCGACATATCATAGTGGCGAGGATATCTACGTGTATATCGGGTATTCCGGTGAACCCACTGAAATACGGATAAATGCTGCATTTAATGGACTTCCCTGATTATTCCGTACTAATTATCCGGAAGATCTGAGGATCATCCTTTTCTGAACATGCAACCCCGCGGGTATCTCTTGTCCGCGGGGTTTTTTTCGTATATCATGCCTTCTTATGGAATTTACCCAGGAACAGATAGACGCACTTGCAGTAAACGAAGTGGCGATTCTCAGACGGATCGCCGATGAACTGACGGTACAGCCCGCACAAGTTTCGGCTGTAGTATCGCTTGTGGCAGAAGGATGCACCATTCCCTTCATTTCCCGTTACCGGAAAGAACGCCACGGCTCGCTCGATGAAGTACAGGTTCGCGACTGCGATCACCTCTTCAAAAGCTACCATAATCTCGAAACCCGGCGACTCGAAATAGTGAAAGGCATATTCGCGCAGGGAAAACTTACCGAGCTTTTGTACAACAACGTGATGAACGCCAAAACACTCACCGAGCTTGAAGATCTCTGGGCTCCCTTCAAGAAGAAAAAGAAAACCCGCGGCATGCTCGCCATAGAACGCGGACTCGAACCCCTGGCCGACCTCATGGAAAAAGAAAACGCCGCCGTTGTGGAAAAAGCCGCGGAAAGCTACGTTAAGACCGACGAAGAAAATCCCGAACTCACCGTGGAAAGCGCCAAAGACGCCATCGCCGGCGCCATGGACATCATTGCCGAACGGATCGCGCAAAATCCCGAACACCGTGCTGCCATCCGCTCCTGGTACCAGAAAAGCGGCAAGGTCGTGGTTACCGGCGTGGGCGACGAAAACGCGCAAAAGACCAGCGTGTACCAGATGTACTGGGATTACAGCGAACCCGTGAACCAGATTAAACCCCACCGTGTACTCGCCATAAATCGCGGAGAGCGCGAAGGCGCCCTCGATGTCAAGATTGATATTGATGCCGAAGAAGCCATCGAAATTATCGCCCGGGAATATGCAATCGCGAACAATTACCATCGCGACGCCATCTCCGACGGGGTGATCCGCCTCCTTTCCCCCGCAGTTGTTCGCGAAATCCGCTCGGACCTTTCCGACGCTGCGGACGATCACGGTATTACCGTGTTCAGCGAGAATCTCCGGAACCTCCTCATGCAGCAGCCCATAAAGGGAACCCGCATCCTGGGCGTCGACCCGGGAATCCGCACCGGTACCAAGTGCGCGGCGCTCGACGAAACCGGGAAATACCTGGGCAACTTCATGATTTACCAGCACAAACCGGTGGAAGCCGCTGCTGCCATCCTCCGTGCAATCAGGGAATACAACATCCAGCTTGTCGCGATCGGCAACGGAACCGGCAGCCATGAGGTCCAGGAAGTGGTAGCCGCCGTCATCAACGAACATTGCAAGGACGTTCTGTATACCGTGGTTGACGAAGACGGTGCTTCGGTCTATTCCGCGAGCGACGTGGCACGCGAGGAATTTCCCGACCTCGACCTCACCATCCGCGGCGCCATCTCCATCGGCCGCCGCCTCCAGGATCCCCTTGCCGAGCTCGTCAAGATTGATCCCAAATCCATCGGCGTTGGCCTGTATCAGCATGACGTAAACCAGAAGAAACTCTCGGAAACCCTCGATGAAGTGGTGGGTTCTGTGGTCAATAACGTCGGTGTTAATCTTAATACTGCGAGTTTTTCAATTCTCAAGTACGTATCCGGCATCAACGGGTCGCTTGCAAAGAAAATCGTGGCGTTCCGCGAATCGGGCGGAAAGATTACGAGCCGCGACGCGCTCATGAAGGTTCCCGGCATGGGACCCAAAAGCTTCGAGCAGTGTGCCGGCTTCCTCAAGATTCCGGAAAGCGGCGACCCGCTCGACAACAGTTGGGTCCATCCCGAAAACTACGAAGCCGCCCGGGTCGTGTATGAACTCGTCCAGCAGAAAAGCGAGGTTACCGGAGAAGTACGGAGTACGCTCAAGGCTCGCTATGAACTCGGGGACCAGACCATCAGCGATATTATTGAAGAGCTCAAGAAACCGAACCGCGACCCGCG